>JAQUBZ010000040.1 GCA_028686425.1 Bacteroidales bacterium | reverse complement strand
CACATCATCATAACTCCTAACAATCTCATTTTGTATGCCTATTGGGAAGTATTCTACATAATAGTTCAGTAAATCCCGTTTTGAAATTGTAAGTTTTGATGTTCCATCTGATAGTTCCCTTACTATTTGTTTTCTTATGGAATTAAGATATATGCTATAAAAGCATACATTTATTGGATATTCCGAATTGAATTTAGGTGTAAGCACCAAACACAGATTACTTGCGATGAATTTCCCGTTTACATAGTGACTTCTTCCCAATGACCCTGAAGCCTGTACCGCATAAACTATTGCCTCACAGTCCATATCGTAGGAACAATGGCTTTTCCATTCTTCTGATGCAGTAACGAAATCATACTGACCATCAATGTTTTTCTCACTTGCCAAAGTACCTTTTTCCGCATCGAACAGTTCGCCTAATTTTATAAGCCGGTTGCCGTTGATGGTATTTTTTCTCCTAATCCCATAACAATTAAGAATATCACCATCATATAAAGCTCTCTTTTCGTAATCGGAATCTACTTCGCCATCTCCTGAATACTTAATGCAGTCAATTACGTTGTTCCGTATTTCTTTCCACTTTCCATTTATGTCAATTCTTCCTTTATGTTGAACACTTACAAAACCGTCATCATCCATATTGTAGAAGATAACCTTATCGAGTTTGTTATGTGGGGTCTTTGTAAATCCAAAAATAGAAGTATTAACCGTTCTTCCTTGTTCCGAGAACAGATTATTTGGCATTTTTATTACAAAATCCAACTTTGCGATATGTAGTATGTCGTCAGTTAAGCCTCCTATATTCCGATTAAGAGTAGGAGTAGGCATAATTACTATCAATGTTCCATTGGATTCAATATAATCCAATGCTTGCTTTACAAACAATATCGGAAGATTGTTTTCATAAGGGGGATTGATTATACATTTGTTAGGCTTTAATTTCTTTATTCCCTTATATATATCGCTTTCAGTATCCGTTATGCTACTTCCAAATATTAGATTTGTTCTACCATCACCGTGTAGGAACATATTAGAACAAGCTAACGCAAACAGAGTAGGGTCTATTTCAAAACCAATCAGCTTGTGTTCCTTTATACGTTTTATTGTATCTATATTATTTTGCGCTTGAGCTATCATTTTTTCCATTGATTCCATAAGGAATCCACCGCTACCGGTGCAAGTGTCCAAAACCACATCTTCCAAGTTTAACCGTGCTAAATCTACCATCAAATTTTTGATATGGTCAGGAGTCAGTATTATGTTCTTGTTATCAATTTTGCCGGCTTTTGATAGGAATATTTTGTAAGCCCTTCCCAAAATGTCCTGCTTCTCATCCATTCGGAATGGCTTGAAAATCTTATCTTCTATTTTAGAAATAATAGATTTATACTCCTGCAATGGAAAGTCTATATTTTTGATGAATGAAAACCTGTCTTTCCAATTATATTCTTTAGAAAGGTTATTGACTTTGTTTGATATTTGCCGTACTATCGCATCTAATATTGCGGAATTTAGATTATGTGCTTCGATTAACTTATAGGCTGCATTCTCTTGTTCTTCTTTCGTTGGCTGTTGAATGGATTCATAGGTTTTGGAGAAAGTGTCATCTTTCAATGCAATCATAAGTCCTGCAAAGAAGAGGCTCCTTTCCGTGTCTTTTATACTATGGCTATGAAAGTCTTTATTAAGCTGTTTTAGTGTTGATTTTAGGGATTCAGTAGAAATCGTATCTCCGAACTTTGTCTTTCGATACAACTTTACAATATCTTTTATTGGTAAAAGTTTCCCGTCAGTTTCAAGTTTTATATAGTCTTTGTTTTCAGTCAGCAGAAATAGCTCGGAACGATAGGTGTTATTTGATTGACCGGATATTGGTATGGTAATTATGTCCTTGGAAATAGTATTATTGAGAGCGTAAAATTTAACTTCCTCACAAGCCGCATTAAAATCATCCGCTTTCGCCTCTACAATAATCACAAAATCCTCATCCTCATTATCTCTAAAGAAATCGGGATAACCTTTAGAGCCAGTCCTTTTCTTTGACTTGAACCCATAATGGGAAGGTATGGCAGATTTTTCCATGAATGCTCCGTTCCCGTAAAACTCTCTAAATATGTTTTCAGTAATAGTCTCACTTTTACCCCCCCCACTATTTGTAAATTATTGTTATTCATACTATTATGCTATTGCGAGTTCAACAAGTGAGGTAAAAGCCTCATTATTATCCCTGTGGTTAAGACGGTAGCAGAACTCCGTCACATACTTCTGCATATACTTGACTGATACGTTATGGAACACTCCATATACACCTCGTTTGAGTATCGCCCAAAAACTTTCTATTCCGTTGGTGTGTATTCCGTCTCCGAGTGAGTATGTTACGGTATGGTCTATTTTAAGACGGACAAAGTTGCACTCGTTTTCTTTGTCGAGAATGTTATACCCTGAGAACTGGTCTGTCATAACGGTATTGTTGCCCTTGCATACTTTTTTGAGAACTGCGAAAAGTTGTTTGCCACTCAATTGTTTGCCCTCATCATTGTAATTTGCGACAACTGCATGAACCTTGCCCGTGTTGCGTTCCTTTACACCGATTACAGGTGTTTTCGATGTTCCGCGTCCTCTTTTCGGCTTGTTGTCTTCATCGTCCGAATGGTCATTGTTCTTGCGAGGCTTGCCGCCTACATAGGTCTCGTCAATCTCCACAACAGCCTCGAATGTTTCCTTGTATTCCTCTTTCTCCATCGCCTTGCGTATCTGCTGAAGCATACGCCATGCAGACTGATAAGAACCCATACCCAATTCCCTTTTCAACTGCAAAGCGGATATTCCTTTTCGGGAAACAAGAACGAGATTCATGGCATACAGCCACATGCGCAAGTCAAGGTGCGTGTTCTCGAATATCGTACCCTTCAATGCGGAAAACTCGCTCTTGCAGTTGTTGCAATACATGAAACGATGATTGTACTTCTGATGATATATTCCTTTGTGTATGCTTCCGCATTTCGGACAAACATAACCGTCCTTATACTTGGTCGCAACGATGAAATCTATCGCGCTGTTCTCGTCTGGGAATCTCTTTGTAAACTCAAAGTATGTCATATCTCTTTGCTTTTTATAATGCAAAGGTACAACTTTATTTTGGATTATGCAAGATTAAAGTAGATAATTCCGAATTCTTTTATAAGACGGAACAAATCAACAAGCTTGGCAGGATTTCGGTAAATTACGAAAATGTTGCACTTGAAAAATGCCTTTCAGGTATATTTGACGGTACACAATTTGATTTTAAAATTGTCGGCAGACAAATAGTAGTTGTCGATAGAGTCAACAATAATAAGACCGTATCGGGAATAATTGTCGATAACATCGGAGAGCCGCTTCCCGGGGTTGCCGTCATAGTAAAGGGAACCAATACCAATGCTGTTTCCAATATGGATGGGGCCTTTTCTATTGAAGCCGACCCTCACAGTACACTTCAGTTTATAGTTCTCGGTATGAAAGACAAAGAAGTTGCACTGAACGACCGGACATGGTTGGATATTGAAATGACACCTCATATAGATGTTCTTGACGAAGTGGTTGTCACAGGTTACGGTAATTTCAAAAAATCAACTTACACAGGCTCTGCTTCCGTGGTTTCTGCCGAGAAACTCAAATCGCTTCCAATCGTATCATTCACGCAGATGCTGGAAGGTAATGTTCCGGGTGTCACCATTTCCTCAACTTCAGGACAACCTGGTTCGGCTACCACCACCCGTGTCAGAGGACGCGGCTCAATCAACGCTTCAAACGAACCTTTGTATGTGCTTGACGGTGTTCCAATCAGTTCGGCCAACTTAAGTAATGACTCCAATAATGCCGGAGGTCTCGGCATATTATCAACCATCAATCCGGCCGACATCGAACGCATTACGGTATTGAAAGATGCTGCTTCTGCTTCTCTGTACGGTGCAAGAGGTGCAAATGGTGTAATCCTGATCAATACGAGAAAAGGTGTCAAGGGAAAGACCATGTACAATGTGAAAGCCAATATCGGAGTATCCGACTTTGCGTGCAATTATAGAGAGTTCATGGGGGGAGACGAAAGAAGATCATTGATATATGAAGGTTTTGTGAACAATCAAATGGATAAGGGCAAGACTTTGGCCGAAGCTCAGGCATACGCCAATAGTGTCATAGACAATTATGCTGCAATGCCGGAAGGAGGTTATGCCGACTGGGTTGGAGCTCTGTTCAAAAGAGGTCTTCAACAAAATTACGATTTCTCTGCAATAGGAGGTTCGGACAATACCCGATTTACGGGAAGTTTGAACTATACCAATCAGGAAGGTGTTTCACTAAATTCCGGATTTGAAAGATTCAGCGGGAGATTGGGCTTCAACAATAAATACAGGAATTTCGAGTTGGGAATGAATGCCTTAATCTCTTTGACAGACAATAAGGCCACTCCTGAGGACGGTTACTATGCAAGTGCCCTCTATACTTCCCGCTATTCGCTTACCCCTTCCGACCCGATCTATAACAAGGATGGAAGTTACAATACCAATCTTCCGTTGAACGGCAATTATAACCCTATTTATGAAAATACGGTCAACAAGTATTATACTCAAAATGCAAGGACATTCGCTTCAATAGATGCGGGTTATACTTTCATTGAGGGGTTGAAGCTCTCAACCACCTTTAATGTGGATATGGCTTATACAAAAGAGTTCAGATATTGGTCTCCATTAAGCCATGACGGTATGAAAGACAGCGGTGATGCCCGCATGGGATTCTACCAGAGAATTAACTTCAACTCAAATACTCTGCTCAGTTACGTCAAGAAGATTGGCAGGCACAATATTGATGCTGCCGCTGCGTATGAAGTACAGAGCAAAAATACCGACTATGCATACGCAAGGGCAACAGGTTACGGTCAGTTGGTCAATATCGACCTCGATAATGCAACAACACCTAAACAGACTTCACAATCTCAGACTCACGAAAATATGGTTTCATGGGTTGCCAGAGTAAACTATGATTACAACAGCAGATATTATGTAGGATTGAGTTTCCGCCGTGACGGTTCGTCAAGACTTGCTCCGGGCAACAGATGGGATAATTTCTGGGCTGTTTCCGGTTCATGGAGAGCTATAGAAGAGGACTTTATGGCCAATGCCAAATCATGGCTGTCCGATTTGAAAGTAAGAGCTTCTTACGGAGTGAATGGTAACCTGCCATACTCATTGTACGGATTTTATGGTACATACTCTACCAGCAACTCATATAATGGCTATCCTGCTCTCGTTGAGAGTACAATCGCCAATCCTAACTTGTCATGGGAGAAAAACTATGCTGCAAATATCGGCCTCGATTTTGGCCTTTTCATCAGAATCAATGTTACATTCGACTGGTACAGAAGATATACTAAAGATTTGCTGATGAGCAAGACGGTCAACAATATTTCAGGTTTCGATACTATTATCGACAATGTTGGTGAAATGGAAAACAAAGGTTTTGAACTTGAAATTATGTCAACAAACATCGACAGAAAGGATTTTTACTGGACTACATCCATCAATTTTGCAAGCAATAAGAATAGAATTGTCAAACTTGCAGATGTTTCCGAATATGAAGATGGAAGATATATCAGAAGAGAAGGTTATTCATACGGTTCTCTTTATTTGAGGGAATATGCCGGAGTTGACCCTCAGACAGGTCTCCCGCAATACTATACCAACAAAAAGAATGATGACGGAACCGTATCGAGAGATATTGTCAATAATCCCAATAATGCGTTCAAAACCATTGTGGCCGACATTTATCCTTGGCTGACAGGTGGTTTCATCAATACTTTGCAATACAGACAAATCGCTCTGTCATTCAACTTTACATATTCTCTCGGTGGTCATAGTTACGACAATGTAATGTATGCTACTCAGGATGACGGATACTCTGCAAGTGGCAACAAGAGTGTCGCTTTGAGAGAAAGATGGCAACAGCCCGGTGACGTCACAGATGTTCCGAGGTATGTTTCGGGCCAACAATATGGGGGATGGTTCAACTCGTCAAGAGGTGTTCACAGTACAGACCATATCAGACTTAAGAACCTGACATTAAGCTACTCTCTACCTCACAAGCTGCTTGAGAGCATCAAATTCAGGTCTGCAAAGATCTATTTCTCAGGTACAAATCTTCTGACCTGGGCCAAATATAAAGAATACGACCCTGAATTGCAGGGGGTAGTTTATTTCAATGTTCCACCGTTGAGAACTTATGCTCTTGGAATTGAACTTGGTTTTTAACGTAAAATGACAAAAGGAGAAATAAATATGAAAAAATTAATATTATTAATATCAGTTGTTCTTTTGGTCGCTTCATGCGGTGAGAAATTTTTAGAACAATACCCGAGTACCTCTATTACATCGGACAATGCCATTCAGACAAAAAACGATGTTGAATATGCCGTAAACGGAATGTATGACCTGATGGCAAGTCAGGGATATTACGGGGCTGCAATGTTTTTCTACGGCGATGTGAAAGGAGATGACGTACAAAGTCTCTATTCCAACAGCCGACATGCTTACTATTGCTATATGTATGAGCATATTCCATCTTCTTTGAGAGCAGGTTATCTTTGGGGAAGACCTTGGTATGTCATCAGACAGGCAAGCAATATCCTTCAGGCTGTAAATGACAATAAAGTCAAAGATGCTTCACAAGCCGAATTGAGTGATTTTGTCGGTCAGGCAATTGCAGCAAGAGCATTGGCCCACTTCGATCTGACCCGCTGCTTCGGTTATCCGTATGCAAAAGATAAAGGCGCTTCATGGGGAGTTCCTATTATAGACCATCCTCTCGGATTTGATGAAAATCCAATCAGAAATACAGTTGCAGAGTGCTATGACTTTATAATAGCCGAACTGCAAAAAGCCATCCCTATGCTGTCAACCTCCAAAAATGACGGGAGAATCAACCAATATGCAGCAAGAGCATTGCTCGCAAGAGTATATCTCTATTGTGAAAAAAATGCTGAAGCTTATCAGACTGCAAGTTCTTTGATTGAAGAGTTGAAGAGCACACAGTACAAACTTGCCACGAATGCCAATTATATCAGTCAGTTTGATTTGAACAACAAGTTCGGCAGCGAATCTCTGTTTGAAATAGCCAATCTGACTACCGATAATCCAAGTTGGAATGCGCTTTCATATCTTTACCATTGGTGGGGTTATGCAGACATGGTTGCCACAAGGGAATTTTACGACCTTATGGCTTCAGATCCTGATGATGTCCGCGGTAAATTGCTTGGCAAAGTTACTCAGAACGGAATCAATAAATGGTGGCTTATGAAATATCCCGGCCCTGCATACAGAACTCCTGCTACTGAAAATAATTACATGGTGCTCAGATTGTCGGAAGTTTATCTGATTGCTGCCGAGGCAGGTGTCAAATCGGGCTCCAACAAGGCAAAAGCTTTGGAATATCTCAATGCGATTTCGATGAGAGCCAATCCTGACGATGTCGTTACAATGGATCAGTTCACCCTTGACAGAGTACTTCTTGAGAGGAGAAAAGAGCTGATAGGTGAAGGTCACAGGTTTTTCGATATGATCAGAAATGGCAGGACTATTTATCGTAAAGGTGGTTACCATCTTGCAAATGTGCCTCAGGAGATAGATTGGAACTATTATAAAGTAGTTCTTCCAATCCCTGCAGAACAATTTAAAATCAATTCGGATATGCAACAGAATCCGGAATATTCAAGAGAATAATGAACACTAAACACACAATATTTCTTTGGTTATTAATTACTTTAAGCAGTAGTTCCATGTTTGGGCAGGTTAATCCCGCCCAAACTCGGGATTACCTTGACTCCATGTTTGACAATATCCGCTCGGATAAGTTATATGGCTATGTTGCAGAACTTTCAGATTCATCCTATCAGGGACGCCTTGCAGGCTCTCCGGGAATGGAAAAAGCGGCAAATTGGGCAGCAGGATTGTTTAAAGAGTGGAATTTGAAGCCTTTTAGCGAGGCTCCCGACTATGTTCAGTATTATCCTCATCCGTGTGTTGAGGTTCAGTATGGAAGTTATGTCAATATACTATTTCCAATAGCCGATAACTCCAAAAAGAAGAAAAAGGAGATTACATATATCACCAAATCATATCCGTGGGCAGAATGTTGGTATGCAGGAGGCACTTCCGGCAATGGAAACATCACTGCCGATGTAGTATATGCAGGATACGGTGTTTGTGCTCCGGAACTTGGTTATGATGACTATGCCGGGATAGATGTTCGCGGAAAGATTGTGCTCATTGAGGGTGAAACTCCGAATACGAGCCGAAATAGGGACACTTTGCTGATGTGGTACAAACATACATTACACCACTCCAAAGTGGAAAATGCAGTCAATCACGGTGCCATAGGAATGCTCTATTATTGGGTTCCCGGTCCGAACAACGGACGAGACGAAAACTTTGTATATGCGTATGTTACAGAACCGATGGTCGATGACTTGTTTTTAGGGACAGGCAAAACCTACAAAGAGACAATAGAGACTATCAGAAAGACCCGCAAACCGGCCTCTTTTGATATGGGCAAAAAGGCAAATATCAATATGATAACCACTTACAATCCCGATGCCACCGGTAAAAATGTAGTTGGTTTCATCAAAGGGTCGGATCCTGTGTTATGTGATGAATATGTCATCGTTTCGGCTCATCTCGATCATCTCGGGATGATTCCGTATCACATTGCCGGTGCAAACGACAATAATTCGTCAACAGCGGTATTGATGGGGGCGGCTGAGGCTGTTGCCAAATCCAAAACTAAGCCTAAAAGGTCGATTATTTTTCTGAACCTTGATGGTGAAGAGGCAGGATTGACAGGCAGCACATATTATACTCTGCATCCTCTTGTCCCAAAAGAGAAAGTAAAGCTGATTATCAACCTCGAACAGGTAGGGATTGGTAATACTATAGGGGTGACATACGGCTATGATACCCCTCAAATAGAAAAATATTTCAGCAGAGCGATGTCGGAATATGTTCACAGACCATTCCGTGCAGGCTCTACTCAGTATATTACCCGACCGAGAACCGATGGTGCCGTATTTATGAAGGCAGGATACCCTACCGTCGATACACGTGCCTTTGGAGGTAGAAGAGGTTATTACCACTCTCCAAAGGATGATCTGCCGACAATTGATGCCCAAACTTTGGAAGATGTCTGCAAATTTGTATATTGGTCGGCCATAAATGCTGCCGATGAATAAAATAATATCGATATTACTGCTTGGTTGTCTGATAGTCGGATGTGGGAAGGACCCTGTTCCTGTTCCACCCGTACCGGATGATAATTCGTATATTCTGCTCCAATACGACAATTATGTGGTGTATGCCGATGAAAAAGAGGTAGGAGTGGCTGTTTCGGCCAATACTGATTACAATGTGAATATTCCTGACGGGGCGCAAAACTGGGTGAGCTTTCAGGGAAAGGGCACAGGCAATAAATTCGCTTTTCTGAAATTGACGGACAATACCACAGGGGTGACACGTTCCGCCAAAATTGCTTTTGCTTCTGTATCCGGTACTTCATCCGATACTCTCACTATTACTCAGGATGGTAAGGTAATATCGGATTATTATCACCAGTGGGGTCTTGTGGGGAAAGCCATTACCTCAAAAAGCAATGACAGGTCATATGAATGGTATTTCAATCAGGGAGAAACCGGTAGTTATTCAAGTGTCAATTGCGGTCCTGCAAGTACCACAATGTCTGTAAAATGGTCAAAGATGTATTTTGACAAGGGCGTGTCCGATGCGCGTAAGGCCTATCGTCCCACAGGAGGATGGTGGTACACGAGCGACATTATCAACTATCTTAATGATAATGGAGTGACTAACAGAACTATAGCTTTGTCTGATATGGATGTGATCATGAATCAGATTGACAATGGCAATATTGTGATTATGTGTCTCGATATGAATCTTGTCTCTCGCGGAAATGACTATCTGCAGCGAGTGGGCAAATTTTACGATACTTCACCCGAATGGGGCCATTTTATTGTAGTAAAGGGATATGTGAGGACAGAGAAATTTGATTATCTTCAGACATATGATCCATATTCTTTCAATAAAAAGTATGCGGATGGCACTCCTGTGGGGCGTAACAGATACTATGATGCCGGTGAATTGTATTCTTCGGCATCCGGATGGTGGAAATATGTGATTGTCATCGGTGATACAGGTGTGTCAGGGACCTCTGCCACCAAATCACAACAAGTGGACATTTATTCAATTCCTCATAACAAAGGTAGATAGTGATTATTTCTAAAAAAAATCAGATGACAACAAATGATAAAATACACTATTTTGAGAATAGGGAAGAGTGGAGAAAATGGCTGATGGACAATTTTGAGACAGCCAAAGAAATATGGTTTGTATTTCCCACCAAATTGTCAGACGAAAAAGCGATTCTGTACAATGATGCAGTAGAAGAGGCACTTTGCTTCGAATGGATTGACAGCACTGTCAAAGCCCTTGACAAGGAGCACAAACTTCAGCGCTTCACTCCGAGAAATCCCAGAAGCAAATACTCACAATCCAATATTGAACGACTTAAATGGCTGTTGGACAACAAGATGATTCATCCGCGATTTGAAGAGAAAATCAGACGGATAGTCTCTGAACCATTTGTCTTTCCGGAGGACATCATTTCAAGACTCAAAGAAGACGAGGCGGTGTGGTACAACTACGAGCGATTTTCAGACTCTTACAAGAGAATCCGCATAGCATACATCGAATCTGCACGAATCTGCCAAAAAGAATTTGACAAACGTCTCAACCACTTCATAGCCAAGACAAGAGACAATAAACTGATCAACGGCTACGGCGGCATCGGAAAATACTACTAAATCATGGCAATCGGGCCATCTGCTGATTTCCGGTTGAAAACCACTCAGTCATTTTCAGAGATTATGCTCCGAACTTGCCAATTATAAATACTTCTTGATTTTCCACATCAAATAAAGCGGCAAACTGTATGTCATGGTCTGCTCGACACTATTGTTGCCAACATTTTTCATGGAGAGCTTAAAACCGTATTGAGGCCTGTATTTTCTACAAAATTGTCCGTAACTCTTTGCCTTTGTGCTTATTTCGGCTTTGGCTTCAATTGGAATTATTCTGTCGTTGGCTTCAATGAGGAAACCCAGCTCGGCCGTGTTGCCAGAACGCCAGAAATATGGTTTAAAACCAAGTTTTATTAATTCCGTCATCACATAATTCTCGGTGAAAGCTCCTTTGAAATTTTTATACAACTCTGTTTCTTCCACAATAGTCTTTGCCGAAATGCCTGATTTCCTTCGTAATAAACCATTATCAGCCATATAAACCTTAAAACTTGTGGCATTTGCATGAAACGAAAGCGGAAGTTCTGCATTCTCGACAAGTTCTAAACGATAAATCAAACCTGCATCAACAAGCCATTGCAAGGCATCTTCCAACTCGGCAGAACGTTTTCCGGCTTTCACATGAGAAAAGACAAACTTGTTGTTCTCCTTTGCTAATTGTTGTGACACAGAATCCCATATCCATCCGAGTTTCGGGATGTCGTTAATAGGCGCATGTTTGGAGAAATCGCTCGAATAATCAGTCAAAATATTGTCTTGAATCTTGTCAACATCAACATAATCATGTGTATTAACCCATTTCTTCACCACCTCAGGCATTCCTCCGACAATGTAATAGTTTTTCAAGGCTTTGGAAAGAGGCAAACTGAACATCTCCGGTATCTCACGTGTATTATCGTAATTATCAACCAATTGTATTAAATCTTCCATACCATCGGCTTTTAAAAACTCAATAAAAGACATAGGATACATCTGCAATCTGTCAACCTTGCCCACCGGAAATGAAATATTCTCATGATTTAATGCAACCCCAAGTAATGAACCTGCACATGCCAAATGCAATTCAGGCATATTTTCATAGAAATACTTCAGTGATGTGATGGCTTTAGGACATGCCTGAATCTCATCAAAAACAACGAGAGTCTTGCCTGCGGCAATTTTCTTCCCGTGAACGGCTGTCGTAAGTTCTCTCAAGATACGCTCAACATCATAATCGTACTCAAATGCCGATGCAATAAATTGATTCTGTTCAAAATTGAAATAAGCTACTTCATCAAAATAACAGGTACCAAACTCTTTTAAAGAATATGTCTTTCCGCATTGGCGCACACCGGTAAGTATCAGCGGCTTGCGATCATCAGAATCTTTCCATTTCAACAACTGCCTTATTATGTCTCTTTTCATTGTTACATTGAATTATGCTGCAAAGATAGTAATAATTTGCGTTTTTAATATGAATGTTTACAATAATTATGCGTTTTTAATACGAATAATCGCATTTGCATAATACAGACTACCGCAAAAAACGGAAGTAAAACACCACAAAAAACGGAAACAATATGCCACACCAACTAAGAAACCCTTGGATATTGTCTGCGGATTTTATTAGGAAATATATTAGGAATATTATTAGGAAATTTACCCTGAGATATAATAGGAACAAACTCAATTCCTGAAAATGAAATACTCCGTTCTATTTCCCGTTCCCCTGAAATCGGGCCGTCAGAAGAGGATTTGGGGGATTCTTTAGTCATTTCAAATTTTTGCGGCCATCCTTATATTGTAAGCATCATATAAACTGCAGTTCCTTTATTTCGGTGAACTTTTGAAAGTTCAACCAAGTTCGCAAACTTTTGTAAACTTTTCTATTTGTTTCAGTTTTTGGTAGGAATTCGAAGGTATATTTTTCTGAGGTTTCATAGAAATGCACTTCTTAGAGAAAATCTGTTGAAAATAAATTTGATTTATACATAAAGTTGCATCATCAGATAATTGTGTTATTATTTTTTGCACTTTCTTTGATAATTTCTTAATTTTGAAGTCGATATACAACTTAAACTATTTTTTATGAACACATTTCTTACTTTTTGTACGTGATTGATTCTACAATTCAATCGATAGAAACTATCAATCCTCATGTTGAACAGATAACAGAGAATACTGCAAAGAATTTTATGTTTGATGGTTGGAAAGTAATGGCTATAATAGCATTAATTATTTCAATTTTTTCTTGCATCGGTATTGGTGCCATTCAACAGGAAAATAAAGCTGAAAAGATTTCAAAAGAGAGCCAGTTTGAACTATTTAAAGATATCTTTATCGCAATAAAATATGCATCCTTGCGATGAAACAGAAATATATGGAAATAAATAACAATTATAAAAATTGAACTATGGAACAAGTAAAAGAGCAACCGATAAATGACGTCATTAACAAAATAAACGAATCAAAGTTAGAGAATATTTCACAATTAAAAAATGTCTCAAATTTAGCTTTAGAGTGGCAGGAATTAAATGAATTAATCAATAACATAAATAAAAATGATAAAGAAAAAAGAAAAGAAAAAGGGAAAGCTAATTGGTCTTTGTTCTGGCGATTTTTGGTAGGATCAATTTTTTTTGCATTGATGGTACTATCAATATCTTCAATATTTTTGAGCCCTTGTAAAAAAACACGTATACAAGAAAAGAATATTGTAGAAAGCAGCGGTTTTTCACACACTATAACCATTAAAACTAATGCCACATTCTTCTGTTCGTTTACTAATGACTCTATTAAGTGCGCATTGGGAGCATTTTTGGGGTGTCTGTCTGTCTGTTTTTTTACGTGGTATGTAGATAGCAGAAGAAACTTAATAAAAAAATACTACAAATATGAATAATGGAATGATGACTATTATTGCTTCATTTACTGGAGCAATATTTGCTTTAATATTCAGTATGATATTGACAAATCAGAATCGAAAAATAAAAAAAAGGCAGTTGCTTTCATTTGGATATGATATGTTAAGACACTGTTGGAGAAATGCTATTGTATTGTCTGCCATTAATGTAGATCGAACGAAATATTCACCGCGACATATATTAAAAATCAAGGAATTGGACCAATCATGCAGTTTCTTTCTAAGTCTGGATACATTAAACGCAATTCCTAAAAACTTGGTTTCCGATTTCCATACATTACAACTGCATATTAAAAATATATACGTAGATGTGGATGTAACAGCAGCTTACTTGTCTTCACCACGCTATAACCGACAGGTTATGAAACAGTATCTGGATGCTTTGATTAACAGACAATCTCATTTGGCAAATATGACTTTTTCATTCATGAAAAAAATTGATCCAAATATTACATTTATGGATGCACGTTCTTTTATCTTGAATAAAAGAAAAGGGAATTGGATAGGGGAAGATTTTTTTGAAAAATTAAATTTGGGAGCAATAATGGAAGAAGAAGTCGAATTCGAAAAAAATAAAATCATTTATGAATAACCAGAGATTATTATGGAAATCCGTGTCTTTGTTTTGATTAGAACTTGTGATAATAATGTACATTCTGTCAAATATCTCAAAGAAGCTATTAATTCTGTATTGAAACAGTCATATAGCAATATAGAAATCATAGTAATGGAAGATAGGAACATGAATTCAGACCTATCAGAGAAGAGTGAGGCTTTTAAACTTATTAATAGTACATTCTTTTCTAAAAAAATACATTATTGCCAATGTGAAAATACTACATCGCGCAAATTTCTTGGGAGTGCCGGATGTTCAATTCAGATAAAGAAACAATTTGAATCATTAGCAAAAAATGAAGAGTGTGATGATGATTGCATTGCTGTTTTTCTTGATGACGATGATCAATTGTATAACGAAAATATTATTTACAACATTGTGGATAATATGAAAAGTAAAAATGCCAATATCTGCCTGATGCCTTTTTCTATTTTTGGTGATAAACAATTTGACATTACTAATCAAAGTGGTACAATACACAATAGGATTGTGAATTATTTAGCCATGGAGAAAATGTCTTTACTATTCCAGAATATTATGGTACAAAAAGACGAGTTCAAAAAAATATCACTTCCATCATTATGCTATGTGAGTAGTATTGGATGGACAAAAGCATATAGGTTATCTGTTATAAAAAAATATAATGATTTAATAGATAGGGTTATTGATAAAAGTTATGAAATAATTGAATTTGAGGATTTTGCTGATTTCATTTGCTTTTTATTTAAAAAAACACAGATAGCTTCGATACCATTTCCATCACATTTATATCGACAACGTAAAGACAGTATTACCGGAATACAGACAAAAATCAAATTTAGTAAATATAGAATTGGATACTTGGAGATATTAGTCAGACTGATGACTCAAGCTGTGAAAGATGATGCCTTGATAGATCAAGCAGATTACTATGTCACTGAATTTATTACATTCAAATTGGGACAAATAGTTGGAATAATTAATAAAAATGGGGTGAGTGACGATGTACAATATAATAGTGATATTTTTTTGCATGAGGCATGTGATAGATTGAATCTTAATATTGTGGATGTTCAAAATAGAATTAAGTATCTTATTACGATTGGGATTCTGTCTTGATTTTCGGAAAATAATACACATTGTATTATTTCTGATAATTTTCTACCCGTATAAGTTATAACAAATCAAAAATGAAGAGTATTGAATTAATTCCATTTCATGGAGAATTGCCTTCTTCCTATGCTGAAAGGGTGGGTGCTGCATATTCTTCAATGGATATGGCATCTCTAAAAAAGAAAAAAGGACAGTTTTTCACTCCTTTAGAAATTGCTTTATCCGATTTCTTCAAATCAAGAGTTTCCGATGCTTTTGTTTTGAATGCGAATAATAGCTAATGCTTTAATTTATAATATATTATTCTCTACTATTGCTATATTGTTTATTTTTGTAAAGGTAAGTTAATAATTCATAACATTGCTGTCCGGAGAAATTGTCTCGGACATAGTTTAATTAATTAATGTATAGTATTTTACAAGGCAAAAATTATTTTTCGATTAGAACTCGTAAGTTTGCAAGCTGGCACTAAAGCCATTTTTTGC
>JAQUBZ010000039.1 GCA_028686425.1 Bacteroidales bacterium | reverse complement strand
GCTGCCACTTCCTCTAACTTCTTGAATTGAAGCGAACTAAATACAGTCCCATCTGTAAAACCCGGTGAAGAAGCTAAAACGAGTTTCACTCCTTTATTCCGACAATTTTCAATGGTCTTAGTAAGCATTTTCACTTTATTCTCATTAATATCTTGATGAATATCCTTTTCAATCAGCATTGATGGATAATTATCCACAGCCGAAAAAAGAGGTTCATATCCAGCCGAATCATTTGAAGACTTTGATTTAATTAGAGAAAAAATGTATCTTCTCAAGTAAGAGTTATTTCTATACATCATTGACAGCATTCTATATCTCTGATATTTATCTTTCTCATTTATTACCTTGTGACAATAGTCATTTGAATAATAAGGATAAAGAAGGTTTATGCTTTGGTACTCATGATTAGATGTTATGTCACCCGAAAGGCAATCTTCCATCATCTCCCAAATAATAACTTTTGGTGAATAGCGCTCAATCATCAAATTAATTGCACAATTCTGGTAGATAAAAAAACATCCGTCTTGACCGCAGTTATACACACTCATTCCGATACTGTCTTGTATCATGCTTGATATGTAGTGATGCGATGCATCTGATGCCCCCACTATCACCACGTCCGTATTGATTTTCTCTGCCATAAAAGCTAATTTCTGATTTTCCTTATACGGATTCCTTTCCAACGCCTCCCCTCTCAACCATTTATAAGCCACCCCTACTCCCTGATCCACTACGACCAAGACAGCCATAATAATCAACACCTTTACAAGAAATGTCTTTAATGTCTTATTCATCACCCTCTAAAATTGGAAATAAATAAATGACCCTCCGTCCAACACACCAAAAAGCAGAATCAGGCACACAACTGCCACATAACTAATCCATCTGACCACTAAATGCTTATTATTGAATAGCAGTACCTTCCCGGGGAAGAATTCATCCATGAAATCCTTTAAGAAAAGCAGTGCGACAAAAGCGAAACCATAAACCATAGAATCTGCATCTAAAAATATCTTTCCGGTGGAAGTAAATATCTTCCCTATAATTTCGAAAGCATCGCTTATGTTGGCTGTCCTGAAGAATATCCAAGCGAGAGAAACGATATTGAAAGTTATAAAGATTCTTATTACATTGGGAAAAGTTATTCTATCGCTTATTTGTTTCATTTTATCTCTGTAAAGAAGTCTTTCGAGAATCATACATATTCCGTGCAGTGCGCCCCATATCAGGAAAGTATATGCTGCACCGTGCCAAAGACCACTGATTATGAAAACTATCATAATATTCATAATCCATCTCATCTTTTTTACTCTGTTTCCTCCCAATGGGAAGTAGATGTAATCTCTGAACCATGTGGTGAGTGATATATGCCATCTTCTCCAAAATTCTGTTACTGTCTTTGATAAATATGGTCTTATGAAGTTAGTCTGTAATTCTATTCCTAAAAGTTTTCCACAACCTATCGCCATTAATGAATACCCTGCGAAATCTGCATATATCTGAATCGTGTATAATACTTGTGACAGAAATAGAGTCGTTCCGTTGTGCTGTGCAATATTTCCGTAAACAGCATCTACATAAATTCCCAAACGATCCGCTACGCATAATTTAAGCACCCCCCCATAAAATTATTTTACAAGCATTTACTGCCTCCGCATACCTAAACTCCCTCTTTTCTAAGTATTGAGGAAGTTGTTTCGCAGCTCTGCTGATGGGCCCACTTAGTAATGACGGGAAAAAGAGTACGTATGCCAGATACGCCAGAATATCTTTTGTAGTATTGACCCTCCTCCTGTAAACATCTATTGAATAACTTAATGCCGAAAATGTATAAAAACTGATTCCTATAGGAAGAATTATATTAAGAGTTGATACCGACAATTCTTTTCCGAAGAGAGTAAAAGCGTCAGCGAAAGCCTGAACGAAGAAGTTATAATACTTGAAGAAAAAAAGTATCCCTAAATTCAACACTATCGAACCAAAAGATATTAACCACCTCTTTTTATCATTAGTATCCTCCTTTTCCATCCATAAACCTGCCAGATACGTAGAAAAAGCACTCACCAATAGCAGTCCCATAAACCTCCAATCACACCATCCATAGAAAAACAGACTTGCACACACAATCCACACGTTCTGCAGTGTCTTGCTTTTCCTGCATAGGAGCCAGTAAACTAAAAAAACTACCGGAAAGAATATTAAGAACTCAAATGATGTATAGGACATGATTTATTATTATTTCCTCCAAACCATCTTATCTACAATCCCCGTATAGGATTGTATAATTTTCACCACCTTTGTTGACACGTTTTCTTCTGTGTAGTCCGGGACGGGTATTCCGTGGTCGCCGGCGCGATTCATCTCGATTGCGGTGTCATTGACAGGAAAGATATTTTCCACTCTTAATTCAGATATTTGTCTATGATGATGTTTTCTTTTATGTATTCAATCAACCTTGGAGTATCACCTTGTAAAAGCCGCCGTACGTTTGTTTGAGCCAATAATATGTTTTGGTTTTTGGTGTCAGGATCAGACATATAAAGCGCACTATTAGAATGTTGGCAAGCCAAAGTGGTCTTACCACAATATTTTGGACCCTCAACCAAAACAGCTCCCATAGCTTCAAGTTTGTCATTCAAAATATCGTCAGCTATTCTTTTCTTATAATCCTTCATAAGACACAACATTATAAACAATGACGCAAGATAGACATACTATTTTGTAAATCAAATTTTTCACACAGCACAGATGTGACATTTGGCTGATTTTTGATGTGACATTTGGCCGATATGGCATGCCCTTGTTCTCCTTTAGGAGTAACATCAACTATCAGTTCTCGTCCATACCTGACAATTTGTATAATCATCTTCTCTATCTACTTTTTGCTCCTTTGAACACTATGTTTTTCATTGCGCCCCGGAAGTATTTCCAATCTGTCTTGACTGGATGTTTGAGGTATTGTTCGAGGTATCTGCGCTCGTTTGCCTGTACGTCTGACAACGATACCGGGATTGCTTTTTCAGCATAGAACGGAGGGATAAGTCCGGGTTTTGTTTTGATTCTCAGATCTTGCATTTCTGGTGTGTAAAGGCTGAAATAGTGCTCGCTCAACGGTCTTACTCCCACAAGTTTCATCTCTCCCTTTATCCAGTTGATAAGCATCGGCAGTTCGTCTATCCAGTATTTTCTGAAAATACGTCCGATAGTCGTAACTCTGTAATCGTGATTCATCTTGCCTCCGCTCTGAAGTCCGCAATGATTATAGACATAACCCTGCAGATATTCCGAATAGGCGTGCATGGTGCGAAATTTATAGACTCCTATGAGTTTACCCCCCTTTCCGATACGTTTCAATCTTATAAGCGGCCCGGTATTTGGTTTTGCGGACACAGGTATTCCCGTTTTCCGGGCCGTCACAAAGAAATTTCCCTGCCGTACATCGTCATCTATAATATCGAAGCCCGCCATACATACACGACCGAGTATTTCCACCCTCGAAAACTCTCTGTTTCTCCCTTTTGTCATAAAAAAATAGATTTGCTTTGTAAGCGACAGTTTGGGTATCACTCTATGCCACAAATAATCTGCAAATATCATTATATGACTGATAATGGGAGGATTGCTTTGTCTGATCATATCTCTTTTCAAGCCGGAAGTAAGACAGTGTCCTGCAATGTATCCGCCGCTGCACAGCAACATATTGGCATTTGCCAAAAATGTGTTCAGATGCCATATCGAACCTAAAGAGTTGACCAAAATCAATATTTTCACCTGTTTATCAGCATATTTATACAGCTGTTTCGGATCTGTGCTCTCCAAAATATATGTTCCTTCGGAAAATTTATCTTTGTTTTCGACAATCCACTGCCTTGCCTGATTACCCTTCATATTTCTGATATTGTTTACAAGCATCTCCAAATCAGGCGGAAGTGAGTTTAGGTTACACTTAAGAGATTCATGCCATCCATCTTCGACTGTCGATTCCGGTGTCACGGATTCGTAAAAGTACGATATCTTGTCGAGTACTATCCTTTTATAGAGAGTAAACAATATCAATTCACCGCAAAGGATGGCTATAGGTATAAAAATATATGTCCAACCTATATTTTTATCGGGAAATAACCTTTGGAAAAGATAAAAAATCAAGGCACTTGATACGGCATCGACTAACAATATTGCGAAAAGGGCGGAATAAGTCTTGCGATATTCGTCAAAACGCAATTTGTATGTGATTATCCCTATAAATACCCACAGAAAAGCAGTCGCCACGAGATAATACCACTTTGGCAGAGGAACTATCCACCGGAACACAAAAAGGATAAGTAATACCCACAGCAGATCCGACAGACATACCATCAACACTTTTCTTATACCGGAAAACATATCCTGCTTAAAATTACAGATTGGAAATCAGAACCTTACAAACTTTTATCACATCTTCTTCCGTGATATACGGATGTATCGGAAGTGAAAGTACCACATCGCACAGATGTTCGGTATTAAGACACTTGCTCTGTCGATCTCTCATTGGAGCAAAAGCCGTCTGAGCGTGCATTCCGATCGGGTAGTAAACCATGGTAGGAATACCTGCCTCTTTTAAGGAAGCCTGGATTCTGTCACGTTGTTCTCTGCTGTCCAATTGTATAGTGTATTGTGCCCAGCTTGAATAATAACCTTGTGGAATCACAGGAGTTTTCACCTTATCCGACAAAATCCCCGTGTATGATTCCGCGGCCTTGTTGACATCTGTAAGTTCGTAATCCTTAAAGGCTTTTAACTTGACAAGCAATATCGCCGCCTGTAATGTATCAAGCCTTGAATTGAGTCCAATACGGACATTGTCATATTTGAAAGAGCCTTTTCCATGTACTCTGTACGAATCGGCAAGTGAAGCCCATTCATCATTATCTGTAAATACAGCCCCTCCGTCACCATAACATCCTAAAGGTTTGGCCGGGAAAAACGAGGTTGTGGAAATATCTCCGAAGCTGCAATTTCTCTGTCCGTTTATCGCCCCTCCAAATCCCTGAGCGCCATCTTCGAGAATGAAAAGATTGTATTTGTCGGCAATCTTTCTTATCTCCGGGTAATTGGCGGGAAGTCCGAAAAGGTCAACGGCAATTATCACTTTCGGAGTATATAGTCCTTCTTCAATGACCTTTTTTATAGCTGTTTCCAGGCTTTCTGAATCAATATTGAAAGTATCCTTGTCAACATCCACAAATATCGGAGTTGCTCCTTCCAGCGAAACAATTTCAGCTGAAGCAAAAAATGTAAAGTCCGGGACAAATACCGCATCTCCTGGACCTATTCCCCATATTTTCAGCGCAATAGTCAAGGCATCTGTGCCGTTGGCACATGTAATGCAATGTTTTACTCCCACATATTCAGCCAATTGTGATTCAAGTTCCTTCACCTGCCTGCCCATGATAAAGGCACTTGACGCGGCAACTTGGGTCATCGCCGTGTCCATCTCTTGTTTCAGCACTTCGTACTGATGTTTCAAATCTCTGAACTGCATACAATTATATTCTATTTCTTCACTAAATCTTCTCCGGACAATTGATATTCTCGTCCGCACTTACAGCATAAATCTTTTCCGAGACGCTCGCCACATTCGCACACCCATCCGATCTGTACGGCAGGTACACCGGCCATAAGTGCATAGTCCTTTACATTTTTGGTAACTACTGCACCGGCGGCAATCAATGCGCTCTTACCTACTGTGTGTCCGCAGACAATGGTACAATTGGCTCCGAGAGAGGCCCCCTCTCTGATAATAGTCTTTGCATAAATGCCGTGTACGGGAAAATGCGCCCGCGGTGTCGTGACATTGGTAAACACGCACGAAGGTCCGCAAAATACGTTATCTTCTATTTCAACCCCCTCATATACAGAGACATTATTCTGAATACGGACACCATTGCCGACATGGACATTGTTGCCTATGTTCACATTTTGTCCCAATGAGCAGTTCTTGCCGATGACGGCACCTTTCTGAACATGGCAGAAGTGCCATATTTTAGTCCCCTCACCTATTGTCACTCCATCATCAACGAAACTTGACTGATGCACAAAATAATTGTCAGACATATTAAAGAACCTCGATATTGTCACGATCAGTCAATGACTTGGTGACATTTTTAGTATCGAATATGGCTTTGGCGTGTTTCTGGACAAACGAATAGTCAATGGTCGTATGAGCCGCTGTGATTATGACTATGTCTGATTGTTCAATCAACTGAGCAGTAAGCTCTTTTTCCGAAACAAATACCTTCCCCTTATCTTTATATTGAGATACAAAAGGATCATAATAAACAACATCTGCACCTTCCTTGATAAGAGCATTTATCACTCGTATTGCCGGAGATTCCCTGTAATCGTCAATATCCTGTTTGTATGAAACGCCAAGTACAAGTACTTTGGATCCGTTCAAAGATTTTTTGAATCTGTTCAGAATATCACCCGCACGGCTCACACAATATTCCGGCATTCTGTCATTTACCATCATTGATGACTCAATCATCGATGTATGGAATCCATACTCTCTCGCTTTCCAGCTTAAATAGTACGGATCAAGAGGAATACAATGGCCGCCGAGGCCCGGACCCGGATAGAACGGAGTAAAGCCGAACGGCTTTGTCTTTGCAGCATCAATCACCTCCCAAAGGTTGATATTCATTCTGTTGCAAAGGATAGCCAGCTCATTGATAAGGCCGATGTTCACGTTTCTGTATGTATTTTCCAGAATTTTAGTCATTTCTGCCACTGCGGGAGAAGATGCTCTGAATACCTTATTTTGCAGAACTGCCTCATACATGGCTGAAATAACTTCACTTGCATCTTTTCCGAGACCGCCGACCACTTTCGGTGTATTTTTAGTCTTGTAGATGATATTTCCCGGATCAACCCTTTCCGGTGAAAAACCAAGATAAAAGTCTTCTCCGCATTTAAGTCCGGAACTTTCGAGAATAGGTTTGATAAGCTCCTCTGTCGTACCGGGATATGTGGTTGATTCAAGAACCACCATCATGTTTTTGTGGAGAAACTTCGCTACAGATTTAGCAGAACTCTCGACATAGCTGATATCCGGCTGCTGGTGTTCATCAAGCGGAGTCGGAACACAAATAGCCACAAAATCCACATCTTTGATAAAACTGAAATCACTTGTTGCCGACAGGCGCCCGTCTTTAACCAATTTTAAAAGATCGGCATCAACCACGTCCCCTATATAGTTCTGTCCGGCATTTACAAGGTCAACCTTTTCCTGCTGAACATCAAATCCGATAGTTTTAAAACCCGCCTTGGCCTTTTCCACTGCAAGTGGCAATCCCACGTAGCCAAGACCTATGACCCCGGCAACAATCTCACGATTCTCAATTTTTTTTAACAATAAGTCTTTCATAAATATATTTTAATGACAATAAACCGAATTAACTATTACTATTTCCTCCACACAAGGATTCGACAAATATGTAGAATAAAACTCTTTTTTTATTTTATGCATAATATTCACTCACCTTCCCATCCATTTCTCCATAAACACATCATAAACTCGATATGAGGTCCCTTCTTGGGTGGTGGTGCTAAGGATTAATTCTTTATCAAGTAATGATGAGAGAAGGCGTCGTGAGTTGGCAGGGGTGCCTATTTTGTATTTCATCAAGAACTTTCCGGCAGTGGGCTGTGTTATGACTCCTTCTTTCGCAACTGCTTCGAGATATTGCCATTGGCCGGAAGTGAGAAGTTCTCTATACTGAAAGAAAATGGGTTCGTTGAGTTTCAAAATCATGGCGATAGCTGAGTCGACTTCTTTCATTGTTATATGAGATGAACCTTCGCTGTATATCATATTACATAATGATTGAGTATAAAAAGTGTGTAGTCTTGTCCAATCAAGAATGTACTCTACAGCATCGTCATCAATGGTTCGTGAATCTTTTGCAAAAAGAGCGGTGATAAAACTCTTATATGATTCTTTATTCACAGAATCTAAAGGGAAAATAACTGTACTTGAATAAAATGGGCTTCTTGGATTGGAAAACATATCAAGCATCATCTTCCTCTTACTTCCACAGAAAATAAAGTTAGTATTCTTCATCATCTGTATATATCCTCTTAAAAGGGCTTCAAAGCAGACATTTTTATATTCTCTTATCTGTTGAAATTCATCAATAGCCAGAAGGACTTTCACCCCTCGAGAATCGATAAAGTCCAATATTCCTTTTAAAGTCTGCTCTTTTTCATTTTCAGTCTGATAAGTAACAGATATCTGCGGTACACCGGATATCGGATCATAACTGATTAGAGGTCTGAGATGCTTTAAATAGTCCAAAAATTGGCGGCCGATTTTAGTATTTTGACTAAATACAGAAGACACAGCACTCGCCAGAACTTTTACAAAGGATTCCAATGAGTCAGTGGCGAAAATATCAAGATAAATGCACTGCACATCACTCTGTTTGGTGCTCATTTCATCGAAAAGCCTGAATATCAAACCGGTTTTCCCCATTCTTCGAGGAGAAAGCAGTGTCACGTTTCTTCCATTGCTAACGAAATCCATCAGCATGCTCAATTCCTGTTCTCTATCACAGAAATACTCTTTAGACTCATAAGGAGTCAAAACAAAAGGATTCTTTTTCATTGAGCAAATATAATATCTTTTTTCGTATTATCTAAAATAGATTATCTAAAAAAGATAGTGGAGACCTACAGCAATGCCTCCTGAGTCACATGTTATACGGATAAGCCGTTGTATGAGTCAGTAAGGTATGATAACGGTGTGGTTTGCGGTTTGCAATAAAGTCAAAAAAATTGACATAATTGAAAAAGCTTCAACTTTTCTATCAATTAAATAATTCTGAAAACCAATCATCGGCGCACAGAGCTGTCCTCAACGCGGCAGACTTTAATGCAAATGTGTATTTTATTTCAAAATTTAATTCAGGTCGAAAAGCCGTTTTACAAACAAAATTATCTGTGCAAATTTATTAAAAAATCAAGGAAAAATCCAAAGAAAAAATGTTTTTTTTTCAAAAAATTCAAATAATAGTACCCCCCCCCATCAAAAACCGTATAATTAGCTTATTATTAAATACTTACAGCAATATTTACATTTTAATTTTCAGATCTGCAGTTTCTGTCTTGTTTTTGATTTTATTGAGTTCTTTTCACAAATAATCATATTCTTTTTAAGATACAATTTGCACCACTCTGCCGGAGAGTAACCTGTATTTCTCCCGAAAGCATTGTTGAATGTCGCCATCGATTTATAGCCAACAAGTCTGCCCAATTCATATATTGTCAGGTCGGGATTGGCCTCAAATTGGTGCATTGCCTCATTAACTCTATAATAATGAACTAATTGGCAGAAATTTTTGTTGGTTTTGTATTTTATGACTTTCGACAGATAAGACTTATTGGTCAGAAGCATTCCTGCCACGTCTCCAATCCTTATGTCCGGTTCAAGATAAACTTTCTTTTTTTCAAACAAATCCAAAAGTTGCTTCTTAACAAATTCAAGATTATCAACATTTTGCAAATAGGACATAGGTGTTTTTGAATCCCGCATATCATTAATCGGCAGACGATGTTTAAATAAATTTGAATAGAAATGATTGTTGCTGTGTAGCTTAATCGTCACATTCAACAATATCACTACGGACTGTACAATAGCCAACGATGTAATTAATAAGTTTTGTTTCATAGTTGAATATAGATTACTTTTGGTTAAATTCCACTTTTGGGAAACAATGCAATCATCACAATAGTGAATCACAATTCAACCGTAATCTGCTACCAATAACATTCAAGTATCACGCTGTATGACACTTCACGCCATGAAACAAATACCCCACACTCCCACACAAATCACTACTCATCAATCTTTTATCATGTTTCTCTTATAAGCTGGTCATGAAAAATATACGACACCGACACCATACGCATTTCATGGCCCGCATACAAAATTACAGATGTTTGTCAAAAATTTAAACAGAATGTGATAAAAATTATACACATTTTATAAACAAATGAGCATCCCTATATTCAGAATGCTCATTAATTTATGCTCATGCAGCTCTAACGAAGCCGACAAGCGTGCCATTGAGATATTCAGAATGCTCATTAATTATATGCTCATGCAGCAGAACACCTTATATCCAAAGCCATCAGCGCCTCATTAGTTTACATGTACACACCTCAAAACTCCGATACGGACCTTTCGGTCTCGACACTTTTCGGTAGTTACCGGCATATTTCTATATTAACACCTTCCGGTATCAGTATCTTTTGATAATTACACCTTTCGGTCTCGACACTTTTATATATTTACCGGCATATTTCTATATTAACACTTTCCGGTATCAGTATCTTTTGATAATTACACCTTTCGGTCTCGACACTTTTCGGTTTTAACACATTTTTTTGGCGTCAGCCACAAATGTCTCGACACCCTTATCTGTAAGTGGGTGGTTAAGCAGTCCGAGAATGGCTTTCAGCGGGCACGTTGCAACATCGGCGCCGACCTGAAGGCATTGAATGATGTGCTGAGTGTGTCTTATTGAAGCGGCAAGTACCTGAGTATTATAACCGTAATATCTGAACACGTCAACAATTTGGCGTACAAGTTCGATACCGTCGCTTGAGATGTCGTCCAGACGACCAACAAACGGAGATACGTATTTAGCTCCGGCTTTGGCTGCAAGCAGCGCCTGACCGACGGTAAATACCAATGTACAGTTCGTCTTAATCCCTTTTGTCGAAAAATACTTTACTGCACGAATACCATCTTTAGTGCACGGAAGTTTGACTGTAATCTGCGGATGAATAGCCGCCAACTCTGTCCCTTCGCGTACCATTCCCTCAAAATCCATTGCAAAGACTTCGGCGCTCACGTCACCATCTACTATGTCACATATCTGACGATAGTGAGCAATAACATTATCATGTCCCTTAATCCCTTCTTTTGCCATCAAAGATGGATTGGTTGTAACTCCGTCCAATATGCCAAGCTCTTGAGCTTCGCGAATCTGATCCAAATTGGCAGTATCAATAAAAAATTTCATTTTATAATAATTATTAAAGTTCCAAATCACTTCAGGCCACTTAACCTTGGCCGTTCACATTCCACTTTACGGCTCTGCCGATAACATTCAATCGCTAATCTTCCACTTTACGGCTCTGCCGATGACATTCAACCGCTAATCTTCCACTTTACGGCCCTGCCGATGACATTGGCTATAGATTTCCATACGTTTACCATCTGCCGTCACCTTCTGATGTTATCTTCTGCCGTCACCTTCCACAATCAGCCTCAGGCAATTACCTCTGCTATTCCTCTCCCAATCTCTGAGCCGCATCCATTACCCTCAGGAAATTACCTCCGGCTATCAGCCTTATTTCATGCTCTTTATAACCACGTTTACGCAATTCTATTATAATCTTCTGCATCTTGCTGATGTCTTCAAGCCCGTCGGGACAGGTCTCTATACCATCAAAATCACTTCCAATCCCAACATGCTTTACCCCTACCAGACTGACTACATGGTCGATATGATCCACTATTTTTTTGTACGAAGGACGCGGAATCGCATTCATCTCCTCGGTAGCTATTTTCAGGGCATCCTGTAACTCCTTGTTATTCTGATCTTTCATCCAAGCCTTATCTGCTATGTCAAACGCATCGGCCTTGTCCCAGAACTTCGCAGCATACTCCTGATCTAAAAATGCAGGGTAGAAATTAATCTGCAGCACTCCGCCATTCTCGGCAAGAGCCTTGATCATCTCATCCGTCATATTTCGCGGATGGTCGGAGAGGGCGCGACAGCACGAATGGGTAGCGACTACCGGAGCTTTGGAATATTTAAGGACATCCCAAAATGAGTTGTCAGATAGGTGTGAAACGTCAATCAGCATGCCGAGGCGGTTCATCTCTGCAATCACATCGCGACCGAAAGGACTCACCCCTCCCCATCGTTTCTCCTTTGGAGCGCAACTGTCGCATATTTCGTTATTTCCGGCATGAGTCAGAGTCATATACCTGATACCCAGCCTATAAAACATCCTAAGCATCGACAGGTCTTTTTGAATCGGTGACCCGTTTTCCATTCCCATGAAAATCGAAATCAGTCCGTTCTTGCAGTTTCTCTTTGCCTGAGCGACAGTAGTGGTCAGTGCAACCTTGTCACCATTCTGTTCTACAGTATCATACACTCTTGAAATCAATTCAAAAGCTCTGCGGGTAGCCTCGTCAGGAGCTAAGGCATTTGAAGTATAAATAGCATAAAATGAGCCATTTACTCCTCCTTTTTTCATCCTTGCAAAATCGGTGTGGGTCACCGGAAATTTGCCGGGAGTATAACCTTGTTCAACTTTCTTTCCAAAATCAGCCCCTTTAACGAGCATCAGCGGAGAATCGCAATGAGAATCCAATAAAAAAATCATATTCGTATCAGGTATTAATAATCATCAAAGTTATAAAAAAAATAAAAGCCATGTAACACAGCTTTAAAGAAGTGTACCAAATGAATCACTATATTACTGATTATCAGTTATATAATTTTTCATTTGGTACTGCACACTTATCTGAGAAATTGACCACTTTACGTTTTTTTTTGCAAATAATTACAAAACCATCCATTCCACACCTTCACACTTCCAATTTCACTTTCACCATTCACACTTTCCACACTTTAACCTTCCACTTTCATTTTCACCATTCACACTTTCCACACTTTAACCTTCCACTTTCATTTTCACCATTCACACTTTCCACACTTTAACCTTTAACCTTCCACCATTCATTCATTCCACTTGATAATGAACTTGATTCACTGTTCAAGAACAATTCCACACCAAGAAAACACAGGCGTTTATGATAATTGTTGCAATCTGCCCTCATACATTCTCCCTCGACAATTGTAACCACCCTCCTCCACAATTTATCCACGACAATTGTCCATATTTACAATTACAATCGGAACAATTATCCATAAATTGTTCCGATTGCAATTGTTCAAGTTTCACTATTTCACTCTTTTTAAAGAAGATCCGCGTGAAATATCCATTGTCAGATCAATGCCATTATCCGCATTATAATAGCAACTTGAAGCACCTGAAAGATCAACATCGAGAGATTTCAACACGCGTACCCTTGCTTTAGAAGCACCTGAGCAATCGACAGATACATCCTCTGCTACTAAATTTTCTGTATTTACGCTACAAGCACCCGAACATTCTATATCCAATTCTCTGGTTTTCCCCTCAATCTGTGCTTTTGAAGCACCTGAACACTCAACGTCCAATTTATTGACATTAGCTTTAATCTGAACCTTGCTGGCACCTGACACCTCTGTATCCAACTCATCGGCAACGACATCGAAATCTGCATGGCACGCTCCTGAAAGCTCCATATTCACATTGGTAAAATCACCGACCATAGTCATAGATGATGCTCCGCTTAAATAGATTCTTGCATCGGAGGCTCTCATTTCAAGATTGTTGATACGACTTGCTCCGCTAATCTTTGCGGTAAAAGGATTGCTGCCGAGGTCAAATTTGCTCGTTGTATTAAACTTGCAGGCTCCTGACATTGAAAGATATTCAAGTACAGGCATGCTGATGGTTGCCTTGAAGACATCATGCTGATCTGTTGATTGAAGTTTGCGTGGAAGATCTTCAAATTTAATATGAAGTACATCTCCTGATTGCTTAACTACCAAATATTTAGCATATTCCTCTTCAAATTCGAGGACCACACTGTATTTGTCTGATTGAATTACTTCAGCATCAAATCTAAAGCTCACATCCAGCCCTTTAAATCCTTTGTTGTTAAAACTCTTTGTAACTGTCCCTGCATTCAGGGTAAAACTTAGCGCGATAATCGCCGCAATTGTCAAGATAACTTTTTTCATTGTCTTAATATTTTATTAGTTAATTATTAATCTCGTTATTCTATTCTATTCTATTCTATTCTATCCTATTCTATTCCTTAATACCTATATCTAATATCTAATACCTAATACCTAATACCTAATACCTAATACCTAATACCTAATACCTAATACCTAATACCTAATACCTAATACCTAATACCTAATACCTAATACCTAATACCTAATACCTAATACCTAATACCTATTCTTATCCTTAATACCTGCTTCTTTGTAACTATTTCGGAAATATTTATCCGTTTTAAACGTTTATACTCGTTTTACACCCATTTTTAATCGTTTATATTCTTATACTTGCTCACTTTCGTTTTATCGTTCCTAACCTATTTTAAACGTTTATACTCGTTTTTCACCCATTTTTAATCGCTTCTATTCTATATTGCTCACTTTCGTTTTATCGTTCCTAACCTATTTTAAACGTATATATTCGTTTTACATCTGTTTTATCGTTCTTATCCGTTTTAAACGTTTATACTCGTTTTACACATTCGTTTTTAAACATTCCTATCAACTCTAAACATTTATAAACGTTTCTGTAACACTGTTATTTCAGGTAATCGGCGACGTAATGGTTCAGATTGTTGACACCCTGCAGTCTCTCCTTGTAATACTCTTTCAGGATCTTCGCCTTCTCCGAATCACTCATATCCTCCGGAAGACTTTCATATAACGGCTCATTTTCACTTGTAATACCGTTCAAAGTCTCCATAAACTCGTCATAAGTCCCTTTAGTCATCATATATGACTCATTTGCAAGCAATTCGTAACTTTTCCCCACCTGATTGATATAGCTTTCATACACTTCGTACGGATCATCCGGATTTTCAAGCCCTGCAAAATAGTCTTTGTTTCCATCAAGCTGCTTAATAAATAGATTCATTGCAAAGACCAGCATAAGCGAAGCTGCAATCGGAAAACTTATCGCCCTCCAAAACACCTTACTCCCACTCTTGCGGGTACTCCTATTAAAACGAATCTCCCTGCGCACTTTTCCGCTTCCAGCCTCGACACTTCTCCCGCTTCCAGCATCCATCCCACTTCCATCCTCAATTCCACTTCCACTCTCGACACCATGACCGATCCTATTGTCCGCATCAATTCCACTTCCAACGCCAATCCCGCTTCCATTTCCTGCCTCAAACTCGCTCATGTTTTCCACCTCAATCATGCTTCCATCACCCACTTCAACTATATGATTTTCAGCGCATTTCGCACTTACAACAACTCTCTCGTTTTCAGTCCCGATTTCGTTTCCGCTTTTCACTTTAACCACCTCATTTTCAGCACTATCCATCTTTACAAGAAATCTTTCAAAATGTCCTTTCGCAGGTTCCTCATTGTCAAACACTTGAGCATTGTCATCAACCAATGACTTAATGTCCTTCATTATATCGTCTGTATTCATAATATCTTTCATATTTTCAATTACTTAACTCACAATTAATAATTCACGTTTTCCTGCTGCAACAATTCCAATAACTTTGTCTTTCCCCTCGAAAATTGCGATCTGATGGTCGCTTCCTTTTGCATTGTTATCTCCGCAATCTCCTGATAATCATATCCTTCAATTAGCATCAAGGTCAAAATCACACGATATGGATCAGCCATCCTGCCGAGAGCCTCCTTCACCTTTTCAGCCTTCATCACAATCTGCCTCTCCTTCTGCGCATCCGCCGTCTCCCCCTTCAACCCCGAGACCTTGCTTCCAAGGGTCTTTGTATTTTCTTCATAATCCTCTAAAAATAAGTTCGTTCTCTTCTGTCGGCGCACCTTGTCTATCGACTTTCGGATGCAGGTGCGAATCAGCCATGCCGAAATCTGAAAATCATCTTGCGGCGGTACTTCCATTTCAAGGAACTTTAAAATCGTATCATGCATTATCTCCTCTGCATCAGCCCCGTTCCCGACAATCCTATAGCTGGAATTGTACAATCTCTTATAATGCTTCGCATAAAATGCCGTGATTTCTTGTCTTGTCATCTTTTTTCTTTTCTATTATTATAACGATTGAATATTTACATTGTTGCAATATACTAAAAATATTTTACGTTCCGGAGCGATTGCGATGACAGAAAATCTTTGGAGGAGTCCACCCTATGGCTTTCAAAGGTCTGATTGCCACGACGTGAATTGCTTGG
>JAQUBZ010000015.1 GCA_028686425.1 Bacteroidales bacterium | reverse complement strand
AATAAAAAAAGAAGGCATTCTACTCTTCATAATCTTACAATTGAAGAATATTGGGATGAATATTATAAACAAAATAAATTAATTAATGTGGCTTAACTTTTTGTACCAATAAAGTTTGCAATTCCATGTTTTAAATGGTGCCGAAATTGTACAAGACAGCAATCAACGCACTTAACCAAAGTAACTTACAAAAACCACAAGAAAGAAAGTAATTCAAAACACGGCAAGGCCGGGAGTGCGAGAACCTTTGCCCCCTACGGGGGAAAATGTCGCGATAGCGACAAAAGGGGGTAGAAAAAAGAAACGCTCCGGACAATCCGAAGCGCCTCCTTCACCATAAAAATACCTACTTAACTAAACTGATTTGTCATTTCTTAGATTCATCTTTAGTCTGTTCTACAGCTGTATAACCAAGTTTAACAATTGCTTCAGCTAATTTTTCCTTAGTGGTCTTATTAGTGTCGTATTTGATATAGATGGTATGATTGTCAAGATTAACCTTCAAATCTTTAACACCCTTTTCATAAGGGATGTTGGCTTCAACCTTCTTCACGCAGTTTTTGCAATCAATACTTGACACAAAAGTAACCTCTGCGACAGATGATTTTTTGTTATTGTCCTGTGCATAAGCACTTACAGATAGTAAAGCAGCAACAGCTGCAACAATCATGATTTTTACAAAATTTTTCATTGTAGTATGTTTTAAAAAGTAAATAATTATTTCCATAAAGTAAATCTGAGACCCGCATAGACCTTAATCCCCATGAGCGGTCCCCATATCATTGAGGCATTGAAATCCCTGCTGAAAGGAGCATCTGCAGACAGAATAGCATCGTGCTGACGATAGTTCGTAAGATTTTCACCACCTACATATACATCAAGCCCCCTGAATTTGCGTGTCACCTGAGCATACAACATCGGATATACCGGAGAATATTCCATATCCATAAAATAAGGGAGCTTCATCGGACCATTCAATTGGGCAGTAAAATCAAACACCCATTTACTTAAATTTGTAGCATATTGCATATTCAGAACCGCTTTATATCGGCTTGTCATCGGACGTTCAACAAGCCCCTGACCGTCAAGTGTAACCTTTGCATCGGTATATCGGAAAGTGGCCACAATATTGAATCTCTCAATAGGGTCAACTGAAAAGTCTGCTTGATACGTATTAGTAAAAGACTGTCCGTCAAGATTATAAAGACATACATAATCAAGATTCTTTTCCTGATCGACAATTATCTGACTGTTGAAATCATTCCTGAAATAGTCAAAACTCAAATAAGTATTCTCCCCATTTCCGAACGGAAGGTAAAACGTAATGTTTCCGCCGTAAGTCCAGGCATCCTCAACATCGAGCTTCTCCTCAATCTTAATCTGCCTCCCTGTCGAGAACATCCCCAGATTGTCTGCAAATACATTCGCAGATCTGATACCGCGACCACCTGACACTCTGAAAATAATCTTGTCTGTAAAAGAATATTTGAAATTGGCGCGCGGAGCAAACAACCACCCGTGTAAATTATTGTAATCCAACCTTAAACCACCTACAAATGTAAGTTTGTCGTCAAGCCTGTAAGTATATTCGCCAAATGCTCCTACAGACTTTTCTATTCTGCTCGGATCGATCTGATACAACTCTTCAACCTTGGAAGGAGCCACAACAGTATATTGCTTCATCAGCTCATTGAAGTTGTCATACTGCCCCGTAAGACCGAATTCAATCTTATGAGACTCATTCATATCATTTTGATACAATAAATTAAGGAATACGGAATTTTGTCTGCCGTCATAATCCTTATATCCGAAATATGAATTCAGTTCGTGGTGATTGTAGTCAGCCACCAACGCTATATTTTGAGAATTGGACTCATTCAAAGGAACTCCGACTTTCAAATATCCGTTAATTCCTTTATTCTGCAATCTCGATCCCCACAAACCTGAAGTAAATCTGTCTGTCTCTTTGGTAAAGTCCATCTGACCTCCAACTCTGTCATCGCTCAACGCTCTGATACCGAATCTTACCTGCATTCCGGAAGGGGCATAATAGAGCCATCTGTTGGCAAAATTGAACTGCATGGTCTTAGGTTCATCCCTGAAGGAGTCATTGTTATGGTCAAATGTCTTAAGCTCTGAAGAAAAATGGCCCAGCATGACCGTACTCCACTTTTCATTTAATTGAAGAGAAGATGCCACGTTGGCCTCAACTTTGGTGTCGTTGCTCGCAAAGAGATTGACAAACAGAGGATTTTCAGCGGTAGGTTTCCTATGTTCCATATTAATTTGCCCTGTAATGGCTTCAAGGCCGTTAATTACAGAGGAAGGACCTTTTGCTATCTGAATGCTTTCCAGCCATTGCCCCGGTATATATGACAGACCGAACGGAGAGGCAAGACCTCTCATCACCGGTCTGTTTTCATCAAGCATCTGGGTGTATGTGCCTGAAAGACCGAGCAGTTTGATCTGCTTTGCTCCTGTAATGGCATCGGAATATCCTACAGTGACACTTGCCGAATTTTCAAAACTTTCTGCAAGGTTGCAGCACGCCATTTTGCAAAGTCCTGCTGCCGTTATTACTTCTGTTCTGATGGAATTGAGCTTTGAAAGGGTATTTCCCTGCTGTCTGGCAGTCACAACTGATTCTTCGACCTCATTTTCACCTGAAAGGTAAAAATCTCCTTTTGTCATCCCCGGCATGGCTATTATGGTATCTCTCGTATATCCTACGTATGTAGCTACAAGCGTTGCCTTGTCGGTAATTTTCAATGTAAACTTGCCGTTTTGGTCAGCTTCCAGCAGTTTTGCCTTCTCTATGTAATAGATTTGTGCAAAAGGAAGCGGTTCGGTTGTGCCGTTCTGTTTCTTGTAATAGATTGATCCCTCAAAAGATTGGGCAAAAACCGAAATAAAAGCACAACAAAAAATTAAAACTGATATTGATTTTTTCATTTTATATTTGTTTAAAAATTGTAATAATATGACGATGCAGCGCGCACCGCATCCTGACTCTAAATCAGAGCTTTACTACAATCTCCAGACAGATAAAAATGACGATGAATAATCCGAAATCAAAGGGGCCGGATCGTAATTCAATTCTGCAACAAGTGCGGGTGAAACAGTCTCGGCAACAATAAATACGCTCTCCAAGGACAACTCCGGAGCAAACACCTTTACCAGAGTATCAGATGACGAATTTTGTACATCGGATACCACATATACATTGGTATTGCAACAATCGGAACTATGAAGATGCGAACCGGAATGGTTACATTCACAGCAATCAGCCTCCACTCCGTGATGTTGATCGCATATATGAGAATGTGTATGGCAAACTCCGCTGTCGGAATGAAGATGCTCGTGAGAATGGGTATGAATAGCCTCACAAGAGGTATCTCCAACCATCAGAATCAAGTCCTTAGTGCCATCTGTCTTGCATTCGTGTATCCCGAACCCCATATACGAAGATATGTACAACAGGGTCACCAAGACACAAAAAATATTTCTAAAGACTTTATTCATCAGCGCAAAAGTAAATATTATATGTATATTTGCAAAATAAACTTAGATTTTTTAACACTAAAAATAATATAGCATGAAAAGTTTTTGGAGAGGTCTATTAGGCTCATTTCTCGGATGTTGCATCGCAATATTTATTGTATTTCTGATAGGCATAGGGATGATTGGATCACTTGCCGCTGTCGCAAGCAAAAGCGAACCCGCAATACCCAAATCAGCTATTCTCAAATTGGATTTCAAGACACCTGTTTCGGAACAGAGTAGCGAACAGTTCAAATTCAATCCTCTGACAATGGGGGCCAATTTCAGTAACAGCATTTCCTTATTGTCTGTAATCAAAGCCATTGAAGAGGCAGCAAAGGACCCTGCAATCAAATTTATATACATGACCCCCGAAACCTTGAACATGGGAATTTCTCAAGCTGAAGAGATACGCTCGGCTCTCAAGAAGTTCCGTGATTCGGGAAAAGCCATCGTGTCATATTCGACTCAATTCAACAACGGCAATTATTACATGGCATCCGTAGCAGACAAAGTGATGTTCAACTCTTATGGAGATGCATATATCGGCGGACTAAGTACCAATATATTGTTTTTCAAAGACTTGTTAGACAAGCTCGGGGTCAATATGCAATTGATAAGGCATGGTAAATTCAAAGCTGCTGCCGAGCAGTTCATCAAAAGCGATATAAGTGCCGAAAACAGAGAGCAGAATCAGGTGATGCTCAACTCGATTTGGGGCTCATGGTCAGAAGAGATAGCCGAATCACGAGGTTTCTCTTCTGAAAACTTCAATAAATGGATTGATAATCTGGAAATTACCGATTCACACTCTTTAATTGAGCGCCACCTTATAGATCAGGCTTGTTATCAAGATGAAGTTGGAGAGTACTTGTGTTCATTGTTTGATGTCAAGGATACAAAGGATTTGCAATTCATATCCATTGAAAAATATGCTCAGGCTAAAGTTAAACCGAACGTCAGGGCAAAAAGCAAAATTGCAGTGCTTTATGCTTCAGGCGAGATAGTGATTGATGGAGGAGACAACAATATTTCGGGTATAAAGTTTGCCAAGACCCTTGAAAAAGTAAGAAAAGACAGCACTGTCAAAGCTGTCGTATTGAGGGTGAACTCACCGGGAGGAAGTGCTCAGGCGGCAGAAATGATTAACCGCGAACTCGGACTTCTCAAACAGGTCAAACCTGTAATTGCAAGCTACGGAGACTATGCCGCTTCGGGCGGATATTGGATTTCTGCCAAATCCGACAAAATATTTACAAACAACACTACCCTTACAGGGTCCATCGGCGTATTTTCATTAGTGCCGAGTGTTGGAAATGCTCTTAATAAGAATTTTCATATCAACAATGTAAGCATCTCCACCAACAAACATTCAGACGCTCTTTCCGGGATGCGTCAGATGGACGAAGCAGAGCTTAAATATATGCAGGGTACCGTGGAAAGAGTTTATACCGATTTTACCGAACTTGTATCGGAGGGTAGAAATCTTCCTGTCGAAAAAGTTGATGAAATAGGCCAGGGAAGAGTGTGGGCCGGAGCCGATGCACTGACTATAGGACTTGCCGACACCAAAGGAGGCCTTATTGACGCTATCGAATACGCAGCCGTCACAGTCAATCTTGCCGATTACCAGATAGTCGAATACCCCGTACTCAAGAGTACGTATGAAAAACTGATGGAGTCATTCTCGCAGACAAAGACTTCGATAGAAATCTTGAACGACCCTGTGATATTGATAGAAAAAGCATACTCGTCACTCAAAGAAGAGACCAAAATCACGCAATACGCACGTCTCCCTTATTTGTACAATATACGATAGTTACTCTTTTGAAATAGATATGACATATTTGGTGGCCGCTGTAATCTTATAGCGGTCATCAATTCTTTTACCCACGACACATACTATCTGCTCTTTGCCGTTGCGATCGACTGTAGTGACCACAATCTGCTGTTTTTTCTCTTCCAAATCAAGCTTCAAGTCGATAAAAAAGTCACTGAGTTTCTTATAGCCTTTCATTCCGAATGGCCTGAACCTGTCCGCCGACTGCCATCCTCTGTAATTAAGCGGCAACCTGATACCCTTTGCATCAATATGTAAAGTGCCGGCAGGTGCAGAAGCAGGGTCAAATCCGTCAGGCTTGGGAAATTTCTTAAAAATCACTTTTATACTCTTTATCTCCTGCTTATTGGAATAGACTTTAAGATATTCCCTATCCCGAATCAGAATATGCGTTGAAGAAGTAAATGACTTTCCGCTTTGTCCGTCAAGTGAAAGATCTATCTGCGCAATTTGCGTGTCGTTAAATCCGTATGAATTTAATATCCGATACAGCCAATAGCCTCTGAATTTCTCTTTCTTCAGGCTATCTATGCTTATATAAAGTATCTCATTTTCAACCTTATACAGCACACCTTCACGCAATTTGTATTGTTCTTCCATTATTTCTCCAACCTCTGCAAAACGATTCATTTCCGTCTGAATAGTGGCTAAAAATGAAGGATTTATCTTGGCAAAATGAGGAAACACATCATTTCTAATGCGATTCCTCATGTAATGAGACTCCCTATTGGTGGCATCTTCGCGATATTTTATATCATGCTCTTCCACAAATTGAGTTATCTGCGCCCTCGTAAATTGAAGTAAAGGTCTGATTATCTTACCATTGACATCTTTAATGCCCGACATTCCATTTAATCCCGTTCCTCTGAGCAAATTAAGGAAGAGTGTCTCTACACTGTCATTTAAATTATGTGCAATAGCAAGATACTCAATGGCATACTTGTCCATCAACATATAAAACCACGCATACCTCAAGTCTCTTGCAGCCATTTGTGTCGATATGGAATTATCTTCGGCAAATTTGTGTGTATCGAATTTATTTGAGAAAAACTCCACTTCATGCTGTTCACACCACTCTTTTACAAGAGCTTCATCCCCATCACTCTCCGTCCCGCGAAGGGAGAAATTGACATGGGCCACGGCAAATTTGAGATTGAAACAGCTGTTCAGAAACAAATTGGCCATACACATCGAATCAATACCTCCGCTCACAGCCAGCAATACACGCGCAGGAACATCCGAAGCAGGGATGAGCCTGTTCAATTCCTTATCAAAAGCTTCCTGCATTATTATTTCTTTTTACCGAAGGTATATGAAAATCCTATACTGAATATCTCTTTAAACTGAACACCCGGAACCTTGATGGTATTTCCATTCTCATCGAGGATGAGATTACCCCTCTTGTCTTTCTTGTCCAAAAATTTGATGGCATCATCATATATAAGGTTGGTTCTGAGTGTTGCAGAGAAAAATTTGGTAATTTTGGCATCCACATTGACATCCCAATACACTTTGACATTCAACGGTTTATCCAAATAGTCTGAGAATAACGTCAAGGCTGAAACCACCTTGAAATTGTCAACTTCCAACTTGGAGTCGATTTTTATCTGTGCACCGAGTTCAAATTTGCAGAACTGATCCACAGGATTACCGTATTTGACCCTCAGATCTTCCTCCTTGACCATGACCACCTTACCTGTAAGGGGAGCAAAGTTGATGGAGACGTTTTTGGTTGGTTTGTAGTCCACACCAAGACCCAGCGACATATATGCCGGAGCAAAGAAATCGGATACTATCTTTTTCTTCTCGTATCCTTCGGCAAATTGGGTTCTGATATTGTAAACTGCCGAAAAATAGAGGTTATCGACAGCCTTGTATCCGAATTTGCTGTCAAATATGATGCGGTCGTCACTCTTTTTGTACCCATCCTCGTAGGATTGTATGAAGCCGAATCCCACTTGAAGCTGGTTGTCCCAGATAAACTTGTCCTTTTTAAAGTTCCTATATGCATTCAAATACGTATTGAGAGCAATGGAGCCATATCCACCTGCTGCCCAGTTAGTTAAAGAAACCTGTGAAAACCCTATCTGGGTAACAAGTCCGTTTGTCCAATAATTAGGTTTCGGAGCCGGAACAGTATCTCTCTTTGCAACAGCGGTACTATCCTGCCCATACGAAATCAAAGCGCTTGTAAAAAACAAAATAAATACAATAATCCTCTTCATAATATATAAAGTTTAGTAAGATCTGGCAAACAGCACCCTTCTGTGTGAAGGTTTACCGGAATAGACACATTTACCCTCTTCTACACAAACGTCAGTATCGACAGGGATGCATCTTATAGTGGCTTTTGTCTCTTCTTTAATCTTGGCTTCAGTTTCGGCAGTTCCATCCCAATGGCACAGCAGGAATCCGCCCTCTTCAATTTTTACTTTAAATTCTTCCCATGTATCCACCTTAAATGTATTTTCTTCCCTGAATTTAAATGCCTTGTCATATATATTATTCTGGATGGTGTCCATCAAATCCAATACGTATTGAGTCAATCCTTCCTGAGCGACCGATTCTTTGGTCATCGTATCACGACGGGCCAATTCGACCACTCCACCCTCAAGGTCGCGAGGGCCTATTGCTATACGTACGGGAACACCTTTCAGCTCCCATTCGGCAAACTTGAAGCCCGGACGCAAATTATCCCTGTCGTCAATCTTGACAGAAAGCCCCCTGAGCTCCATATCTTGCTTCATGGCTGCCATTTTGTCAAGAATATGATTTCTTTCCTCATCTGTCTTGAAAATCGGAACCATCACGACATGTATCGGAGCAAGTTTAGGAGGAAGGACAAGCCCGTTGTTATCACTGTGAGACATTATCAGTGCCCCCATAAGACGTGTGGAAACGCCCCATGAAGTGGCCCATACATATTCGAGATTTCCCTCTTTTGTGGCATATTGTACATCAAAAGCCTTTGCAAAATTCTGTCCCAGAAAATGCGAAGTTCCGGCCTGAAGCGCCTTTCCGTCCTGCATCAACGCTTCGATGCATAATGTATCGACAGCTCCCGCAAATCTTTCGGTTTCGCTCTTGTGTCCGACCACTACCGGCATGGACATATATTCGCGAGCAAATTTGGCATAAACTTCAACCATCCTTTGAGCCTCTTCCATTGCTTCTTCTTTTGTTGCATGTGCAGTGTGCCCCTCCTGCCACAAAAACTCTGCGGTACGCAAAAACAATCTGGTACGCATCTCCCACCTTACAACATTTGCCCACTGATTGACAAGGATTGGAAGGTCTCTCCACGATTTAATCCAATTCTTATAGGTGTTCCAGATAATGGTTTCGGAAGTAGGTCTGACTATCAGCTCTTCCTCAAGTCTGGCATCCGGATCTACAACAACTCCCGCACCATTCGGATTGACCATAAGTCTGTGATGTGTCACAACGGCGCACTCTTTTGCAAACCCCTCGACATGTTCTGCTTCCCTGCTCAAAAACGATTTTGGAATGAAAAGAGGAAAATAGGCGTTGACATGCCCTGTCTCTTTAAACATTTTATCGAGCTGTTCATGCATTTTTTCCCAGATTGCATATCCGTAAGGCTTGATTACCATACATCCTCTGACTGCGGAAGCTTCCGCCAAATCTGCCTTTACTACTAAATTGTTGTACCATTGAGAATAGTTATCCTCTCTGTTTGTTACCTCTTTTGCCATTTTTATCTTGTATTTGGTATAAAAATTGATATATTTGCTAATAAATTGCGTTGCAAAAATACAAAAATTAACTAACACAGGAGGTAAAAATGAAAAACAAAGTCTTATGTCTTCTTCTAATAGCAGGGTCGATGGCTATAAGCTCTTGTGGTACCACAAGTTACTATTCGTCTGCAAACTATGACGATGGTATTTATTATAGACCGACTTCTGAATCGAGGGCTGAAATGATAGCAGCCAATCGGGAGCTACATAATTTGGAACAGGAAGCTGAAAAGTCATATATTGTCGCAGATTCTGACGGAAACACTTACGTCTTGACAGATAATGAATCTTACGAAGATCGTCTGAGGAAGTTTGACAATCCGACTTACTCTTTCTATATAGATTATGGTAATTGGTACTCACCGTGGTACAATCCGTGGTGGGGTTCTTATAGGTATCCTTATTACGGGTATGCCTACAATTCGTGGTATTACGGATGGGACAATCCGTGGTATGGGGGTTATTACGGCTACTATGATCCTTGGTATTACGGATGGGGTGGCTATTACGGATGGTATCATCCGGGGTGGTATCCGGGATACTGCTATCCGGGACATTATCATCCGGGACACGGTGGCACTTACTACACCGACAACATCGTTTACGGCAGACGTAATGAAGGTCAGGGCTCAAGCTACCAGAAACGTACAATCGGTACAATAAGGAGAGATGACCTCAACTCAAGTTACGTCAACAACGGTGCATATACCGGCAGACGCACTTCAAACTCGTCGGCAGGTACCACCGGAACAATATATCGCCGCACCACTGCAAACAATAGTAAAGCCGTGAATATCAACAATTCATCCACTTCACGCAATAACGGAAACTCCGGTACTTATACAAGAAGTAGCAGAAGCAGCAACAATAACAGCTCTTACACAAGAAGCAGCAACTCGAGCAACAGAAACAATAGCAGCAACTCAAGTTACAACAACAGCTCAAGCTACAACAGAAGTTCAAGCTACAGCGGCAATTCCGGTTATAGCGGAAGCAGTTCAAGCTCAAGCGGTTCTTCACGTTCAGGCAACGGCGGAACCGGCGGAAGAAGATAATTGTAATTTATCGTGATTTAAATGATTAATAATTAAAAGATTAAAGATGAAAAAATTTTATAGTACACTCTTATTCACTTTGTTGTTTTCTCTCGGCGCTTTTGCTCAGGGTGCAGCGGAAGGATTGTTGTACTCAACCAATCATTACGAGGGAACAGCCAGAACAATGGCATTGGGCAATGCCTTTACCGCATTGGGGGGAGATATAGGGGCAATCACCATCAATCCTGCGAGCAGCGGAGTGTTCAGATATTCTCAACTGACTGTCTCTCCATCGTTTATTTCAAGTCGCGGAGTTACCGACTATCTTGGTGTGAACAGCAAAGAGGCAGCCACCAGACTTGCACTCTCCAACCTCGGTTATGTAGGCAGTTTCGACACCGGCAATTATAGAGGATTGCTCAATTATAACATAGGTGTGACTCTCAACAGAACCAACAGTTTCAATACTATCATGAGGGCAAATGGTACTACTTCGGCCTCAAGCAAGCTCGGAAACATCGCTTCAGGGTTGAAGGGAATCAACTCTGCAGACCTTGAATCATCAAGCGGATATGACCCTTACGAGAATAATGACTTGTATTGGGGGGAAATATTGGCATGGAACACATATTTGATAGCCAATGTTCCGGGAACAAAAGATCAATATCTGGGTTCGACTGAAAATATTTATGGAAATGATATTGAAGTAGGAGGTCCCCTCAATCAGGACTATTACAAAAAGACCACCGGAGGTGTTCAGGAATTTACTTTCAACTTCGGAGGAAATATTTCGGATGTCGTCTATTTTGGAGTAAATCTCAATATTGCAAGTCTTTATTACGAATCCGAAGAGTATTATTCGGAAACAGCAGAACGAACAAGCGATTTTCAGGACGGATTTGTTCATTTCAGATCTCCATATTGGCAGACATCCACAGGTACAGGATTCAGCATGAAATTCGGTGTCATAGCCAACCCTGTTGCAGGATTGAGGATTGGCGCAACTTTCACGACTCCTACTTGGTATGAAATGTCGGACAATTGGCAGTTGGGTATGGAGTCAAGCTTCAGCAATAACAACTCTTATACAAAATATTCACCTACCGGAGTATATGACTACCGTATCACAACACCTATGAGGTGGAGTGTAGGGGCCGCTTATACGATTGGAAAAGTTGCACTCATCAGTGCAGACTATGAAAATGTAGATTATTCCACCATCAAAATGGCTGACGCCAATGGCAATAAGGTCCCTTTCAGTGATGTAAATGATCAGATCAGACGTAATTTCATCAGTTCCGATATTTTCAGATTGGGTGCCGAAATCAATATTTTGCACTCTTTATCTATTCGCGGAGGCTACAATCATTATGGAACTCCGGGAGATAATTATCCGGCAATACGTTATGTAACAGGAGGCTTGGGATTCAAACTCGGATATAGAGGCAAGACCAATCTTGATATAGCTTACCAGAGAATGCTCAACAATTCCGAGTCATTCAGCCTATATGGCGATTATGACGGAATAGCTGCTCCGACAGGAGATTATACTTACCGCAACAACAAATTCGTTATAACTCTCGGGATTAAGTTTTAAAGAAGAAAAGAGATCGAATTGGGTCCTTCGTTTGAGAGAAGGTCCAGAATTGATAAATTATTAATAAAACCGTATCTATTAGAGAAGACTTGATAATAGGTCTTCTCTTTTTTGTATTGATGCAGGAGATTGTCTCCCCTGTACTTTGGTTGAATCACCTCTCTCAAATCCCCATTTTCAGAGATTGGTATAAAAGTATCTGTATATTGTATGCGGGTTTTCAATCCGACAAGGCAGAGCAGTTTTTCCAGCAAAAGGCAATTCAAATCAAACAGATAAGTCTCTTTTCTTTCAAGTATGGGGAACAAGTCGTCTCTGTAATATTCGAAAAAGGGAGACGACTGATAGGCAGACACTATCGCTCTTTCGTGCTGTAGCAGCCAAGGTTTTGTGTAGTCAATCTTTATCTCCCTGATTGGCAATTTGTGTGTCACATCTCTCGACATGGGGATATTCAGAAAGTCTTTCCCGTCCGTAGCATATATATAACAGCGATTCCGATAAGACTGCTTCTGATAATACTCCGACTGTTCGATAAATACTTCATTGCTGTTGGCTATTGCAAAAAAGTATTCAATCGGTGGAAAATAAGCTGTGGTCAGTGTTATCCGATCAAAACAACTCATTTAGAATCTTTTTTGATAATGCCGCGTTTGGAATTGGCTATAAAATCAAGAATGACTTGTTTATGTCTGCTCTCCGGTAGTTGTTCCCTGATTTGGTTACAAGCTTCGGTAACCATAAGATTGCTCTCCATCAATATTCTGTAGATATTATGAATCTCTTCTATGTCGGTATTTGAAAAACCGCGTCTGCGCAATCCCACAATATTGATACCCTCATAAGAAGCAGGATTTCGTGCAGAAAGAATGTATGGCGGAATATCCTTGGATGTTGCACTGCCACCACCCAACATTGAATGTGCACCAATATGTGTAAACTGATGAACCAACGCCCCTCCTCCGAGTATTGCCCACTCATCTACATCTGTTTCACCCGCAATAGCCGCATAACTTGAAAAGACGCAATTGTCAGACACTCTGCAATCGTGTGCGATATGTACGTAAGACATTATGAGACAGTTACTTCCTACTACAGTTTTATATTTGCCGCTTGCGGCGGTGCCTCTGTTGATTGTAACACACTCCCTTATTGTAGTATTGTCTCCTATTTCCACGTATGTTTCCTCTCCGGCAAATTTCAAATCCTGCGGAACAGCTCCAAGGACCGCACCGGGAAATATTTTACAATTTTTGCCTATTCTTACATAATCGAATATGGTCACATTGGGACCAATCCATGTCCCCTCTCCTATCTCCACATGTTCGGAAATGTAGGTAAATGGTTCGATTACTACGTTTTCTGCGATTTTTGCCTTTGGGTGTACTGCTATGTTTATCATATATTTAAGATAGATTGCGATATTAACGTTTTAACTACGGTAGTATTTATATTATGCCCCGATTTTTTTGCAAATATATTTGCTTTTATCGGTTTTCCCAAAAGTGCAAAGTCTCCTATTAAATCGAGAAGCTTGTGACGAGCACATTCATTTGGAAAATGCAACTTGAGATTATTCAAATAGCCTTCCGGAACTCTTTCGAGATTATCTACATTAAATATTACTTTCATTCTGTTCAGAACATCTTCTGAAACCTCATGCTCGACAATCACAATTGCATTGTCCATATCTCCGCCTTTAATAAGATTGTTGTTAAGCAGAAATTCCAATTCGTGGAAAAAACAGAAAGTACGTGACGGAGCTATCTCTTTTGCAAAATCGACTGAAGAATCATATTCGGCACGTTGTAATCCGAGCACTCTCGAATTATAATCAATCTCAACACATATTTTCAACTCATCAGACGGCTCGATTATCAGTTCCGATCCACTCTTTTCGTCCTTATAATGGAATGGTTTGTCTATTGTATAATACTTACGTTCAACACTCTGCCGATGTAGTCCATCGGCGAGGAAGGCATCAACATATAATCTTGAACTGCCGTCCAAAATAGGCAGCTCGGCGGAATTCAGCCGGATTAAGGCATTATCTATTCCCAAGCCTGACATGGCCGCAAGGAGGTGTTCCGTAGTGATTACTTCCGCCCCGTTTTTTTCAAGAGAGGTACTTCTTGCCGTACGTGCAATATTTGTGGAAACTGCTTCTACAAATATCTCTCTGCCCAAATCTGTTCTCTGAAATACTATACCATGATTTTCAGGAGCAGGAAGGATGGTCATTTGAACTTCCGCTCCGGTATGAAGTCCTTTTCCTTTAAATGTATATGATTGGTTTAAAGTATGTTGATTCATTTTTTTGCATTTGATTTGAAAATAGCGTAGGCCTTCATGTATTCTTTATGATCGATAGCAGGGTACCCCAGAAGTATCTCACCCTCTTTTCTGACATTTCCGATAACTCCTGTTCTTGCAGCTATGGTAGTATGGTCTGCCACAGTGATATGCCCGACTATGCCACTCTGCCCTCCGATAATACATTGTTTTCCTATCTTGGCAGAACCTGCCAATCCTGAAAGTGCGGCCATGACTGTATTGTCCCCTATTTCCACGTTATGGGCGACCTGGCATAAATTATCGAGTTTAACCCCTTTGTGCACAATGGTTGAGCCCATTGTGGCTCTATCCACTGTAGTATTGGCCCCAACTTCAACGTCATCTTCCAACACCACATTTCCTGTCTGCGGGATTTTTTTATAGCTTCCATCCTCTCTCGGAGCAAAACCGAATCCATCCGCACCGATTACGCAATTGGCCTGCAAAATGCAATTATCACCAATCACACAATCGTGATAAATTCTCACACCGGGGTAGATAATTACATTTGATCCTACCTTCACGTTATCTCCAAGATAAACTTGCGGATATATTCTGCAATATTTTCCGATCTTGACATGTTTGCCGATAATCACCTGCCTGCCGATGTTGGTTCCCTTCCCTATTGAAGATGATAAAGGTCTGCATACAAGCCATCTGTTTCCCCTTTTCGTGCTCTTTTTAAGAGATGATATGTATTCAAGCAGAGAGGCTACGGCTTCGTATGCATTTTCCACTTTGATCATGGTGGCCGAGACAGGTTGTTTAGGTTCAAATGTATTATTGACAAGGATTATACTTGCCTTATTGTCATAGACATAATGTTCATATTTAGGATTTGCAAAAAAGCATATAGTACCGGGCCTGCCCTGTTCAATACGTGCGGCGGAAGATACTCTTGCATTGGCATCTCCCACTACTGTTCCATGCAAAAAATCCGCAATAGATTGCGCTGTTATTTCCATACTTTAATTAATCGACAAAGAAATTTATTTATTCTGCAAAAATACGTACTTGTTCTCACAAAATATGCCAAAAAAGTACAAAAATGTAATTAATATTGATAAAAAAGTGATTTAAATTTGTTATTATACTCATAATTACTACCTTTGCAGGAGATAGAAAGGGAAGATAAGGGGACGGAAGTCCCCTTGTTTTATATAAATCAACGCTATGATAGAGAAAGATAACATAATCGGCATCATTGCCGAATACCTGCACGATAAGGAATTGTTCCTTGTCGATACCGTCATTGACAAAGATAACAACATCGATGTCACAATAGAATCGGAAGACGGCTGTGTAAGTCTTGACGATTGTGTCAACTTGAGTAAATACATGGAAGCCAGACTTGACAGAGACAAGGATGACTACTCGCTTACAGTCGGTTCCGCAGGTCTGACTTCCCCATTCAAGGTGTTGAAACAATACCTGAAATTTGAGGGTAAAGAGGTCGAGGTAACTCTCGGCAACGGCTCAAGAATAAAGGGAATCCTTTCTTCCGTAACCCCTGAATCAATATCTCTTACTTACAACAAGTCGGAGAAAGTTGAAGGGCAGAAAAAGAAGGCGACAAAAGAGGTTGTCGAAACATTCGACTTGAAAGAGTTGAAATCGACAAAACCGGTAATCAGATTTAACAAATAACAAAATAATTAAACTTAAAAATGGAAGGTTTAAACCTAATCAGCACATTCGCTGAGTTTAAAGAGCTTAAAAACATTGACAGGCCGACAATGATGAGCGTATTGGAAGATATTTTCCGGACACAATTGGCAAGGATGTACGGAGATGCCGACAATTTTGATATCATCATCAATATTGACAAGGGAGATTTTGAAATTTGGAGAAACAGATCCGTTGTAGAAACAGTTGAAGACCCGAATAAGCAGATTTCTCTTGAGGAAGTGAAGAAAATCGATGATTCGTATGAAATCGGGGAGGAATTTCCGGAAGAGGTCAAACTTGCAAGTTTCGGGAGGAGAGGTATTCTCAATTTGAGACAAAATCTTTCAAGCCGCATCATGGATATAGAAAAGGCTAATCTTTTCAATAAATATCGCGAAAAGATTGGTGAAATTCTTGTCGGAGAGGTATATCAGACATGGAAAAAAGAGATTCTCGTCATGGACGAAGATGGCAACGAACTTGTATTGCCCAAGACTGAGCAGATTCCTGCAGACAGATTCAGAAAGGCAGATACCGTGAAAGCTGTGATTTCCAATGTCGAAATGAGGAATAACACCCCTATCATTACTTTGTCGCGTACATCTACGGTATTTTTGGAAAGATTGTTTGAACAGGAAGTTCCTGAAATATTTGATGGTCTTATCACCATAAAGAAGGTTGTCAGGATGCCGGGAGAAAGAGCGAAAGTGGCTGTAGAGTCTTACGACGAACGCATTGACCCTGTGGGAGCCTGCGTAGGTGTCAAAGGGTCACGTATTCATGGTATCGTACGCGAACTGAGAAATGAAAATATCGATATCATCAACTGGACAAGCAATACACAATTGCTTATTCAGAGAGCACTCAGTCCTGCCAAAATTTCTTCCATGAAGATTAACGAAGACAGCAAGGTCATTGATGTCTATCTTAAACCTTCGGAAGTATCTCTTGCCATAGGTAAAGGCGGTAGCAATATCAAGCTTGCAGGTATGCTTGCAGGTTATGACATTGAAGTTTACAGAGATGTTGAAGAGGCTGAAATTGAGGAAGATGAGGATGTTTTGTTGCAAGATTTCAGCGATGAAATCGAGCCGTGGGTAATCGAAGCTTTACAAGCTATAGGATGCGATACTGCGAAAAGCGTTCTTGCTCTGCCTGTTGATGAGATAGTACAGCGAGCAGATCTTGAAGAAGAAACAGTTGTCGAAGTACAAAAAATACTAAAATCGGAATTTGAAGAGTAACTAATTAAAAATCGGGAGTAATAATATGTCAGAACCTACAATCAGAATAAATAAAGTCTTAAAGGATTTCAATATCGGAATTAATACATTGGCCGAATTTCTCAAGAAAAAGGGAATAGAGGTCGAAATATCTCCGATTGCCAAAATCTCGGAAGATGATTATGCTCTGATAGCCAAAGAATTCGGCAAAGAGCAAATCATTAAGGAGCAATCAAGAAAGGTTGCCATAAAAGTTAAAGAAATCACTGAAAAAGAGCATCAGAAAGAAAATATTGAAGATGAATCTGTTCAGGAAATATTGATTAAGAGCAATCTGTTTACAGATACTCAATCCCACAAACCCGAACCGGCTAAAGTTCAAGAAAACACTGACAAAACTCCCGAAACAATTATTACTACCGTGACAGAGAACAAACCGGATATCAAGGTCGTTGGAAAAATAGATTTGGATGCCCCTACCGGCAAAAAAGAGGATAAAACTCCTGAAACAGAGATAGTTAACCATCAAGACAATACGCGGAATATTCAAAATGAGCCGACTCCTGTCGATGTTCATGCAGAGCATCCGGAATCTCCAAAGTCGGTTTTGCGAAATCCTGAGCAGGAACATGTAAAGGAAGTTCAGGTCAAAAAAGAAATTATTACGGAACATAAGCCTTTCAAAAAAGAAGAGCCGAAGCAGCAATACAATCAGAAAAAGCCAGAACAAAAAGTGCAACAGAAACACGAACCAGCTCCTGAAAAGAAGGAACATGTTGTTATTGAACACATTGAGACTAAAGTTGAAAAACTTGACGGTCCTATTATCAAAGGAACAATGGATATGTCCCGTTTTGAGAAGAAACCTTCTTCAAACAATGATCACAATTTCAAGAAAGACAAGGGCAAGAGGGAGAGAATCCATAAAAATCCTGCAAAGGTCGATTTGAATAAAGGTGGAAACAATAACAACAATAGCAATAACGGTCAGGAAAGACCCAAAAACAATAATCCTCAACAGCAGGGTGGCAACAGAAATAAATTTGCCAAAGGGAAAGAGAGATTTAAAGCTATCCGTCCCGAAGTGGATGAAGACGAAGTTCAAAAGCAGATAAAAGAGACTTACGCACGCATGGTTGAGGGGAAAGGGAAGACCAAGGGATCTAAACACCGTCGTGAAAAGAGGGAAATATTCTCTCAGAAAGTTCAGGAAGAACAGGAAATGCAGGAAATGACAAGTAACGTATTGAAAGTTACCGAATTTGTAACTGTCAATGAACTTGCCATCCTGATGAACAATACTCCTGTCACCAAAGTTATCGAAGCCTGTATGAACCTCGGACTGATGGTATCCATCAATCAGCGGCTTGATGCTGAAGCTCTCGTACTTGTTGCAGAGGAGTTCGGATATAAAATAGAATTTGTGACCGCTGAAATTCAGGGGGCAATCCAACAAGAAGAAGACAAGGAAGAAGATCTTGTTGAACGTCCGCCTATCGTTACCGTAATGGGACACGTTGACCACGGTAAAACATCCCTGCTTGACTATATCCGCAAATCAAATGTCATTGCAGGTGAAGCAGGAGGTATCACACAGCACATCGGTGCCTATAATGTACTCCTTCCTTCGGGGCGCAGAATCACTTTCCTTGATACCCCGGGTCACGAAGCATTTACAGCCATGCGTGCCCGCGGAGCGAAAGTAACAGACCTTGCCATCATTATAATAGCCGCAGATGACGCAATAATGCCTCAAACTATCGAGGCCATCAACCACGCTCAAGCTGCCGGAGTGCCTATGATATTTGCAATCAATAAAATAGACAAACCAGGAGCAAACCCCGAAAAGATTAAGGAACAGCTTGCAAATATGAACATCCTCGTTGAAGATTGGGGCGGAAAATATCAGTGCCAGGAAATATCTGCAAAAAAAGGTCTGAATGTAGAGAAACTTCTCGATAAAGTGTTGCTTGAAGCCGATTTGCTTGAACTTAAAGCAAATCCCGATAAGAATGCTGTCGGTAATGTCATCGAATCATCTCTCGACAAAGGTAGAGGTTACCTTGCAACCGTTCTGATTCAGACGGGTACCATGAAAGTCGGAGATGTCATATTGTCAGGTTGCTATACCGGTCGCGTAAAAGCTATGTTCAACGAACGCGGACAGAAAATCGAAATTGCCGGGCCGTCAACTCCTGTTTCGGTACTCGGACTTAACGGAGCCCCTACGGCAGGTGATACCATAAACGTAATGGAAGACGAAAAAGAAGCTCGAGACATTGCAAACAAGAGAGAACAACTTATTCGTATTCAAGGAATAAAGACACAGACTCACATCACTTTGGAAGAAATAGGCCGTCGTATAGCATTGGGTAACTTCCAAGAATTGAATATAATCGTCAAAGCAGATGTTGACGGATCAATAGAGGCTTTGTCCGATTCGTTGATTAAACTTTCCACTGACGAAATCCACGTCAATGTGATTCACAAAGCTGTCGGAGCAATTTCCGAATCGGATGTATTGCTCGCTGTGGCATCAAATGCCATTATTATCGGATTTCAGGTAAGACCTTCTGCCAATGCACGCAGAATTGCCGAGAAAGAAGAGATAGAAATACGCTTGTATTCAATCATTTATGATGCCATCAATGAAGTCAGGAGCGGTATAGAGGGTATGCTTGCTCCGGAGGAAAAAGAAGAAGTTACAGCTACTGCAGAAGTTCGCGAGACATTCAAAATATCCAAAGTCGGCACGATTGCCGGATGTATGGTCAAAGAGGGCAAGCTTCTCAGAACTGCAAAAATCAGAATTATCAGAGATGGTATTGTCATATATACGGGATTACTCGGTTCTCTGAAACGATTCAAGGACGATGTTAAAGAGGTCGCTTCAGGATACGACTGCGGATTGAATATCGAAGGTTTCAACGATATTAAAGTAGGAGACATTGTAGAAGCCTATACAATAGTGGAAATCAAGAGAAAATTGTAATTATTTTATCAAATCGGCCAAGTTGTCCGATTCATAAGTTGGAGCGCCATCGCATGGAATATGTTTGGGATTGTAATAAAATTGATCAATCCCGAATATTTGAGCTCCCTCTATGTCATTGGTAAAGTCATCACCCACCATAAGAGTTTCACGTTTGGTCCCTCCAATAGAGTCCATTGCCTTGCTGAAAATGGCGGGATGCGGCTTATGTACCCCAACTTCTTCAGATACCATAACAGCAGAGAAGTACTGCTCTATTTCCGATATTTTCAGCTTTCTGTATTGAACCTCCTTGAAACCATTGGAAACTATCGCCATCTTTCCACCTTTTTGCATAATGGCATCAAGTACCTCGCGAGTTCCCGGCATTAGAATTTTGCCTAAAGCCATGAAATCCAAATATTCGTGTCCTATACGTTCCGACAATTCAATATTATCGATATTGTAGTAATTTTTGAAAGTCTGATGAAATCTTTCTCTTCTCAAGTACTCCTTAGTGACTCTGCCGGCCTCGTAATCATCCCACAAACGATGATTTATAACTTCGTACCGCTCAAGAAACAGCTCACGATTACCTATAGGCAGCTGAAATTTGTCCAATACGGCGCACATTGCCACGGAGGCATTTGCATCAAAATCCCAAATAGTCCTATCTATGTCAAAAAGAAAATAGTTGTACTTGTCAATAATCATATTATTTACAATAATAATCAATCATCCTGTTAATGGCATCAATACATATAGGGCAGAATCCGGCAGCCGTATTGGTTTTCATTCTGCAATCCAACACAGGCCTGTAAACACCCTTGGCAGAATATCCCCCACCCTCAAACAGCCCCACAAGTCCTGAATATTCAACTTTATCGGGGGTAGGAACAGGCGTTGTCTTGTCAATTTTGTCCTTCCATTTGCGACCGAAATCGGCAAGTGTGGTAAGATTTGGCTCCCACGGCTCGACATTGGGGTTGTACATATCTTCGTATGCAACTTCAGATGAATAATATTCGTCTCCCAATCCGGCAAAACTATGCCCGAATTCATGAACAAACACCTCTGCTTCATATTTATGGTCACTCATGCTGAGTCCGTAATAATTATAAATGCCTCCACCGCCATATTTATCGACATTTACAATCACGTAAATGGCATCACACGGCGTATTTGATACTATCTGAACCACTTTCTTCTGGTCGGGAGCTGTGAGATATCTGTCGGTTTTGAAAGTATAGAAATTTGAACAGGCTACTGTATTTTTCCAGATGTCATGATGAGGAATATCTGTTCCCGAATCCACGGAAACCGATTCCACCGCCCAGATGTTAAAACCCTCTTTACGTGATTTATATGGCTCTATATCAAAAAGATACCCCATAAATTCATTAACATCAAGTCTGAATTTGGCCATTTCCTGTGCAGTATAACCCTCTGCCACAAATACGAGATCTACTTTTTGAGAAGAAGCTCCGTTATAGAGCACACTGTCAATTTTATAGTTATTCTCCACATCCCTCTTTATTGATTTATCTGCGGGATCGATATTGCAACTGAATATCGGGTTTAGTGCTCCCGTATCGTGCATTCGTTCCGAAACAACGACTTTAATCTTATTCTTTGGAAAAGGAATCCAAATAGAGTTACTTTGGGCCATGTCTGTCTCTTCGGCCTCTTTTGTCGTACGCCATTCGGAAAACAGAGAACAAAATCCTTTCATGAATATTTTCATCCCATCATCAGCGGAATAAACTTCAATGGCATACTCTCCATAATCGAAGTCGGGTATGAGACTATGCACAGAGCCACTCCATTCTTTTTCAAAATGAAGTCCGTCCAAATAGACATGCTGCTCGTTCGCATTACCGGCAAAGACAAGATCCATTCTAAGTCTGTCAGGGGTAAAATAGTCGTTGTAGTCTATTTGAGCGTTGCTGTAAACAACTGTAATAAACAGCAAAACAGCTATCGACATTATTTTCTTCATAACAATTAAATACCTGTATAACTCTGTGGTGTAATTAATTTGAGCTCTTCCTTGACAGCTTGAGACACCTTGAGAGTCTCGATAAACTCACGTATAGACTCTTTTGTAACATGAGTGTTATGTCTGGTAAGCTCCTTGAGAGTTTCGTATGGATTAGGATAACCTTCTCTTCTTAAAATAGTTTGAATACCTTCTGCTACTACGGCCCAATTGTCTTCCAGATCGGCTGCTATCTTATCTTCGTTCAGAATCAATTTTCCAAGTCCTTTCTTGAGGGACAACAGAGCGAGAAGAGAGTGAGCAAGTGGCACGCCGATGTTTCTTAGTACTGTAGAATCCGTCAAGTCTCTCTGCATCCTCGAAATAGGCAATTTTGAGGAGAGATGGATATATATGGCATTTGCAAAGCCAAGATTCCCCTCTGCATTTTCAAAATCTATCGGATTGACCTTGTGAGGCATGGCTGAAGACCCGACCTCTCCCGTTTTGATTTTCTGCTTGAAATATTCCATGGAAATATATGTCCACATATCTCTGCATAAATCGATGAGTATTGTATTAATCCTCTTCATGTTGTCAAAGATTGCGGCCAGATTGTCATAGTGTTCTATCTGAGTAGTGGGATAAGATCTGCGAAGTCCGAGTGTATCTTCCACAAAAACCCTTGCAAATTTATTCCAATCTATATCGGGATAGGCTGCATAGTGAGCGTTGAAATTGCCGGTAGCCCCGCCGAATTTGGCAGGATATCGTGCAGAAAGAAGCTGTTCTCTCTGTTCAAACAATCTTACGTTGAACACCGATATTTCCTTTCCGAGACGAGTGGGAGAAGCAGGTTGGCCGTGAGTGTGAGCCAGCATCGGGACTGCAACCCACTCTTTTGAATAATCTTTCAAAATACCCATGATATTGTCTAATTCCGGCAGATATACATCTCTTACACCCTCCATTAAAGAGAGAGGTATTGCCGTATTGTTAATATCCTGTGATGTAAGGCCGAAATGGATAAACTCGATGTATTGGTCCAGTCCCATCAACTTGAAATGCTTCTTTATAAAATACTCCACAGCCTTTACATCGTGATTTGTAGTCTTCTCTATATCTTTGATCTCCTGAGCATCTGTGATGGAAAAATTCCAATATAGCTCCCTTAAACGTGTAAAAATATCGGGATTGACACTTTTCAACTGCGGGAGGGGGATTTCACATAGAGCAATAAAATACTCAACTTCAACTTTTACCCTGTATCTAATCAATGCGAATTCCGAAAAATAATCCTCAAATCGCTCAACTTGAGTAAAATATCTGCCATCAATCGGAGAGATGGCCATCAATGGATCTTGCATAACGGTATATTTTTGTATAATCTTACAATATTAGGTATTTTTTTTCAATTACTGAGATTTATTTAACACGGATTCTGTGGTACAACTCTATACACTGCCTTGCCTGAAGCACATCGTGCACTCTCAAAATATCTGCTCCTTCCATAAGGCACTGAAGATGAAGAGCCGAAGTTGCACATAAAGATTCCTCCGGTGTGATACCGAGAGAGTTGTAAATCATACTTTTTCGTGAAATTCCAACCAATATCGGCTTATTAAGACATTTCAGCTTGGAGAGATTGGCCAATAATCGGTAATTGTCTTCAATACTCTTTGAAAATCCGAATCCCGGATCGATAATGTAATCCGATACATTATGAAGTTGAGCCTCCTTGTCAAAATTTTTAAAATATTCAATCACATCATCAGTTATGTCATCATATCCGTAATTATCGTGCATGGTACGGCAGTCTCCCAATCTGTGCATTGCCACATATTGCAGGTTGTAACGACCTACGACTTCAAGCATATCGCAATCCTCGTGTCCTGCAGAAATATCATTGACCATAAATCTCCCTGCAATTTCGAATACCCGTTCGACAATTTCAGATCTGAAAGTATCCACGGACAATTGCACCCCCGTATATCTCTTTCTGAAAATCTCTACTATGGGACGAAGTCTCTCCCACTCGGTTTCTTCATCTATCATAACGGCCCCAGGTCTTGTGGAACATGCCCCTATATCTATAATATCTGCACCTTCGACAATAAGTTTATCGGTTCTTTTTATAAAATCGTCACCTTTAACAGCCCTGCTGAGGGAATAATATGAATCATCATTGATATTGACAATTCCCATCACTTTAATAATTCTACTTTCCATCATCGATATTTACGGATTAAACTTTATCTTTGTACCAAATACAAAGATAGGATTATTTATGTTAATAGTACTCGAAGGACTTGACGGAGCCGGCAAATCCACACAATTGGAAAAGGTATCCGGATATTTGAAATCAAAGGGAAAAAATGTCAGACATCTTCACTTCCCCCGTTTTGATGCCCCTGTTTATGGAGACTTGATCTCCAAATTTCTAAGGGGGGATTTCGGATCGGTAGAGCAGGTACATCCCCAACTTGTAGCTCTGTTGTTTGCAGAGGATAGAAGAGATGCTTCTTCGATGATCAGAGAGTGGTTGAACGATGGATATTGTGTCATTCTCGACAGATATGTCTATTCCAACATTGCATTTCAATGTTCAAAACTCAAGTCTCGAGAAGAATCAGATTATTTGAGAGAGTGGATATTTGAAGTGGAATACAACAAATTTGTCATTCCCAAACCCGACTTGAATCTGTTCCTCGATGTACCTATCACTTTTGTCAGGGACAAACTGACAAACAACAGAGAAGGAGACGACAGGGAGTACTTGAAAGGCAAATCGGACATTCACGAAGCCAGCATTGAGTTGCAAAAGAGAGTAAGGGAAATATATATCGAACAGTGCAGCAAAGACAAAGACTTCATCAATATCGATTGTTCGGATTCCAAAGGGAATATGTTGGCTGCGGATGCCATTTTCAGTATGATTCAAAAGGAAATTGATAATAAGATATGAGACTGTTGAGGGCCATTTGCCGAATAATATTCGGACTTACATTTATTTTATCAGGTTTCCTGAAATTCATAGATCCGATTGGAAATTCGCTTATCATAAAGGAATACCTCTCCATATTCCACCTTGGTTTTCTCGATTTTTCAGCCGTGTGGATAGGAATGGCACTCTCCTCTTTAGAATTTGTGATAGGAATCTGCATTCTTCTCGGCATAAGATTGAGACTTGCATCTGCAATAGGGTTGATTTTCATATCATTTTTCACCCTGCTGACACTCTACCTTGCTATTTTCAACCCGATTAGCGATTGCGGCTGCTTCGGAGAAGCCATCCACCTTACCAATCGGGAGACATTGTTCAAGAATATAATATTGCTGCTATGCGCCCTGTTCCTGTTTTTTCAGAGAAACAGATTCAGCCCGATTGCACCGGCCCCGTTTGAATGGTCATTTGTGTGCGTATTTGAACTTCTGGCACTTTTTATTGCGATTCACGCATTCGTCACAATGCCGAGAATAGATTTTACTCCATATAAGGTGGGAACCGACCTGAAGTCTCTCCATGCGGTTGACATGGCACAATATGAGACAATTTTCACATACTCCAAAGACGGTAAAACTCAAAATTTCTCTCTTGACAATCTGCCCGATTCTACATGGACATTCATTGATTCCAAAAGCGAATTGATTTCGGGTAATACTGCACAAATAGATTTGTCGTTAAGTGATTTGTCGGGAAATGACCGTACAGATATTCTGTACAATGACGGACCGCTTTTTGCCGTCACAATCCGGGATATGCAGACTATTGGCCCAAGGCAGTTAAAAAGGATTGCCTCTTTCAGGGACAAACTTCATAATGCAGGGCAGGAACTCTATGTCTTTGCAGCCTCGACCGACTTTCCGGAAGAATTGGGAACAAATGTATATATTGCAGATTATAAGGCTCTTCTGACTTTAAACAGATCAAATGGAGGAGCTGTCTATTTTAATGATGGAACAATTGTCCGAAAATGGGCATCTGTCAATCTGCCTTCCGCCAATATTGCCAAAACTCTTGTAGAAGACCATGAAGTTATTATTTTACAGAGATTTATAAGTGAAAGGCTGTTCGTCAACATTTCACTTATCGGAATATTGTTTATCGTAGTGCTGATGAGATATTTCTGCAGAGTGTTTTATAAACGTGAAAGTCATATCATCATGGAAAAATCATAAACGATTTGGTGACTTTCTCGCTGTATGATTTCGACACCGGAATATCTGCAACATCCTCTATCCCGAAATCTATAAATATTCCATCCTTCTCGCGACGTATTATATTGACTTTGTCAAAGTTGACCATAAAGGAGCGGTGACATCTCAATATATTTGTACCCTCGAAAAATCCTTCCATGACTTTGAGTGTATTTCTCAGGAGAAATTTGGCAATCTTACCCTTATTGATGTACCAGACACATACATAATTATCGGCAGATTCGAGATACAGAAGACTCTCTTTCTTGATTGAAAGTCTCAATTCCCCCTTTTCGTCATAAAACGAAAGTATATTGGGCCCCTGCCGGTCCGAACTTTTTTGCAACTCCTTAATCAGTTTCAGCTGATTGGACTTTTCCTGCATTGAAAAATAGAGCAGCGATATTGCGTATGGAAGCAGCAATACCAATGAAGTATTTTTTAGCGAATTTTTGAAAACCGTGGTGATAGGTTCGGTTTGTTCAACTGCGAGAGACAGTACCGTATAACTGATGGACATTGCCGCAATTTCTATGACAATCCATATACCGAAAGCCATGTACGATATAGAGTGCTTCTTCCCGTATTTATACATTATGACCCTGCTTACCACCACAACCAACATTCCGACTAAAATCAGCAGACTGGAATATACAAAAAACATTATCTCCGAGACATCATACCAATCTGCAGACCTGAACGGCTTGTAGATATTGATAAAAATAAGGGCAAATGCAGCTGTGAAAATCACCAGACTGATTATGTTCGATTTCTTATAGATATAAGAAGGTATGGGCTTATGCAAGTATTCCATAATGTTTTTGCTTGTTTTTATCGATTGCAAAATTACAAGTAAATCCCCAATAAAAGCAAATAGTCTCAAAATCTTTTACCCCGTATTTTGATTTTTCGTCCCCGAAAACCGATTTTTATCCCATTGGACTGGCAAAAAACCCATTATTTTGGAAAAAGCGACTTTAGGGAGTTGTTTTGCAGAAAAAACAAATGATGGATAATTCTTCTTACTCAATTGTGACCTGCACCTTTTCACAAAAAGATGAAGAGAGTGAAGTGGTAAATTTTCAGAGCAAAGTGGCGGCTTCGGGATTTTGCTCCGATACAGACAACAACATTGAAGAAAACAGAGATTTTCAATATAAGGTATTCGTTCCTGCAGGAAAAGAACACGCCGATAACGGAATATTGCTGCTACACGGATTAAATGAAAGGACATGGGACAAATATCTCCCATGGGCTGAGTATCTGTGCAAAGAGACAAACCGTCCCGTAATTTTGTTCCCGATAGCGTTTCACATGAACAGAACACCATCATCATGGTATAACCCGCGCAGCATCATGCCATGGGTTAATCAGAGAAAAAATGAAATATCCGGACTTACAAGTTCAAGTTTTTTTAATGTGGCGCTGAGTTCAAGACTTTCATCAAGTCCTTTAAGGTTTTATATTTCAGGAAGAGAATCACTATTTAACGTGGTTCAGTTGTTTAAGGAGATTGAAAGCGGAGCACATCCTCTATTTGCAGAGAATGCCCAACTCAATATTTTTGCGTATTCCATCGGGGCTCTTCTTTCACAAGTGCTGATGCTTTCCAATCCGGACAACTTATTCGACAGGTCCAAATTTTTCTTCTTTTGTGGAGGTTCCATTTTTGAAAAGATGAACGGCATATCAAAAGAGATAATGGATAAGGAGGCATACGAAAAAATTTACAATTTCTATACCGGAGGTTTCTCCTTTAAAAATGACTACATAGAAGCTGCCTTCAAGTCGATGGTTCTGACATCGACAGACAAGGAGAAGAGAGAGTCTTTTTTTGCAAAAGCCAAAAACAGGATAAAAGCGATAACCTTGAAAAAAGATATTGTAATCCCTACGGAAGGGGCGATTGAAGCATTCGGTACGGACACAAGCAAATCGGTTATAAGTGAAATGGATTTTCCTTTTGAATATACCCATCAGAATCCATTCCCTGCCAATAAAAAAATAGCTCCCGAGCTATTGTCGGGAGCTTTTAACAGTGTATTCAGTGTAGCCGCCTCTTTTGTCGGCTGACAATAGTTAATTCAAGGTAGAATACTTCTTTCCGTAATCAATCTGTTGTTTCAGGAAATCATCGACATAGACTACTTCATAATCGATGACGTTACCTCCCTGCATGATAGGGATAATGTCCGGATTTACAAATCCGCGGTAAGGTTTCAAATCCAATGAAGCATATCTCTCTTTCACCTCTTTGTGAAGATCAGGATCGATGTTTACGGCATATTTCAGAATCAACTCTTTACCGGCATTAAAATCACCTTCTGATTTAACACGCTGTATTTCACTGAGCAGTCGGCTGAACAAATTTCTCAATTTTGCAAAATCATTGATGACAAAGTATGTCTTACCATCGCGTACTTTCTTCTCAATCACATTATCTGCAATACCCTGCTCATAGCACCATTGGGCAATGAGTTTACGACACTGCATGTGAGCCTGTGTGTTGGTTTTACCAAGCTCTACTCTTGTAAACTGTGTAAAAAGACCGTTTCTTATATAGTTGATGTACTCGGCCTTGTAAGCATCGGGATTGTCAAGGATTCCCAATTCAATCAGTTTTGGATCGGCAAGATAATACAATGCAAACAAGTCGGCGCGAGCCTCCTCGAGCGGAGAACTGTATTCTTTGAGCGCATTAGGCGATACCCCCGGAAGCAATTGTCCCGAGCCGTGTCCGAGACATTCATGCAAATCGGTATGAAGATTGCCTGTAATGCTGCCATATTGTTTAATCAGCTGAATTTCAGCATCATCCCATGCAAATTCACTCAGCATGCTCTTTGGCCTCTGCTCTGAAGCTTTGTCGTAAGCATCTGTGATATTGGCAATTGTAACAGATTTGGAGCCATATTCCTTTCTAATCCATGATGAATTGGGAAGATTAATTCCGATAGCTGTAGCAGGGTAGCTGTCACCGGCAATGCAGGCCACATTGATAACTTTTGCAGACACTCCTCTGACTTCCGATTTCTTGAAACGTGAATCTATAGGAGAATTGTCTTCAAACCATTGAGCATTGGAACTTATTATGTCGGTGCGACTTGAAGCCTCCATATCCTTGAAGTTTACAACACCTTCATAGGTGGCTTTTCTTCCAAGAGGGTCATTGTAATCCTCTACAAAGCCGTTCACAAAATCGACATCCGACTTCGTGTCATTGACCCACGTAATGTTGTATTTATCCCACATTTCAAGGTCGCCTGTAGTGTAATACTCTATCAATTCGGAAATATATTGCTTCTGTACATCATTTTCAGCCACTTTCTTGGCAGCTTCAAGATGTTTGACAATCTCTTCAAGAGCAGCCCCATAAAGACCTCCCACCTTATAGACTTTTTCGACAATAACGCCGTTGTCCTTGACAAGGCGGCTATTCAGGCCATACGAAACGGGAGAATCATCTTCCGGCTTTTCCATTTTGTCATAGAAAGCAACAGCTTCCTCCTTGCTTACTCCTTCATAAAAATTGACGGCTGAAGCAAGAAGCAGATCTTTGTCACTTCCCTGATATTTTCTCTGAGGGTACAAAGTCGGATCGAATATTATAGGGAGCAACTCCGTTTTTTCGTTCGAGACACCCACTGCATCCATCAAAGATGCAAAATAGTCTTGCGAGCATACCGGAATAATCTTATCCTCTGCATAGTGGTGATGAATGCCGTTACTGAAAAATACTCTTTTGGCATATACAAGGAAATCTGCCCATTCCTGAGAGTTTTTATCTCCTTTGTATTTTTCCACAATAGTTTCGAGCACTTTTCGAATGCGGAGATTGTATTTGAAATTCTGATCCCAAATAATGTCTCTCCCTGCTTTGGCTGCTTCGCTCAAATGATAAATATATTCCTTCTGATTGAGAGATAGTGCATCCCATCCAGGGATTTGATAACGAAGTACCTCAATATCGGCGAATTCATCAACCGAATAAATAAATTCCGAATTTTCTTTTTCAGAACAAGAAGACAAGGAAATTCCTAATCCTGACACGATTAACATAATTTTTAAAAAGCGCATAATAAAATTTTTTACGTAAAGTCCTGCTGAACTCATTAACCTGCTCGGATTATAAAAATATCCGGCATACTTAATATCTTTCATAAGTGTAATCTCACTTCTCTTGGAAGCACTGCACACTTTTTTAATCTGATAATCAAGCTGTTTCATGCTTTTTATCTGACTGTTGCTATAAATCGTCTTCATTGTCTTCGTTTTCAAAAAGTATTCTGACAAATGTCCTTACCATGCCATTGACAAAAAGCCGTTTTCTGCATAAAAACAGTATTACGGTCGCAATAAGAAGCGCTCCACCCACAATAAGAAACCCGAAAATTTGAGAACCGAGCAGCTGACCTATCCATATCGCCAGAGAACAAGCTAAAAAAAGCAAGGCAAGAGATGATGCTAAAATGACTACCAACCATGCAAATATAATATTCAGCGAGCTTGCTGCGTGCTTGGTGGCTTTCAGTTTGGCTTCAGTGATTTTCAGATTGACATATTCCTTCGCAGAATCACCTATATCCTCGATGGGCTGCGTCAATTCCTTGATGTCCATCACTCGTTATATGGCTTCCTTTGCAGCCTTTGCTTTGCGTCTGACATTTTCCTTCTCGTCTTTGATTTTGTCTTCAAGGTCATCGGCATAACGTTTTACTTTCCTTTTTGCTTCCTTGTAACCTTTTTTGGCTGCGGCAGCACTTTCATCCATTGTATCTTTTATTTTTTCCCTTGCAGCTTCACCTTTGTCGGAAGCCAGATAAACAGCAGCAGCTGCAGCTCCGATGAGCGCACCTGCCATAAATGATAAAAACGATACTGGTTTCATAATTGTATTTTTTAAAATTATTAATTCACAAATATACTAATATTTTATTTTTTATACTTTTGCGCCTCAAATTAATTTAATTATAGTTGTATTATGGGCAAAGGTTTGACAACCATACTTCTTCTCCTTGTTTCCAATAGCTTCATGACTATTGCATGGTACGGACATCTTAAATTCGGCACAGACAAATTTCTTTCCAAATGGGGATTGATGGGAATTATCGTAGTAAGCTGGATGATAGCATTTTTTGAATATTGCGCACAAGTTCCTGCCAACAGAATCGGATTTAAAGGGAACGGAGGGCCGTTCACATTAATGCAATTAAAAGTAATTCAAGAGGTTATCACGCTGGTTGTATTTATCGTATTTTCCACCGTGTTTTTCAAGACTGAGACGATAAAGTACAATCATATCATAGCTTTCATCTTCATTATTCTGGCAGTTTATTTTATTTTTAAAAATTAATTATCTCTTTTTATTACCTTTGCCTCATTATGAAGAGGTACGGAGTTATAATTATAGCCCTTCTGGCTCTCATTGCAAGTCAGTTTGCAGTGTCATGCAATTGTATCGAGAGAGAAGAAGAGAGAAGGTCGGTTCTTTTGTATATAGCTGCAAATAACAGCCTTGCAAGTTATGCGGAAAATTGTATTGAAGATTTAGCCAAAGGGTACCTGCCGGCATACAATTCCAAAAGCGAAGTCCTTATGGTACTTTATCATACCGTCAACTCCGCCCCAAAATTAAGCAGATACTACCGGAGCACCAAGGGAGAATGCACCGAAGAGATTATCCATACATACGACATATCTTCCAATTCGGCGGATATATCTTTTTTTACACAGGTAATCAACGATGTCGAGACAGCATATCCGTCAAAGCAGCATGGTCTGATATTGTGGTCCCATTCCACAGGATGGTTACCGGAAGGATATTATTCCAATCCTCAGGAATACAATGATTGGAATCTTTCTCCGAGAAGCACTGTAATCGACCCGTATGCGGATATTGTCAAATCGATTCACGGTAAATCATTTGGAGAAGACAGTGGAAAGGAGATTGAAATATCAATGCTCTCGGAAGCTCTTCAGCAGCGTTATGAATTTATCCTTTTTGACTGTTGTCTGATGGGTGGAATTGAAGTGGCATACGAATTTAAGGACAAATGCGATTATGTACTTTTCTCCCCTACAGAGATTCTTGCACAAAGCTTTCCATACGACACAATGATGGACATCGTATTCAACGCCAAAGACAGAGAGGCGGGACTTATTCGGATTTGTAAAGACTATTTTGACTATTATCAGAGTCAGACAGGTACTTATCAGTCAGCCACTGTGTCTATCGTCAGAACGTCGGAACTTGACTACCTCTCTTCCATCTGCAAATCCATATTCGGCAATAACAGAGCCAAAATGGAAAAAGTGAACCCATCCGACATACAGGGATATTTCAGATTCAACAAACACTGGTTTTACGATTTCGACGACTATATCTCAAGAATAGCCTCAGCAGATGAATACGCATCTTTCACTGAAGCTTTGAGCAGAGCAGTCATATATAAAGCCGCCACCGAACGATTTCTAAATATCACCATTAAAAAATATTCGGGACTGAGTACTTACATACCCAACCCCGAATACGTCTATCTGAATAATTTCTACAAAACACTCCGTTGGAATATCGCAACGGAAATGGTTAAATAGCTATTATTACTTCTTTTCCTCAAAGAATCTGCGATACAGACCTTCAAATACCTGTCCATGTCTCGCTTCGTCCTTGCACATTTCGTGAACTGTGTCATGAATTGCATCATAATCCATCTTTTTGGCTTTTGTGGCAATCCTTTTCTTATCGGCACAAGCTCCAGACTCGGCCTCCATTCTCTTTTTCAAATTGGTCTTGGTATCCCATACAACTTCACCGATAAGTTCGGCAAATTTGGCTGCATGTTCTGCCTCTTCCATTGCTATCCTTTTGAAAGCCTCCCCAATTTCAGGGTAACCTTCACGATCGGCCTGCCTGCTCATTGCCATATACATGCCCACTTCGGTGCACTCTCCTGAAAAATGAGCCTGTAATCCCGTCCAAATTTCTTCATCGCAGCCTTTCGCTACTCCAATTCTATGTTCATCGGCCCATGAGAGGCCTGCAGGTGTCTCTACCACTTCTTTAAATTTTGAAGCCGGAGCTTTACAAATCGGGCATTTCTCAGGAGGTTCCGGACCTTCATGAACGTAGCCGCACACGGTACAAATCCATTTCTTTTGCATAAATTTAATCGTTTAGAATAATTATTATCTGATACAAATTTAAATATAAAATAATAAACACCAAAATTATTTTAACAAATTGCTTGCCATAAAAAAAACTATTATCTTTGCGCCCTGCTAAAAAGGTAACTTTTTGGTGCAATGGGGTCTGGAAAGTCCGGACTGAGTAACACATTTTTAATCTTATTATAATGAAACAAATTACAATTGAAGGTAAGTTGAGAACTACCGGTAGAAAAGCTGACGTCAACAGTGTTCGCAGATCACAGAGAGTACCATGCGTATTATATGGACAAGGTGTTGAAAACATCTCTTTTTCAATAGATGCAAAAGAGCTTAAGACCATCACCGACACACCGTATTCTCATATTATCAATTTGAATATTGAAGGTACCGGCCATTTGGCAGTTCTTCACGATGTTCAGTATCATCCTGTCACAGATGAGGCAAGTCATGTTGACTTTCTTGCTGTATCCGAGACCAAACCTGTCGTTATTAATGTTCCTATCAAAATTACAGGTAACTCTGAAGGGGTCAAACAAGGTGGTAAATTATTGGTCAGCGCCCGCAAACTTCGCGTTTCAGGACTTATCGAGAATTTACCTGACGAATTGGTAGTTGATATTACTACCCTTCAACTCGGTAAACAAATAGCTGCAGGCGATCTTAATTATGAGGGCATTCAGATTGTATCTCCTAAGAGTACCATTATATGTGCTGTCAGAATGACTCGCGCAGTAGTTGTTGACGATTCGGCTGCCGCTGCTACCACAGCTGCACCTCAAGCTTAATTATGACATATTGCGGGTATGAATTATTTAATTGCAGGATTGGGAAATATCGGTGCCGAATATAGCAATACCCGTCACAATATAGGATTTATGGTGTTGGATGCCTGGGCTCAGGCATCCAACGCTTCTTTTGTGAGCGGAAGATACGGTTCTACTGCCGAAATATCTTTTAAAGGGAGAAAATTCATTCTTCTAAAGCCTTCCACTTATATGAATCTAAGCGGCAAGGCGGTCAACTATTGGCTGCAGCAGACTAAAATTCCGAAAGAAAATCTGTTGGTGGTGGTTGATGATCTCGCCCTCCCTTTCGGCACATTGAGAATGAGAAAAAAAGGAAGCGCCGGCGGACACAACGGACTCAAAAGCATAGACTATTCGCTTTCGAGTGACGAATATCCACGCCTCAGAATAGGCATCGGAAACGGTTTCAGAGAGGGAGGTCAAGTCGATTACGTACTTGGCGAATTACTTCTTGAAGAGAAGCGTATGCTCCCACAGGTGCTTGACACCGCCATTTCCGCCATAAAAAGTTTCGGCACGGAAGGTGTCGAACGAGCTATGACCAACTTCAATCACTCATCACTCAAGGAGAGCTCCTCTTCAAAGGAAGAATAAAGTTGTTCCATCTGACGTCTGTCTTTCTTTGTAGGCCTTCCGGCCCCCCTGTCTCTTTTTAGAAAAAATGTCTCCACAGGAGCTTTCAATTTGTCAAGTTCGCTCTGCGGAGTCAGATTTTGAGCATACTTCTCAACCTCTTTCGCCCCCTGCCTCTTGTCAATGGGAGCAAGTACCTTGTAACTGTAGTGCACTGCACCTTTTCTGACAGAAATCACATCTCCCGCCTTTACTTCCCTCGATGCCTTTACATCCGCTCCGTTAACAGTGATTCTGCCCCCTTTACAGGCATCTGTGGCTTCTGTACGTGTTTTATAAACACGTATCGCCCATAAAAATTTGTCTATCCGTGTTGAATCCATAACTAATGAGAATGATTATGATGGTGTCCGCAATCGCAATTATCATCCAAATGGTCGGGCACATCTTCATTTATATAAGTGTCTTCATCTTCTTCTATTTTGCGGATATATACCTCCAGCAAATTGGTATTGCTCTCTTTCGGAACAATAAAGAAATCATCCATGTCCGCCGGAATCAGTATGGTTTCACCCGTATTGATTTCATAAACATCAGTACTGTCGCTATTTGTAACCTGAAGTGATGCACTTCCCGAAACACATAAATAGATAATACAACTGTTAAAACGCTCCGTATATATGTGATAGGTATCTTTCAGCTCAATATTGTTAATTGTAAAATGCCTGCAATCTGCAATCTCCTTAAACCCGTGCACCTCTTTTGAATAGAATCTGTTTTCATCGTATTTTTCATAGTTTATGATGTCAATAGCCTCCTCAAGGTGCATCTTCCTCGCGGTTGAAGGATTGCGTTCTCTGCCCCAATCGTATAGTCTGAATGTCAGATCGGAAGATTCCTGAATCTCTGCCAATACCAGACCTCCCCCTGCAGAATGGACTGTACCTGCCTCAATGAAGAAACAATCACCCTTCTTGGGATGATATACATTCATAACCTCTTCAACAGTACCATTTTTGCATTTTTCGTAAAACTCTGAAGCCGATACCCTCCTGTTGAACCCCATATAAATTGAGGCATCCCTGTCGGCCTCCATCACATACCAGAATTCATTTTTACCGTAAGAATAGTACCGCTCAAAGGCCGTTTCATCGTCAGGATGGACCTGGATGGACAGAAAATCTTTAATATTCAGCAATTTGACAAGTAAAGGAAATTGCAGCCCGTAATAATCAAATATATTTTCCCCTACAAGTTCCCCCATATATGTTTCCATGACATCCGACAGCGTATTTTCAGATAAGAATCCATTGATGATTTCAGTATTTTCGTCTCCAATATCGGATATTTCCCAACTTTCTCCCACACATTCGGATTTGACGAGCGGATCACCGCTCTCTTCGTCTGTCGGCACGACCTTGTTATATTGTTTGACAAGCTTCTCCCCTCCCCAGACTCTCTCTTTCAGAATCGGAGCAAATTTAAGCGGATATAGTTTTTTGGATTTGATTGACATAAGGTAATTTTTTATTTAGATAGTAAATAATCAGAGATAAAAGCACGAGGGCTGCAACAACCAGCATTATATAGCCATTCATTGGCACCATATCCGCAAGTCCCTGATCCACATCCAATTCAGGGAACAGTTTGGTTAAAATCACGGACATTGTGTTATTTGCAGAATGGAGAAAAATTACAGCCCAGATAGATTTGGTCCTGTAATAAATCCATCCGAAAAATGCTCCGAGGATAAATGCAGGTATTGCCTGCCACGGATTGGCGTGAATAACCGCAAAGATGACGGCGGACCATATTATGGCTTTGGCCGGTGTAGTATGCTGAAGCAGACCTCTCAGAATTGTGCCCCTGCACAGCATCTCTTCACACAATGGAGCCAATATCGAAACAGATATGACAAGATCAATAATATTGTTATCGACAAATACCTGCCTGAACATGGCTTTAAATGATTCAGGCATCGGGATAAAGCTTGTCAGCGGATCGGAGATTATACTCAGCAATACGACACAGATAAATATGAGAACAAAAAATATGGCAGGCTTGAAACAGCCGAAATCAGGATTGTCAACCTTAACCGAATGGGCTGCACAACGTTCATTTCTATTGGCAGAGTACAATATCCATAAAAATGGCGGAACCATCATCAGAAGATAGGAAACAGACTGCCATTCTAAAAATTTAAAATGTGATATACCGTACAATAATCTTATTATTGCACCGAAAAACAACCCTCCCAATAACAGTATTGCCACCAAAAGCCAAGATTGTTTCAAATCCGGTGTGTAATATTTGATGCTATTCAGTTTCATGACATTTATTATTTCTCAAATTTAACTATTTTTTCAATGCTTGATAATATAAAAATGTATATTTTTGCGGAGCACAACTAACAGGCCAATGTTCAACAAAATCAAAATATTTTTCACCAATCTATATGCCAAGAAATTTTGGCATATAGTGCTGAATAAATATTTTATTGCCACACTGATATTTATATGCGGCATTTGCTTTACAAACAGCAATAATATCGGATTGTGGATAAAAACTTCCAGAACGATAAAGGCTCAGGAACAGCAAATCCGCACCTATCAAAAAGAGATTGAGAACACTGACAACAAGCTGATTCAACTGCAATCAAAAAAGGACTCCCTTGAAAAATTTGCAAGGGAACAATACCTCTTCCACGAAGATAGCGAAGTTGTATATGTGGTCGAATAATATTTTCTTTTAGGGAGGGCTGACAATCTTATTTTTTAATCAAAGGCGGCTCTTCACCTGAAAAGTCGTCAAGTTTGTTATCCCAGAGATATTTCTTGGTTTCCCTTACAACTACCCCCGACAGAAGCAACACGGCAATCAGGTTAGGTATGGCCATCAGCGCATTCATAATATCCGCAACGTTCCAAACTAAAGAGAGGCTCATGACGGATCCCAAATAGACGGCAATAATCCATGCAACCCTATAGATTAAAATAATCCATTTGCATACTTTCGGGTTTTTGCCTCCGAGATATTCGATAGCCCTTTCTCCGTAATAGGACCACCCCAATATGGTGGAAAAGGCAAAAGTGATGATTCCGACAGAAAGGATTATAGGGCCTATAACCGGTATTTTGGAGAAAGCGGCTTTTGTCAACGCTGCTCCCTGCGTATAATCTATATCAGGGTATGCTATAATACTGCTCACCAATACCAAACCGGTAAGAGCACATACTACAACCGTATCCCAAAAAGTGCCGGTAGATGAGACCAATGCCTGTCTGACAGGATTTCTTGTCTGGGCCGCCGCCGCAACTATGGGTGCGGATCCCAGACCGGATTCATTTGAAAACAATCCCCTTGCTATACCGAATCGTGCAGCCATAATTACAGTCGTTCCAATAAATCCTCCACCTGCAGCGCGTACAGAGAATGCCGATTTGATGATTTCCGATATTGCCCGGCCCAGATATTCCCAATTGATTCCCAAAATCACTATACATCCGAGAATGTAGAAAATAGCCATGGCCGGAACAAGAGCAGAGCACACTTTTGCTATCCCCTTAACTCCGAAGATAATGACAAGAGCAACCACTGTAGCCAGAATAATCCCGATCCATTGCATAGAAAACCCGTAAGTCTCATTGAGCAAGAGAGAAATCGAATTGGCCTGAACTGTATTTCCTATTCCAAATGCCGCTATTGCGGCAAAAATGCAAAACAATATCGCAAGCCATTTCATGTTCAATCCCCTTTCAAGGGCATACATCGGGCCTCCAAGCATGGTATTATTACTTGTTTTAACTCTGTATTTGACAGCCAGCAATCCTTCGGAGTATTTTGTAGAGATACCGAACACACCTGTAATCCAGCACCAGAACACTGCTCCAGGCCCTCCAAGAGCGACAGCAGTTGCCACTCCGACAATATTGCCCGTGCCGATAGTTGCAGCGAGAGCGGTAGCAAGTGCAGCAAACTGGCTCACATCTCCATGAGAGTCCTTGTCTTTGGTAAACGACAATTTGATGGCTTTAAAAATCCTGAGTTGCGGGAATTTTAATCTGACGGTCATGAAAATATGCGTTCCCAAAAGAAGAATAATCATCGGCCATCCCCATACAACAGAAGAAATCTGAGAAATAATATTGGAAAAAGAGTCCATAATGAAAGTAAGTAAAAGTTCAGGTATGATAATTGTTTTATATCTTTGCAAATATAGCAAATTGATTTCTTAATACATTTAACAATATGAATTATTCTTCAAGAAAATTTATCATTATGTCGGTGATGCTCTTCTCGATACTGTTTTTTTCGAGCAGCAGTTGTCAGAAAGATCCGATTATCCCACCTACTCCGACAGACCCGGAATACAACGCAAAAATCTATTTGAGAAAAGAATACATGGACGTTTACTACTATTGGTATAAAGACGTCAAGACAAGAAATGCGGCTCTGAATCCATCTTCATACGATATTTACAATTTCTTTGATGCCATGCTCTATTCAAAAGACAGATGGAGCTGGATGATGGATAAAGAGAGCTACATTTCCGAAGAAACAGGTATTGTTTCCGGAACATACGGGGCAAGCATGTCACAGCCTATCGAATATTACGGAGATTACTCGGTAATGGTGAGATATGTATTTCCGGGATCTCCTTTTGCAAATAACGGTGTAACAAGGGGTTGGAATCTTAGTCAGATCAACGGCACCGAAGTGATGACACTCATAAGAAACGGCACTTTCAATGCCGAACTCTCAAAATCTCCTCAAACTTTCACATTTAAAGATATTGAAGGAAAGGAACATACATTTACCGCTACTGCTGCCACATCGTTGAGCACAAGGTCATCTTTATGTACCAAGGTATTCTATCCAAAAGATTTTGAGGGCCTTACAGAGCCTGTTGGTTATTTTAACTATCTGGCTTTCAAGGCGACGATGCTTGACGATATTACCTCTGCAATGGAGACAATGAAAAATGTCGGTATCAAAAAACTGATTCTCGACTTGAGATATAACGGAGGCGGTGACAGCAGAGCAAGTCAATTGCTTGTCAACTATCTGGCACCGGCTTCTGCAGATGGTCAGGTATATGTGGTGAGAAAGCACAACGATCTGCTCGCTTCGGAAGATGTTTCTTCTTCTGTCAGTCGCAATTCAGAATCCTTGGACCTCGATAAACTCTATATTATCACGGGTAGCGGAAGCGCTTCTGCAAGTGAAATGGTACTTAACGGATTGAAACCTCTGATGAACATTCAGAATGTTGGCGATACCACTTACGGCAAGCCGAACGGAATGTATGTGCTGATGTATCCCGGAAGTAATGCCGATTATAAAAAATACAATGCAGGCGATTTCTCTTCTCTGCAATATGCTTTTCTTCCAATTTGCTTCTACAATCAGAACAAACTCGGAGAAAATATTCCCGATAACGGATTTATTCCCGTTAATACAAGAGCCGATGACTTGTATCACGACTTTGACGTAACGGAAGACAATATCAGAGCCTGCCTTACACATATAGTCTCCGGACAATATCCTCCACTCCCTGCGAAAACAAAAGCTTCCGCAAGGTCGGGAAAGAAAATCATGCTTGCCGAAGAGGAGGTTAACCCCAATTACGGATTATACACGGTCTTCAACAAGTAGCGCCAATCTATTCAAAAAGTCCCTCTCTTGAGAGAAGGTGATTAAGATTGGCTATACCGTAAGATATGATTGCAGTTACAATAGCAGAGTGTTCCTGATATTCGGGGATGCTCTTGTTGTATAAGTCGCGCTCGGTGTGCCAGATTTCTCCGTAGCTGAAATTGTATCCTTTCGGATCTGACAAATCGGGAGAGATGGTAGGAACCCCTGCCATTGCAAAATAAGCATAATCCGAGCCGCCTGCATGTTCCGGTTTTTTCCTTGGTTTTTCACGTTTGCGAACCGTAAACGGAAAATCGGGATTGATTTCGTCAATTCCTTTACAAATAGAGACAAAATCCTTATACATGGCCGGTGATACCGTTATTCCTGTACATACAGTAGGACCTCCGTCCCTGTTAATCATATTGGAAATTTTTGACATATCCTGAGGATGATGTTCCACCCAATATTTTGAGCCCAGAAGTCCTGCTTCTTCGCCTGTCCAAAGGCAAAACAATATAGTTCTCTTAGGACGCCCTCCGGCAGCCATAATCAATCTTGCCGCCTCCATTGTCACTGATGAACCGGATCCGCAATCCACACCTCCTGTAGCCACATCGTAAGCATCAAGATGTCCGCTCACAATCACATATTCGTCAGGAAATTCGCTTCCTTCAAGAACTCCTATGATATTTCTATATTTGGCAGGGCCCATTTTGTAGTGGTTCCTTATATCGAATTCAAGCTGAAAATATTGACGTTGTCTGACTTTCTTCTCAATAATTCTGTATTGGGCTTCATCCAATTTGATTTCCGGAACATCGGGCAGAGAGTCAAAAGTATATTGTTCACAATGTTTTCTGTCATACAACGCCCTAATTGGCACTTCAGATGCCTGAATGAAACCTATAGCTCCTGCCTCTACCATCTCTTTTCTCATAAAAGTAGTATCGCACGGCCAGCCGGCATTCATTCCCGAAATCAGTACCCAGGCATTTTTAAATGTGCCCTTCATTCTGTTGAATTGCTGTGTATCGCGAGGAGCAATCACAACCTCTCCCCTTTGTACCCCCTTGGTACCTGCTGTAAATGTCGGAGTGGCGAAATGAAGAATCATTCCGTCATCACTCAGCATTCTGCCGAACCACGGTCCGCGATTAAACCCGACATTCAGGGCTCCGACATCCTCGACAATCACTTTCATTCCCCATTTTTTAAACGAGGCAATCGCCCATTCTTCAGCATTTGTCAACGCGTCCGAACCGATAAATCTGCCTCCTATCCTATTTGACAGGACATCTAAATGATTCATAACCTGATTATCGGTGGTACCGATTTCAATGATTTTTTTAACAACCTTGTCCTGGGCAAAGGTCATTATACAAATCGCCAAAGCCGAAAAAAGCAATAATAATTTTTTCATAAGTAGTGTGTAATAAGTATATTAGGATTTAAAATAATGTCACAATATTGGTTGTGAAAAGTCTGACGGCGATTGCGAGCAGAATCAGTCCGAAGAATTTGCGGAGCACAAAAATAGCTCCCTTGCCGAGCAGTTTCTCCACCCAGTCAAGTTTGGAAAGGACAAAATAGACCACAAGCATATTCAATATAAGCGCAATGATAATATTTGCAGTCGAATATTCCGCTCTTAGAGAGAGAAGTGTAGTCAATGTACCTGTACCGGCAATAAGGGGGAAAATTACAGGAACAAGTGTAGCCGAATCTGTAGGACCGTCATTCTTGAATATTTCCACTCCGAAAATCATTTCAATGGCAAGGACGAGAATAATAAGGGAACCTGCTACTGCAAATGAAGATATATCCACACCGAAGAGAGAGAGTATCGCTTCTCCCAGAAACAGGAAAACTATACATATTATAAAGGACGTAATGGTCGCTTTATGTGCGCTTATGTTCTTTCCTTTGCTTTTTAAATCCAAAATAATTGGGACTGACCCTGTTATATCAATCACTGCAAACAAGACCATAAAGGAACTGATAATTTCTTTGATGCTTATATTCCAATCCATGTCGCTTTTTTCATTTTATTGTACAAATGTACTTTTTTTTGGGAAAAATTTTGTTTTTTTCAATATTATCTCTACCTTTCGCAAAGAAAATGATTTAATCGAAGTTATTCACTAAACTAAAAATACTAATATGAAAGAACTAATCGACTCAATCAAAGCTGAAATTGACGTTTTCACTACAAACGCAGATGCTCAACTTTTAAAAGGAAACAAAGCTGCCGGAACACGTGCAAGAAAGGCTGCCTTGAACCTTAGCAAAATGATGAAAGACTTCAGAAAAGTTTCTGTTGAAGCTTCAAAATAGTTTTTGCTGTCATAATTTACAAGAGACTCTTAGTCAAGGGTCTCTTTTTTGTGTTTATTTGCTTATAAGTCCCAGCTCCTCAGCCTTTTGCTCCATTAATTTGTAGGCGGCATCGAAATCGTTGGGAATAACTCCGTCAAGAATTGACTCTTTGATATATTCCTTGATTTCACCGATGAGGCGGCATGGTTTAATATTATATTTTTCCATAATGATTTCACCGGTGATAGGTGCCTGAAAGTTTCGTATGGCATCTTGTGCCTCAACATCTATGAGTTTCTGCTGAACAAGTTCATAATTACGTTTGAACATTTCGACCTTTTTGTCATTTTTGGAAGTAATATCGGCCTTGCACAAAATCATCAGATCTTCAATGTCATCTCCCGCATCAAACAGCAACCTTCTCACTGCCGAATCTGTAACTTCATCTGTTACAAGGGCAATGGGACGCAAATGTAGCAATACAAGTTTCTGAACGTATTTCATCTTTTCATTCAGCGGCATTTTCAGTTGTTTGAATATGCCCGGAACCATTTTGGATCCCACAAATTCGTGACCGTGAAAAGACCATCCGATACCGGCATCATATTTTTTGGTGGCAGGCTTGCCTATGTCGTGAAGCAACGCGCTCCATCTCAGCCACAAGTTGTCACTTACAGAAGCCACATTGTCAACCACCTGCAAAGTATGTCTGAAAATATCCTTATGTCCCTTACCTTCAACAACATCAACCCCTTTCAGACTTGAGATGGATGGGAGAATGGCCGCAAGCAGTTCACACTCGTCAAGTAATTCAAATCCTATTGAGGGTCTCTCTGAAAGCATAATCTTATGAAGCTCTTCGGAGATTCTTTCTTTTGAAAGAATAGACAACCTTGCTCTATTTCTCCTGATGGAATCTTTGGATTCCGGAACAATGGTAAAACCGAGTTGGGTGGCAAAACGAATTGCTCGAATCATCCTCAAAGGGTCATCGCTATATGTGGTGTCCGGATCAAGAGGGGTCCTGATTATTCCGGCATCCAGATCCCTTATGCCTCCAAAAGGGTCTATAAGCTCACCGTAATCCTCTTTTTGAAGGCTGAGAGCCAAAGCATTTATGGTGAAATCACGGCGCAGCTGATCTTCTTCAAGTGTTCCGTCTTCAACTATGGGCTTGCGCGATTCCAATCTGTACGACTCTTTTCTCGCCCCTACAAACTCCACTTCTATCTCATTGTACCTTATCATTGCAGTCCCGAAATTTTTGAATACCGATACCGAAGTATGCAGACTTTTGGCTACAGCTTCTGCAAGATTGATTCCACTCCCCTCTACCACAACATCAATATCGTGGCTTGTCCTTGCAAGAAAATAATCTCTCACATAACCGCCTATCACAAAAGCTTTTACATTTTGTTTTCGGGCTTCGCAAGAGATAATTTCAAATATCTTATTGTTTAGAGCATCTGTCATGATTTATATCTGATTTCAACATTTCTTGGTAATGAGGTACTTGTGATACATAGTCATAATGCCCCTCATTGCTGTTCCAAGCACAAAGATAACTCGTTTTTCCATTAGTAATGAATATGAATCGTACTTTCAGAACACTATTATATCTTATTACCTGATCGACCGCATTTTGGTCTATCCTGACCGAAGGAGCCTTGCATTCGACGAGCACAAGAGGATTGAGAGTTCTGTCAAAGACCACTATATCCGCACGGTACTGTAATCTGTTGAATGTAAACGAATATTCACTTGCCATAAAAGCCAGGGGAATTTCGATTTCAGTGTTGAGCCAGCGAATAACATTTTGCCTGACTTCCTCTTCCGGAGTCTGTCTGACATATTTTTTGCGAAGCGGATCGAAAATATCCATAAACAGGTTAAAATAATCACTGCGCGAAGATAAATAAAATTGTTACATTTGTATAATAAACCAACTGTAATATTCAACTGTATGACGGGTCTCCCTCTGATAATCACTTTTGTCATTGCCATTATCGTAATGATTGTATCAATTTCAAAGTTCAAGATTCATCCGTTTCTATCAATCATGGGTATTTCGCTGATTCTGGCTTTAGTGGTCGGAATTCCGCTTGAGACCATACCCAAGACCATTGGTACGGGATTTTCAAGCATTTTTACAGGAATAGGGCTGGTGATTATTTTAGGGACCCTGATAGGTCTTATACTTGAGAGGACAGGAGCGGCTATCAGGCTGTCAGACGGGATATTGAAGGTAGTGGGACCAAGACATCCCCAGCTTGCAATGATGATCATCGGATGGATTGTTTCAATTCCGGTATTCTGCGACAGCGGATTCGTAATTGTCAATCCTATCCGCAAATCGTTGTGCAAGAAGACAAAAGCTTCATCAGTCGCATTGACTATGGCACTTGCCGGAGGATTATACGCCTCTCATGTCTTCATTCCTCCGACACCGGGTCCTATTGCGGCGGCAGGAATGGTCGGTCTTGAAAACAATCTTCTGTTAGTAATCGCTGCAGGAGTGGCCGTATCTGTCCCATGTCTGATTGCAGCCTATTTTTTCGCCTCTTACATAGGTAAAAGGGTCAAATCCGATGAGGAGATGGACGATGACAAGGAGACATACGAAGCATTGTTGAAACAATATGGCAAATTGCCCTCTTTTTTCGCCTCTCTCCTTCCTATTCTGATGCCTATTTTGCTGATGGCCATTGGTTCTGTCGCATCCGTGGTTCCGATGAACGATTTTATCAATCAGTTGTGCGTATTTCTCGGAAAGCCGGTTATTGCTCTCACCGCCGGATTGTTGTGCGCCATCCCGCTGCTTGCTTTCACTCACAAGACAAAACAACTATACGATATTACCCAGGACACTCTCAAGACCGCAGGACCGATTATATTCATCACAGCTGCAGGTAGTGTTCTCGGACAGGTGATTGTTGAAGCGGGATTTGTGCAATATATCCAGACTCATGCAGCCCTCCTTTCGTCTGTCGGTATATTCTTCCCGTTCCTGATTGCCGCAATTCTGAAATCATCTCAGGGATCCTCGACAGTGGCAATCACCACCACCGCCGGTATTATGGGTATGTTTTCATCCTCATCTTCAATGATGTATGCACTCGGAATGACAACACCTCTCTCTGCCGCCATGGTTGTAATGGCTATCGGGGCAGGTGCAATGACCGTATCTCACGCAAATGACAGCTACTTCTGGGTTGTCACCAATTTCGGCGGACTTACCCCTGAAAAAGGGTATAAAACCCAAACTATGATGACATTGGTAATGGGTATCAGTGCGATTATCTCTATTTTTGTCTTTTCATTAATCTTCAAATTATAATTACTTCACATGGCAAAGCAATCATTTGACACGGTACAGCAATTCAATGCCATCAAGAATGATATTCTCGCAGGTAATATCAAGCCTGTCTATTTATTGTTCGGAAAAGAGCACTACTATATTGACGAATTATGCAATTTATTGATAGACAAAGTGCTTGCCCCGGAAGAAAGGGATTTCGGACAACTCATATATTATGGCGCCGATGTAACCGCCGATCAGGTGGTAAGCGCTGCACGACAGTTTCCAATGATGATCTCAAGACAACTCGTAGTCGTTAAAGAGGCTCAGATGATGAAAAAGGTGGAGGATATCGGAGCATATTTCAACGGAATAATGGATACCACAGTATTGGTGATTTGCTACAAAACCCCCAATGACCCTGCCAAAATGGGAGCTAAGACCATCGACAAGCGAACCACATTCTACAAAAAGGCACAATCCGTAGGAGTAGTATATGAATCGGCACAGATCCCCGACTATAAGACGGCAAGATGGATTGAAGAATATATTTCAGGTAAAAATATCGATATAGAGCCTGATGCAGCTGCGCTCCTGGCCGAATATGCCGGCATTGATATTCAGAAAATAGTGTTGGAGGTGGACAAACTCATGAAAATCCTTCCCGCCGGAACTAAACGTATCACCGCTTCTCACATCGAAGAAAATGTAGGAATGAGTCGTGACTATTCGGTATATGAACTCACCAAAGCGCTATCTGTCAAAGATATTCTTAAATGTTATAAAATAGTGCACTTCTTTGCCGAATCAGACAAACGATTCCCGATTCAGATGATTATGGGAGCACTGTCGAGCCATTTTCTGAAACTATTGAGATTTCATGCCCTCATCGCAGATGGAGCACCTCGTTCGGAAATACTCTCTCAACTCGGAATAAATCCCTATTTTGCAGGCGAGTACGACACGGCAATCCGCAACTATCCTGTCAAAAAGACGATGAAAGTCATAGCCATTCTCAAGGAGTATGACTACAAAAGCAAAAGCAACGCCCGCGGCAATGCCACAGACGGCGATTTACTTCAAGAATTGACAGCAAGGATATTGAACGGCTGAAACTGCTTCTTAATCCACAATCACCCTTTTCACCCTCTTTGGAATGGATGTAAAGATTTCGTATGGGATAGTGTCAAGTATTCCGGCAAGGTCCGTGGCCGTAGGTTTATCCCCGAAAATAGTGACGGTATCTCCTACTTTGGCATCTATGCCCGTAATATCGAGCATGCACATATCCATGCAGATATTTCCGATAGTGGGAGCAAGTTGACCGTTTACTTCAAATGAGGCATTGCCGCGACCGAGGTGACGGTTGATACCATCTGCATAACCCACACAAATAGTAGCAATCCTCTTAATCCCGGGACCAAGTTTTCCATGACGTCCGTATCCTACGGTTCCGTCATCAGGGCCAAGTTCCTTGATTTGGAGAATAGGGCACCTGAAATATGCGCTTGGTTTCATAACACTCTGATTCACTGCACTTATTCCGTAAATTCCGATACCGAGACGCACCATGTCATATTGATACTGCGTAAATCTCTCTATACCTGCCGAATTAAGAATATGGCGAATAGGTTTTTCGCGCAAAATGGTCATCAGATCACTGCTCATTTTCTCGTAAAGGGCAATTTGTCCGAGTGTAAAGTCGTCATGCTGCGGATCATCCGAAGCAGCGAGATGTGAATATATCGATTTGACAAATATTTCGGGAGACTCTTGAAGAAATGTCTTCAAGGCCGGAAGTTCATGTTCCATAAAGCCAAGTCTGTGCATCCCCGTATCAAGTTTGATATGAACCGGATAAGATGTCTTACCCACCTTGCGGAGTTCATCTCTCAATCTAATAAGAGACTCAATATTAGGCATTCCGGGCTCAAGTCCGTATTCTATTATTTCCGGATAGGACTCAACTCCGCTCGTAAGAACGAGAATAGGAAGTTTGATTCCCCCTTTTTTCAATTCAATCCCCTCTATGGGGAATGCAACACCGAGATAATCCGCTCCGGCTTTCTCTAACGAATGGGCAAATTCTACGGCTCCGTGTCCGTAAGAATTGGCTTTAACAAGAACAAGCAGTTTGGTCTGATTGTTTAATTTAGAACGGAAATAGCGATAATTGTTAAGCATTCCGCTCTGACTTAGCTCCAATTGAGCGTGAGGAATAATTTTTTGCATCGTAAGATAGTTTTGACGTGCAAAAATAAATAATATTGGATTACGTTATTCTCTTGATTTATAAAAATTCCGATACCAGGCCCAAAGCTTTTCAATGCCGGTTCTTATATCGGTGGATGGCTTGATTCCAAACTTGTTTTGAATAAGTGTCGTATCGGCGTATGTTGTGATTACATCCCCCGGTTGCATCGGTATCGGTACTTTTTTAGCCTTAATTCCGATAATTTCTTCCAAAATCGAGATAAAGTCATTCAGATATACGGGAGAACTGTGGCCTATGTTGTATATTCTGTAAGGAGCATCGGCATCAGGACCTGATGTCACCACTTTTTCCACCACATTTACAATATCATCAATATATGTAAAATCTCTCCATAACTCCCCCTTATTAAAAACTTTTATCTCTTTACCCTTGAAAATGGAATCCATAAACAACATCGGCGCCATATCCGGTCTTCCCCACGGACCGTAAACCGTAAAAAATCTCAGACCGGTGCAGAAAAGGCCACTCTCTTCGCTGTATCTGAGAGCCTCGAGTTCATTTTTTCTTTTGGTCTCTGCATAAAGGCTTACCTGCCCCTCCAGATGGTCATTTTCAGAAAAAGGCACTTTGGAGTTTTTGCCGTAAACGCTGCTTGAACTTGCATATATAAAGTGAGGAATGTGATGTTTACATGAGAGGGAGATAATATTGCCAAATCCCGTAATATTGGAATCAATGTAAGCCTGAGGATTCTCAAACGAATAACGTACTCCTGCCTGAGCGGCAAGATGGCAGACCACATCAAACCGATAATTGTCAAACAATGCCGACATGCCTGACATATCGCATAAATCGAGTTTGATAAATGAGAATTTGTCATTTCCCGCCATCTCTCCCAATCTCGCAATCTTGAGAGAAACATCGTAATATTCATTCAAATTATCTATTCCGATTACCGTATGTCCTTCTTCAGCAAGTCTTTTTGAAATATGAGAGCCGATAAACCCGGCACATCCCGTAACAAGTATATTCATTCTGTATTTCCTGCAGCTATTCTTTTAATACTGCTTTAAATCTTACTATTCCATCCTCTTTTGCAAAGATAATAATACCATTCGAGTTTCCAATGACACTTTGAGGATTATTAAACTGTTCTTGGGTGAGTTGTTCTACAGGTCGCTCCAAAAAAGCATCCAAACTCGCTCCGGTACGTATATTATAATAGTAATAACGGTCTATTCCGTACTTTCGGGCAGCAGCCTCCGCCTCTACCGACACCTCTTTATAACCGATTCGATAGTTGTATTTTGAGACAAAAAATCCCGCCACAAACAAAATGGACAGCAGTGATAAGGCTCCGTATATCACAACCTTTCTTGTTCCTTCAGCAAATTTCTTATTATCAAGCTGTTCCAATATCATAAATGCCGAATATGTAATAAAGGCAAAACTCGGAAGAATATATATGACCAGCTTGGCACTTACAATCGACATCATGACAATGATAACTCCTGCCGTACAAAGCATAAATTTAGTCAATTCATTTAATTTCACCTTTTTGCACAAGCCATAGATGATAATGCCGATGGTGAGTATTGACCACGGGGCAAGTGCATACCAGATGGTATAGCCATAGTAATAGAAAGGCTCCTTATGATGAAAAGAATCGACAGCCCTGTCTATTGTCTGATGAAAAAGAAGATTGTTCAGATATTCTCTGCCTCCCTCGATATATACACAGGCAAACCATGCTCCGCACAGCAGTGCAAGAATCAGCCATGTACGCCAGCCCCAATACCTGAAAACAGTCTTTATTTTTCTGTTAATCAGCAGATAAATCGGAATACAGAATAATGGTACCATTATCCCTACCGGCCCTTTTGAAAATATAGCCATAAATACATAAATCGGAAATGCTATTTTCAGACACATCCTCTCATCTCCCATGTACATCCGATAGAATGTAAACATTGCAAGGGTAATGAACATGGTCATAAGCATATCCATTCTGAGGACAAGTGCACTTCCAATGAAATAGACAGATGTGAGCAATGCAAGTTCAGAGGCTATGATGTACTTTTTGCCCATTTGTGATGCACACCACTTATTAAAGATATAAATGGTCACAAGCGCCGGTATCAGTGAAAACAGTGCAAGGATAAAGGTCGAATGATACCCCAGAAACCATTTGAAAAACATTATTATCCATATATACAGCGGCGGTTTGTCGGCATAAGCAACGCCGTGATTGAACATTGTGAAGAAATGACCGTTTGCAAGAGATTCATTGGCAATGCTCAAATACTTCAACTCGTTCATCGGAGTAATGTCCCTGAACAACATCAACGGCAACAGCAATATAATGTAAAATGCAAACCTTAAGATTTGTTGTTTCTTTTCCATAAAATCAAATTACGTGTGTATGAAATAAATCCCACCGACTGTCCGAGAATAATCACAGGGTCCAATCTTATGATTCCATATACCACAATGATTGCCGATCCTGTAAGACTGATAATCCAAAATCCTGCGGGAAGCACGGACTCTCCTTTTCTCGAAGAATAAATCATCTGATATACAAATCTCAGAGAGAATATTATTTGTCCGAGCGAACCGAATACGACAAGCCACATCGGAATATCGGTATTTTTGAAAAGAGAATTTATCACAGTTTCCGCCTCACCTGCCATAAACGAAATACCTACAACAGGTGTCAAAAGCAAAACAAATACGACTAACCATCTCCACCACCTGCTGATTTTGTGCCATACTCCCTTTTTGCCCAAATTCCATATATAGACATAATAGGCTATAACCTGTCCGAGCATAATGGAAAAATCATCCCTCAACCACCCGTAAATGAAAAAAATATAGGATGCTATAAGGCTCAATACCCAGAAAATGGTTGGAGAGACCACCCGTTTCGCCTTTTCGGACATAATCCACTGCACAAGAATTCTTGCAGAAAACAATCCCTGGGCGACAAATCCCAAAGAATAAATCAACCAATTACTCATTACTGTAAATCAGTGCCGTTTATATGATAATCTATATATCTGTTTTTCATCCATCTGTATGCAAAACAATCTTTCAACGGCCCTATCAGACGGTTGGCGAGATTGTATTTGGCCTTGCCGGCGATGCGCGGATAGTGTCGTACAGGTATTTGCCTGACAGTTCCCCCCACCATAAGAATCAAGGCCGGAATAAAGCGGTGCATTCCGTCAAAAAACGGGATTTTTTTTGCGTATGCAGTCTGCATCACCTTGAGAGGGCATCCTGTATCGGCAACTCCATCCTTTGTCATCATCCTTCTGAAACTATTGGCTATGACGGATGATGTCTTCTTTACGAATGTGTCTTTTCTGTTTGTGCGAATACCCGTTACAAGCGAATAATTGTCTATCTCTTTCAGCAGTAAATTGAAATCTTCAGGATTGGTCTGCAAATCGGCATCTATATATCCGACATATTCCGACTCGCAACAATCAATACCTGCCTTGAGGGCACCGCTCAAACCTCCGTTTTTCTTCAACTCTACGTAGAAGAAATTATCATGACGCATGCAGGCTTCCCTGACAAGTTCTCCTCCTCCGTCATTTGATCCGTCATTAACAAAAAGAACGCAGGTGGGAGACATTATGGAAATTTCAGTAAAATTACTTAATTGGTTCTCCAAGTTGGAGATATTTTCCCTTTCGTTATAGAAAGGAACAATTATTGTGAACTTGTAATTGGATGTCTGATTCATGTTTCAGATATTTTGCACAAAGATAATTTATTTGTTTTTGGATATGTAAATTATTTTTAGTAACTATGTAGTTTAAAGTGTTCAATTTGTAGTCAATGCTTCGCCGCACATATATTATATTAATACTTTTGATGTTATCGATTTACGCTTACGGCGTGAAAGGATATCCTTTCCCTGTAGCCGTAATGCAACCTGACGGTACATCATTGAATATCAGAATATACGGAGATGAATCGTTCTCATACAAGACCACTCTCGACGGTTACATCATAGCACAGGGGAAAGATGGATTCTACTACTATGCCGATTACAATTCCGGTACCCTGAATATTTCAGACCTGCGCGTGGGACAGACAGGTTCACGAGGCTACGCAAAATCCGTACCTTTTATGCACGTAACTCCTAAAAATATTTACAAAAACAACAGAGACAGAACACTGCTGCAAGACTTGATTTCCACCAAAGCCGGTGTCAACATGAAAACTCTCGTCATTCCGGTACAATTTGCAGATAAAAAATTTACCACAGTCGGCATCAAATCCAAGCTGTTCAATCTTTTCAATCAGTTGAATTATTCCGATAACGGAGCCACCGGCAGCGTCAGAGACTATTTCAGAGATAATCTTGGAAGCAGTTCCAATTTTATGTTTGATATATGCGATGTGGTGACACTCCCACGCGATTTCAAATATTACGGTGAAAATGTGTCGGGAGAAGTTGATAAAAATATCAAAGAACTCATAAAGGATGCCTGCAGCCTTGTTGATGCTTCCGTCAATTTTGCCAATTACGATTATAATTATGACGGCGTAGTTGACAATGTCTTTATTATTTTTGCCGGGCACAACGAGGCTGAAGGAGGTGGGGATTATACAATCTGGCCGCAATCATGGAATGTGTCAAGTATGCAGATTTATCATGACGGCCTTAATATCTCCGGATTTTCATGCTATTCCGAATATTCGGGGGCATTCGGTGAGCGATTTGCAGGAATAGGGACAATTTGTCACGAGTATGGGCATTTTTTAGGACTGGTTGATATGTATGATGTAAATGGCACTACCGAGGGGCAGTCAACCGGTCTGCACGGCTCTATATCGATAATGGATATGGGCAATTACAATAACGAGGGTAAGACACCTCCCTATTTCAATATTATTGAGAGAGAATTGATGGAAATAACATATCTCTATCCTATTCGTGAACAGCAGACGATTGAGGTCTTACCTATTCAGAATGCATCTTCGGGATATAGGTTTACTACCGAATATTCAGGCGAGAATTTCTATATTGAATACCGTGACGGCTCAAAATGGGACAAATATATCGGAGGTGAAGGGATTGTAGTATATCACGTGGACAAAACCTCTAATTTTGCAGGTTCCATGAGTGCCAAATTAAGGTGGAAATCCAATGCTGTGAATGCCTGTGCCTCTCATCAATGCGCATATATTGTCTCTTCTTCGGGCAAAAGCATGAACTCTGTTGCCGATGCTTTCTTTCCGGGCTACAACAATGTCAGTGCCCTGCACTCAGGATATAGTTTCCCTCTGAAATCGTGGTCGGGCACCGGTGTGGGATTTGGACTGACACATATAATGAAAGGGTCCAACGGAATGATGGCCACTGTCGAAGAGGATAGAGGATGGGATCTTCCTGTGGTGACCGGATATTCAATCGAACCCGATCAGACACAGGCTCGTCTGCGCTGGAGCACGGATAAAGAGGGGTATGGGCATTGGAATATTGTATGGAGCAGAGACATAAGCATATATCCTGATACTGTAGCGGTCTATTCCAAAGATTATACTTTGACCAATCTTGTCCCCGGAGAGAAATACAATTGCTATCTGTTCTATTCATCCGGTTCTACCGTGGGAAAAGTTTATTCTATGGATTTTCAGACAACAAAGATGATTTCAAAGTATCCTCTTATTGCCGAAATGGATAGTCTTCACAATGTCGGAGATACAATAAGACTTCACCTTTTGAATCTTACGGAAGAGACGGAATCCGTCATTTGGTACATTAATAATTCTTTATATCGCGAAAGTGTATTATCTTTGGATGCTGAAGGTATTTATAGTATAAAGGTGGAAATTATTTACAAGGATGGCTCGACCGAGATTCTTGAAAAGAATTTATCAGTACATGGCAGTACCAATAAAACTACGATTTAAAACTTTATATTTCATTATAAAGTCAAGTCTGTCGCTATCCGTCATAGCGGTATTTTTAGCCGTTTCATGTCCCGGTCCGACCCCTCCACCACCTGATCCCGAACCATACGAACCGACCAAATCCACTGAAAGAAGTGCCTTTGAGAAAGCCACTGAAATAGGGCTGTACATAAAAGGCAGAGCCGTCCTGCAATACGACAGCTCTTCTTTTCAGCAATCCTGCAATATTTCCCGCAAAAGCTTCAGGATACAATGTGACAATCAGAGCAAGTATATTCATATTGACTATACCGGGAGTTTACCGAAAGCGATTGAGGATGAGACTGTCTGCAAAGTAACCTACAGACTTGCTGAAGCAGAGGAGACCATATTGATTGTCAAATTTGTCGTCCTTGCCGTCAAAGACAACAAAATCTGGCTCTGGAATGAATTACAGACCACAGGTATCATCGTCAAAGTATTATAACATCTGCATAAAACACAAAAAACCACCCGTATAGGTGGTTCTTGTATAAATTTTAACCGTCAATCGGCTTAATATTCTTCTTCGTTGAAGAAAAAGTCATCTTTTGTGGGATAATCCGGCCAGATGTCTTCAATTGAATCATAGACTTCACCATCTTCATCGAGATCTTCAAGGTTCTCAACAACCTCCAAAGGTGCACCTGAACGTGTGGCATAATCAATTAACTCTTCCCTGGTAGCTGGCCAAGGGGCATCTTCAAGTTTTGATGCAAGCTCTAATGTCCAATACATATTACAAAAATTTAATAATACCTTCTAAATTTGGGGCTGCAAAGATATAAAAAAAATTATAATCCAAATTTTTTTTACGGTATCCAATAGTCATCCTCAACTTTGTGCACCATACACAAGTATCGCGCCAATGTGAAAAGATAGTCGGACAATCTATTGATATAACGAATAGAGAGCTGATCTTCAGCAGATTTATCCTCTATCCCGATAGCGCTGCGCTCGGCCCTGCGACAAATAGTCCTTGCAACATGGCACTCGGAAGCCACACGCGGCTGAGCCGGAAGCACAAATGCCTTTTGCTCAGGAAGCAATGCTGTCATTTTGTCAATTTCCGATTCGAGGAACATCGTTTCGTCCTCATTATAAGGCTTCAGTTTCGCCACCTTCCTGTCTGCGGCAAGATACGCGGCAATTGTCATCAGGTGTGCCTGAATCCTTCTTAAAGGGATGGTATCATCTGTTTCAGACCTCAAAATGCCCAGATAAGATATCAATTCATCCACATCTCCGTAAGCCATCACGCGCGGATGGGATTTGCTTACACGCGTACCACCAACCAATGAGGTGGTCCCGTTGTCTCCTGTTTTAGTGTATAATTTCATGGTGTCAGGCTAATGTATAATGGTCATTAATTGTATCTGATTCAATACGTCCGTCTCTCAATCGTATGATACGTCTTGCATACTTGGCAATATCCTCTTCGTGAGTGACAACTATCATGGTATTACCCTCCTTGTAGATCTTTTCAAAAAGATTCATGATGTCAATTGATGTCTTGGAATCGAGATTTCCGGTCGGCTCATCTGCAAGGATGATAGATGGAGTATTGATCAATGCACGAGCCAATGCCACGCGCTGCCTCTGCCCTCCCGACAATTCGTTGGGCCTGTGCTCCATTCTCTCTTCAAGTCCGACATCTTTCAATGCAGTCATGGCCTTTTGAGTTCGTTCATTTTTGGAAATACCTGCATATATGAGCGGCAGCGCCACATTATCTATCGCATTATATCTCGGCAGCAGATTAAACGACTGAAACACAAAGCCGATTTCCTTGTTTCTCACCTCTGCAAGCTCATTGTCCTCCATCTGACTTACATTCGTCCCGTTAAGGATATACTCACCGGAAGTCGGAATATCCAGACATCCTAAAATGTTCATCATTGTTGATTTGCCCGAACCTGAAGGTCCCATAATGGCAACATACTCATTCTGTCTTATAGACAAATTTACACCGTCAAGAGCTCTTACTTCCTGGTTCCCCACTTGATAATACTTCTTAACATCCTCAATTCTGATAATCTCTCTCATCTCTTTTGGTTTTAAATTGTTATTATTGTCACCTCATCTTTTGCGGCTCTGCAAAGATGCATTATTTATTAAAGTCTTCCTAAAAAATCGATACATACTTCATACAGCCTGTTCAGCGCAAGAGGGACATTCCACTTAGTCCTGTCCTCCTCTCCCACCATATATGACACGGCACGCAACTCTATAAAAGATATATCTTCCATCATACACACATAGAAAAAAGCAGCTCCTTCCATAGTGTCTATTTCGGGAGTAAATTGACGTTCAATCCTACCTCCATGCAGTCCGCTGCTCTGTTTTGTCTGAAATGTAATACCCACGGCAGATGGAATATCTTGTATTGCGTACGAAAATCTGTCAACCACAGATGTATTTTTCAATACTCCGTTTATGAAAGGAACGGCATTGGCATCGAGGGTGGAATAATCGAAAATGGTCTGAAAACCGCTGCGCGAAGCAGCATCCGAATCCCCGAATTGTTCAGTGCTGATATTGACAACTGTCCCTACCGGAAATCTTGAAGTATAACTCCCTGCCACTCCTACATTGACAATCATATCGTAACATCCCTCAATTCCGTTGGAATTCAGTATTTTGGTCAGTTTGTAGCAAAGGCTGGTAGTGCCCATGCCTGTAACTGCAAATGAGACGTTTATCCTTTGATTGTCCGATTTCAGGTGCTCATACGCATTGCGTGCACTTTGAAGCTCTTCAGGAGCAGCTGCTGTAAATAAAATATTCATATTTTATGTATATTGTAAAACCCTAAATTAGTAATTTGTTGGGACTATTTAAAATATAATTTGTAATATTGCCTGTTTTAATTAGCAGAGTACAAAACTAATATTTTTAAATAGAATGGCATACAATAAAATAGAAGATTTTGATCCGGACATAACAGCGCAGCTTGCTGTTCACTATAAAGAGATATTGCGATTGATAGGAGAAGACAACACGCGGGAGGGATTGTTGAAAACTCCCGACAGAGTGGCCCGCTCCATGCAGTTCCTCACCAAAGGATATGACGAGGACGGGGCTGAAATCCTTCGCAAGGCCATGTTCAAGGAGGAATACAAGCAAATGGTAGTGGTAAAGGATATCGAACTGTATTCCATGTGTGAGCATCACTTGTTGCCGTTTTATGGAAAAGCACATGTTGCCTATATTCCAAACGGCTATATTACAGGCTTAAGCAAAATTGCAAGAGTAGTTGAGACATACGCAAGAAGATTGCAGGTTCAGGAAAGACTGACAGTCCAGATAAGGGACTGCATTCAGAATACGCTTAATCCGCTCGGAGTGGCAGTCGTTATAGAAGCTTCCCACATGTGTATGCAGATCAGAGGGGTACAGAAGCAGCATTCAGTGACCACAACTTCCGCATTTACAGGAGCTTTCATGAAAGAGAGCAAGACACGCAGTGAATTTTTGACACTTATAGGAGCCAAGCTGCAATAATTGCAGGAACCACCTTAAGTAAAACCCTTATAGATATGAAGATTATTATTGCAGGAGCAGGAGAAGTAGGAAGCCATTTGGCTAAAATGTTAAACAGTGAGTATCATGATCTTACCATCATTGATAGTGATGAAGAGAGATTGGCTCTTGTAAGTGAAAACATGGATGTTCTCACCGTACAGGGCAATCCTACCTCTATTGAGGTATTGACTTCGGCAGGAGTGAGCAAATCTGACCTGTTTGTATCGGTATATCCGGCCAAAGAGCAGGATGTCAATTTGGTATCGGCCCTTTTAGCCAAGCAGATGGGAGCCAAAAAAGTAACTGCCCGTATCAATAATGCCGAATACCTGAGCCATGAGAACAAGCTCTTATTTACAGAGCTTGGCATTGATTTGCTGTTCTATCCCGAAAAAATTGCCGCCGAAGAGATTTCAGATCTCCTGAAACAGGCCGAAATGTCCGAGTTTGTCGATTTTGCGCACGGCAAGTTGCAGCTTGTGGTATTCAGGTTAGATGAAGGGGCCCCTTTGATAGACAAGACCCCTGCAGATTTCAGCTATTCGGCAGAGCAGCTTCCATTCAGGACAGTTGCAATATCAAGAGGCGAAGAGACCATAATTCCCCAAAAAGATA
>JAQUBZ010000050.1 GCA_028686425.1 Bacteroidales bacterium | reverse complement strand
AGCCCTATTACAATATCAACAACGATGTAAAAAAGGCATCGATGGCAGAGCTCGATGCCGATATTAGCACTAATCCCAAGTTTACCGGACTTCCTCAAAACTATAAATTATATATTCGCGATAAGATCTCGAAAATATATGATGATGGTATTATGAGTTCTGATGATTATGATAATATTGCCGCTTCAATTACCCAATCGTTCCGATTAAAAGATGGTAAAAAAGCAGAGACAAAAAACATCAAAGACTTTCACACAATCAAGTCAGCCTATCAAAAAGTAATTGACGAAAAGCCAGAATCCATTGACGCTAACATTCTCAGGAATATTGATTTAAACAATTACATCAAAGAAAATATAATCTTTGATGAAACCACCACTGCAAAAGCAAAAAAAGACTTCATTCACAATGTAATGCCGACATCAGGTATGGTTCAGCAAGGTCAACGCATTATAGGTGAAGGAGAAATTGTAGATGCAAACACATATAACATTTTGTTATCTTTAAAGAAAGTGACCGAAGAAAAGAGTGGAGGCTCAGAGCGTTCCGCCTGGGTAATCCTTGGTCAAATAATAATGATCACGATATTGTTTGGCATGTTTTATCTATATCTGTTATTCTTCCGTCCAAACGAATACCACAACCGGAAGCACCTCATATTCATGCTATTGCTTATCGATATATTTATTCTTCTAACAGCGTTGACTGTCCGGTTTGACCTATTCAGCGTTTATATAATTCCCTATGCAATAGTAACCATATTAATCCGCACATTTATTGATTCCCGCACAGCCCTTTTTGCCAGTATAGTAACCATAGTGATGTGTGCATTAATGGTTCCGTTTCCATTTGAGTTTATTGTGATACAGATTCTAGTGGCAATGGTAGCCGTGTTCATGCTTAAGGAACTAGCAGAACGTTCGCAACTTATACGAAGTTCATTCTTTATTTTGCTTACTTATGTACTTGTTTATGTGGGGCTTGTTATGTTTCAGGAAGGCAATATCAATAAAGTAAACTGGGAAGTATTGGTATACTTTATTATCAACTTCATATTCATCATGTTCTCTTACACCTTGGTTTATCTGGTAGAGAAATCATTCGGATTCATATCCGGAGTAAGTATGGTGGAATTGTCAAATATTAACAAACCATTACTTAAAGAGTTATCCGAAAAGGCTCCAGGTACTTTTCAGCATTCGATGCAAGTATCAAATTTAGGAATGGCAGCTGCCATGAAAATTGGAGCAAACGCTTCACTAATAAGGACAGGTGCTTTGTATCATGATATAGGCAAAATGGTCAATCCCGGTTTCTTCACAGAAAACCAAACCCCAGGAATTAATCCCCATGCCGGTCTGCCTTTTGAAGAAAGTGCCCGCATCATCATCAATCACGTAAAAGATGGTGTTAAAATTGCGCAACGCGAAGGACTTCCAAAGCAAATAATCGATTTTATAGAGACCCATCATGGCACAAGCATGCCAAAATATTTCTATGTTTCGTGGAAGAATGCCAATCCCGGGAAAGAGATTAACGAAAGTCTTTTCCGTTATCCCGGTCCCAATCCTTTTTCAAAAGAAACAGCCATTATGATGATGGCCGATGGAATAGAAGCCTCATCCCGAAGTTTGCCAGAATATACTGAAGAAATCATTGCAATACATGTTAATAAAATCATTGATTCGATGCTTCAGGATGGTATGTTCAAACGAGCCCCCATCACATTTAGGGAAGTAGAAATAGTAAAAGAGGTATTTATAGAAAAGTTAAAAACAATTTATCATTCCCGCATCGCCTATCCGGAGTTGAATCAACAACCCCAAATAGAATCAGCGCAAAAAAGTGAGGATTAATTGAAAATCTCTTTCAATTTCCCCTCTATATCCGAAAGTTCAACACTTCTTGTAACAATAACCCCTTGCGGATCAATCAACATAGCCGTTGGTATCCATTTAACGCCGTATTGTTGAGCCACTTCACTCTTCCAACCCGCGTTACCGATTGTTTGTTGCCAGATAAGTCCATCTTTCTCGACAGCCATTTTCCAATTAGTTTCGTCTTCATCAATTGAAACGCCCACGATAGTGAAGTTCTTATTCTTATAAGAATTATACAGCTTTACCAGTTCAGGATTCGATTTGCGGCAGTCCGGGCACCATGATGCCCAGAAATCGACCAACACATATTTTCCCCTCAAAGAGCTAAGCGTCAAAGAATCCCCATTTATTGTTTTCAGTGTAAAGTCAGGCGCCTCTTTTCCCGGCTGCATTCTTTCCAGATCAGCCAAGGTCCCGTCAATATCCTTCACATACGGATGATCAATAAGTGAAGAATCAATCTTATTTCGGATCGCTTTAAGTCCATCATAATCATAATTATACACCTCCCTTGTGAGGAAATATACAGGAACAGCCGAAGTCCGGTTTGTCGAAATCAGACTGTCAGTATTCAAAGTACCCTCAACACTTTGCGGTCGATATTTCATGAAAAGATTAGCATCATTTGAGCCATCAAGCGATTCCACTTCCCAGTCCCCGTTTAGCGTAACATTCATTTTGCTATTATCCAAAAAGATGAGAGCCCTTTGTGTTGAAGATGCATTTTGCAGAGCATAAACCATTGGTTGGATCACCTTACCCGAAAAAGAGATTTTTCCCCCAACCATATCGGCCGAGTCGACCGTAGTATACTCCTTAGCCTCATACATTTGCAAATAAACTTTACCCGAGAGGCTGTCGCCAGTACTCACATTTAATGTAAAGCCACTATTATTTTTGCTTGGGTTATTGCAAGACACGACAATCATTATCAGCAATAAAACACCCATTAACTTTTTCATAGACACACATTTTATAAAATTATTCCCACTCAATTGTAGCAGGAGGTTTTGAAGAGATATCGTAAACCACTCTGTTTACACCCTTCACTTTATTGATTATTTCGTTAGACACCTTAGCAAGGAATTCATAAGGCAAGCGTGCCCAGTCAGCTGTCATTGCGTCTGTTGAGGTCACTGCCCGGAGAGCGATAGTATTTTCGTAAGTCCGTTCGTCGCCCATCACGCCCACCGATTGTACAGGCAGTAATATTGCTCCGGCCTGCCATACCTTGTCGTATAGACCTGCAGCCCTCAAGTTTGTAATAAAGACATCATCAGCATCTTGCGCTATTCGTACCTTTTCCGGAGTTATATCCCCCAGGATACGAATTCCCAATCCCGGTCCCGGGAACGGATGACGTTGAATCAGATGCGATTCCATTCCAAGTTCCAGTCCAATTTTTCGAACCTCATCTTTGAACAACAATTTCAGTGGTTCGCATAATTTCAAGTTCATTTTGTCAGGTAATCCCCCTACATTATGGTGACTTTTAATTGTAGTACCTGTAATAGACAGAGACTCAATTATATCCGGATAAATAGTTCCTTGAGCCAACCATTTAATATCTTTCAGTTTTTTCGCTTCATTTTCGAACACATCAATAAAGCCTTTTCCTATAATCTTGCGTTTCTTTTCAGGATCAGTAACCCCTTTCAGTGCATGATAGAAATGATCTTTCGCATCCACACCAATCACGTTCAGTCCGAGATGTTCATAGTTATCCAGAACCTTTTCGAACTCATTTTTTCTGAGGAGTCCATGATTCACAAACACGCATGTAAGATTTTTCCCAATAGCCTTGTTTAGTAGAACCGCGGTAACCGAAGAGTCGACACCTCCCGAGAGAGCAAGAATCACCTTATCATCGGCGAGAGTATTTTTCAATTCACGAACAGTCGCTTCAATAAAAGACGCCGGAGTCCAATCCCTTTTCACTTTACAAATATTCAAGAAGTTAGACAGCAGTTTAACCCCCTCTTCAGTATGAAACACTTCAGGATGGAATTGTACTCCCCAAGTCTGTTCAGTCTCCACTTTGAACGCAG
>JAQUBZ010000038.1 GCA_028686425.1 Bacteroidales bacterium | reverse complement strand
CATGTACCCAAAATCGCAAAATCGGGTACATGAGATTGCTGTCATGTACCCAATTGTTTTTGATTTATCGAAACTTAGAGAATCGGAGCAACAAAAGATAAAATGCGGCAAAGCCAATTTCTCCATATATAACGACTTGAATTTTGCGGTGGCATCAAAAGTTAAAGATTTAATAATATAGTTGTTTTGTTTCCAAAAATCACTATATTTGTGGAAAAATGGAAACAAAATGAATTATATAGAGTTTAGGAACAGTTTTATTGAGTTAGGGGGTATTTCCACAAATCAGATTCTGGCGCAGTACCCGGAGTTTAATGCAAATAACTTGACACGATGGGTACATCAAGGATTATTAGTAAAGTTGCGTCAAGGGTTTTACGCATTCTCTGAAAATAAAGGGCAGTCCGATTTTGCACTATACATTTCAAACCGAATATATAAGCCCTCATATATAAGCCTACATACTGTATTGTCATTTTATGGAGTTATTCCCGAAGCTGTTACACAAATTACCGGAATCTCTTCACTAAAAACAGCAGAGTTCCAGAACGACTTTGGCATATATACATACAAGGCTATAAAACCGGAACTAATGTTTGGCTACGAGTTAAAGCCATTTGGAAATAGAGCTATTCTATTTGCACATCCTGAAAAGGCATTACTCGACTTACTTTATCTATACCCGTTTTATAATAGCGAAGAGGAATTGGCTGAGTTAAGGCTCGATGAGGATTACATGACCAATGAAATAAATATCACTCGTCTTGATGAATATACACAACGATTTAATAATAAAGCTCTTGCAAAGCGAATCCGATTAATGAAAACAACTTACGGAATATGATAGATTTAGAACAAATAAAGGGATACTTCCCTGCCGAACTCACGTCAAACATAACATTTCAAAAATACGTGGTTAAAGAGTACATTCAGTTAATGATACTCGATTTCCTCTCTACATCGCCATATATTCAAAAAATAACGTTCATCGGCGGCACAAATCTCAGGCTTATTAAAGGGATTAACAGATTTTCTGAGGACTTGGATTTTGACTGCAAAAACTTGTCGCAAGAAGATTTTACCAAAATGACCGATGAGATATTAACCTTTTTGCATCGTTCAGGGCTGAAGGTCGAGACACGAGATAAAGACAACTGCAGATTGACAGCATTCAGGCGCAATTATTTTTTCCCCGAACTTTTATTTAATTTTGGATTGTCCGGCTATCGAGAAGAACGTTTTATGATTAAGGTAGAGAGTCAAGACCAAAAGGTTGAGTATCAGCCTAAAATCGTCAATGTAAAACGAGCCGGTTTCTTTTTCCCGTTTCCGGTACCGTCTGACCCTATTTTGTGCGCAATGAAGTTATCGGCATTACTGACTCGTCAAAAAGGAAGAGATTTTTACGATGCCATGTTTCTATTGGGACAAACTGAGCCTGACTATCAGTATTTAGCAACTAAAAGAGGCATTCATAATAGAGAGGAGCTCAAAGAGCAGTTGATAAAAACAACTGAGGCAACAAATCTTAATATGAAATATCGTGATTTCGAGCATTTGTTATTTAATAAGGCAGATGCGATAAAGGTATTGCGATTCGGCGAATTTGTAAAAGAATTATAAGATAATCCCCTGCAAATACTTGATTTACAGGGGGTTATCTTTGTTGTCGTGTACCCAGAGCCGGGGTCGAACCGGCACAGCCTTGCGGCCACTGGTGTTTGAGACCAGCGCGTCTACCGATTCCGCCATCTGGGCATTTTTTGTCGATAGACATTGTCTATTTCAATGAGGTGGCAAAGGTAGATAAAGTTTTGTAAACTACAAAAAACAATTACAAATTGGACTTAGCCCATGCTGTAATCAATTCATTCTTATCGGAATTCCATGCTTTCTGATATAAATCGCGCACCACATCGAGCCATGCCTGACTGCGCTCTCCGTCATTGCCTGTCCCGACAGCAACCGTACCGCCATTGGCATAATACATTTCGCGAGTTGTACTGCAAATACGCGCATAACGTCCCGTATTCGGCTTCAAATCGGCATTGGTCAGATTCAGATAGAAATCGAGCTGTTCCTGAGTACAATGCTTGTCTGCAGGAAACATCAGAGAATCGGCAACATAGACTGTAACCCCATCTTTGAAGATATACGGCTCGTAAAAGTCCGGAGTGTACATTGCTTCATACACTGCACCTCTGACGGGAAACTGCCCTCCCGACTGCCATTTGATAAATGTCCTGACTTTCTCTATGTCTTCATAATTCAAGGTACCTTTCACATCCCAGACCGCATTGATAATCCATTTGGCGAGCTTCTCTGCAGAAGGATTAAGCATATAGACCTCTCCCTTTTTAGGAACATTGATTTTAACGTCAACACCGGTATAGTACTCATAATGCTTGACCGGAAATCCCTCCCATCCCGGAATATCTGTGCGTTCCTCAAGAAGCGTACCCGCCATATAAGCTGCATCAAGCACATTCTGACAACGCTCTGTCACTACGGAGAGCGAATCTTTGAGGTATGTACCGAGCACCGGATCGACATCCGATCTGCAGCTGCTGACAAGCGCCGCCAGCAGTGCTAAAATTGTAAGTTTTTTCATGTTGTATATCTCTATTAATTATTTCCTTATCATATCGCATCTTCCTCATTCGCCGACATCTGCCCGTCACCAGCCCTCTCCACCATCAAATCAGCAATCACACAAGCTGTTACAGCTTCCACCACCGGCGGAACACGCAATGCAAAGCAAGTATCATGACGGCCTGCAGCAGAAAGCTCTGCCATTTGTCCGGTTGCAAAATTAAATGTCTCCTGCGCCTTTGAAATGCTTGATGTTGGCTTTACGGCCACCCTGAACACCACAGGATTGCCGTTTGAAATCCCTCCATTGATGCCACCGCATCCGTTTGTTGCGGTATGTCCCGAAGCGTACATAAAGCAGTCATTGTGTCCCGACCCCTTCATCCGGGCGCTCTTGAATCCGTCACCGAATTCGATGGCCCGAATCCCCGGAATAGAAAAAACGGCATGGGATATCAGAGATTCAAGCGAATTGAAAAATGGTTCTCCTATTCCGGCGGGTACTCCGATACAGGTGCATTCAATAATTCCCCCCAGAGAGTCACCCTCCATAGCCGTCAAATCGAGAAGCTGTTCGATCTTTTCCCACCGGTCATAAGGAATACCTCCGATTTCCGATATTTTAGCCTCAACCCGGACCGGACTTATAACTTTCTTGGCAACTACTCCTGCGGCAACAAGAGGCAATGTCATTCTCCCTGAAAAAAAGCCCCCTCCCATAAAATCGGTGTTGTCAAAACCGGGCCGTCCTGTGCCATATTTGACGGAAGCGGTATAATCTGCATGTCCGGGACGCGGAACATCCTTGAACTGAGAGTAATCCTGCGGCCTGATATTTTTGTTCTCAAATGAAATGATGATCTCCTCCCCTGTAGTGTGAGAGGTTGTAATCCCGAAGGGATTCGAACCTGTGACCCCTGAGGGACCCGAACCGGTCACCCTGCCGGAATCGGCGACAGGCATCTCTTCCGACACTCCGTTCAAAATGGCCGGGATGTCATCCTCAATACGGGAAGTCGTCCCTTTTGCTCCGCTTTTACGGCGTAAAATATCCTGAATAAAATCCTCTCTGCACAACGGAATCCCCGCCGGAACTCCAGATATGCGTATTCCCACATTTGCGGCATGAGATGCTCCGAAAATGGAAATTTTGAAATTTGTGCCAAACTCATTCATATCTTGCGTTTTTTGACGGATTGTAAGATTTTATCAAAATCGGGGAAAGACTTATTGATACAGTTCAAGTCGTCAATATATATTTTTCCGGAGGAAAACAACCTTGCAATCATCAGAGCCATAGCTAATCTGTGATCTCCGTGAGAGGAACACCATCCACCCCCTAATATATTGTTGTGTCGCCCATAAATAAACATCTCGTCCCCTTCTATAAAGGCATGCGCACCAAGTGTCCTGAATTCTTCCAAAAACGTCTTTGCTCTGTTGCTTTCCTTATTTTTCAGTCTGCCGATTCCCTTTATACAACTCTCACCCTCCGCTCTCAATGCAAGGAGAAACAACGGAGCAAACAGGTCCGGAAAGTTTGTTATATCGTAATAAAATGGGTATATGACAGATTTACGCACGTTTATAGTGCCGGTCGTCTCATTTCTGACAATATCCACATTACTCTCTTCCATTATATCAAAAATCATTGCGTCTCCCTGTGTCGAGAAGAAATCCATCCCCTCTATGGTGATGTCTCCCATAATTGCCCCTGCAACGATAAAGAAGGCGGCGGCACTCCAATCTTTCTCCACCTGAGTTCCGATTACCGGTCTGATAACCTGATTGCCCGAAATGTAGTAAGTTCTTGTGTCATCATCAGGCTCTTCGGGATAATAGTATCCGCTCAGTCCGAAATACGAAGCAATTTCAGTAGTAAGATCGAGGTATGGAGCACTTGTGACACCTTTTACTTTCAAAATACTATCTCTATGACATTGAGAAAGGGCTATCAGCAGACCGGATATCAATTGAGATCCGTGCTTTCCGGAAACTTCTATTTTACCCCCTTTCAAAGGGCCTGAAATACTGACGGGAAGGTATTTCCCGACTGTGACAATTTCCATACCTATCTTTTTCAGACTTGAAATATTATGTAGTATCACCCTTTCAAGAAGAGTCCCGGATCCCACTACAATTATCGGTAAGCGAGACATACCAGCAATTGCAATACACAATCTTGCAAGAAGACCGGATTCTCCCACATAAAGTACATCCTCCTCAATATGCAGTCCGTATTCCAAAATATTCTGATGTCCATCAATCGTCACTTTGTCATCTTCGACCACCACATCTGCCCCAAGCTGTACCGCCACTTTAAGTGCTGCATCAATATCTTCACAATGAGACAGTTTGTAAAGTGTAGTCTTACCCTGTGCGAGCGCGGCAAGCACAATAAATCTTTGCGCCGCACTCTTTGATGACGGAATATCGGTAATAGTTCCCTTCAACAATATCTCTTTTTCAGGAATAAGTTCAAAGTATTTGGGTTGTCCAAATGCTGTTTCTGCACCTCTGCGAGTGGCAGCATACAATAGCGGTGCACCGAGAGCAAATGATTTCTTACGCGAATCCTTCCATTTTTCACCCATGGAAAAAGCGATAAGTTTGGACGGATCGTAATAGTTGTAGAGTGAGAGAATTGTATCGACGTCTTCCTGAGAATGTGCCGTGGGTACTATTTTTATATAATCGGCCCCCTGCTGAAGAGCCGTATCGGCAATCTTTCTCAGTTTATCTATACTCTCCGTGACATTGCCATGGTACGAAATAATCAACCTGCACCCCTTATTCAAAGCAAGTCGGATAACCCAATCTTTATATTCCTTCGGAAAATCTATGTCGAGATCTATAAAATTTGCCCCTGCAAGAATGGCTGAAGAGAGCACCTCAACGGCCTTTTTGTGTTGTGATGGGAGGTTACTGCGATATGTGGCGATAAGCAGGGATTCATGTCTGCATGAAAACAATTCTTTAATCTGTTCCCGGGTGTAATCACATTTGTCAAGTCTTATTTCAATGGCATCGCCACTGCGTGTTTCTGCCATAAATCGGCAAAACAAGCTGTCTGTATCATAAATGCTGTAACAAATTCGCCCCATAGAGATATAATTACAGCCCCAAAGTTAATGACTTTAATCTATCTGACGAAAGTAATTTTGAGGTGGCTGTACCGATTGAAACAGGAAGTATGAAATCTATTGCATCTGCTGTTCTCTTTTTATCATTTTCCACGGCCTCCAAAAGCGAGGATACGGCAACGGGAGAATCAACGGGTAGTCCTATACTCTCAAAATCAGAAATAAGCTCCTGAAGTATATTTTCAGACATAAGTCCAAGTCTTACCGATATTTTTGAAGCGATTATTATGCCGATGGCGACAGCCTCTCCGTGCTTCACATCGTGGCAGTTCTTTTCAATTGCATGACCGAATGTATGTCCGAGATTCAGCAGATGACGAGCCTCCGTATCATACAGATCCATTTCCACTATATTGCTTTTTATTTCCACCGCCCTGCCGATAAAATCGGCCATCTTCTCTTTCCACCACGGTTCGTAAGACATCCCTGCCTTTTTGAAGAAAGCTATAGTTTCGCGATAATATTCTGAATCCGCAATTATGAAAGTTTTCACCATTTCGGCAATACCGCACCCCATATCTCTTTTTGATATGGAAGATATAAGGTTGGGGTCAATAAACACAAATTCCGGAATGCGGATTGTCCCTATCATATTTTTGTAGTGGTCGAAGTTAACTCCGTTCTTGCCTCCGATCGAGGCATCAATCTGGGCAAGAAGGGTTGTGGGAACAAGACCGAATGCTACACCTCTTTTATAAATCGAGGCTGTAAATGCACAAATATCGGTTGTGATTCCGCCGCCGATGCCGAGCAGAAAGCAATCTCTGTCCGCTTCCGCCTTAATCAGCTCTGAAACGATATATTCGACAGTATCAAGCGTTTTCTTCGTCTCTTCAGCTTCTATTACGATTTTATGACAGGAAATCGTTTTAGGATAAAAAGTATCAGCAACATTTTTATCTATAACCGCATAGAGCTTCCTTCCCCTAATCAGTCTGTCAAGATGACCAATCTCATAATCAATATGAATATATTCAGGTATTGCCATAATTATCAGGTGTTATGTGTATATTGTCTCGGTGAAACCCCCATAGCATGCTTAAATACTCTGTAAAATGTGCTTTCATTGGAAAATCCCGATTTTAATGCTATTTCGGAGAGTGTCATTTGCGAAAATTCGCGATTTTTCATGAGAGAGAGGGCATATTCTATCCTGTATTTATTGACCAAATCACTGAAAGGCATATTCATAGTCTGATTTATGGCCCTCGAAATGTAGGTTCTGTTCGTGCCGAGCATGGAGGCTATATCGGATATTTTCAAATCTGCATTTTTAAATAGCTCATCATCTCTGATTACATTTACTATCTGCTCCTGCAACACTGTCATTTTCTGTGGATTCGACTCCACATCGGAGGTCTCCTCCTGTTCCTTGGACAGTTCCGTCAGATTATCTTCCGCCAATTGCACGTCGTGATTGAACTTTGAGGAGATAAAGCCCACGTAGAAGAGTAAAAGAGCATAAATAGAAGAGGGAAAGAGCTGGTAACTTGCCTTCACAAAAGATTCCTTTCCTATCAGGCTCAAAAGAATACTTGACAAAGAGATTAACAGTATTATCCACAGAAGATACTTGGGGGTATAAAGCACTTTATTGTCCAGATTTGAATAGTAATCCGCCATCTGCTTGTTGTACCTTGTAAGCGCCCTTGACACAAGTATCAGAATTACAACTAATTGCAAACAGAAATAAATTGAATAGATTTCAGATTGTATTACCTGCCATCTTCCGACTGCCGACAGTTTCAAAAGCTCTTCAGGATAAGGTTCCTCGTACAAAAAATACTTTATATATGTCAAATCCTCCTCAGGAGTCATAAAATGATAAAGAACTGCAGCAGAAACAGGAAACAAAATAATCGGGATTAAAAAATAGAGCAATTTCGGGGATTTGGCCGAACCGGTTGCCGACAATATGTACAAGTAGTAAAGAGGATAAGCCATCAATGAACATAACATATAGGCACAATCGACATATTGGTATATCAAATAATACTTTCCGAAAAAAATAAATTGACAGACAAACAGCACAAACAGTGTGAAAAAGAAAATAGCAAGATATTTCCGTGACTTTGAATAATTTTTATAGTCTGAAACATAATATAAAAACCAAAAAAAGCACACAAACACCGGTGCGGCGCACATTAACAGTCTAAACATAAATGATTGATAGTTATCCGGAAGCAAATGTAACAAAAATCCTTCAATATTCTACTCTGCGCAGCACACATAGCGCAGAGTAGAATGAAGGAAGAAAGTGTATATTATCACACTTTCGTTTTGACGACTAATAGCTACAGTTATTCTGTTCTGCAAAGATAGGCGGTACATACACGATTTATTATCTCATTTTATATAAAAAATCGAATAAATCGTAAAAACAAGCTATAATTATTCGTTTTCGATAGAACCGGCAACAATATTTGATACCAAAGCACGCAATCGGCCCACTCCTCCTTTATCCTGAGGATGGACACGGTGGGTAAGCAGGATGACAGCGGTCTTTGAGTCCATATCCATGACCATTGCCGTACCCGTATAACCGGTATGGCAAATTGTTCTTGTCGAGCTGAACAAATCGCCTTTCAATCCGGCAGCATCACTTCTATTGTCCCATCCCAAAGCTCTCCCTACATGAGGTGCGTTGCTTTCCGGTACCGTTATCATTTTTTCTATTGTAAGGTCTCCCAAAATTCTATGACCGTGGACAGCTCCACCGTTCATGATGGCGGCTGCAATTACCGAGAGATCCTCGGCATTTGAAAAGACACCTGCATTGCCGGAATTACCGAGGTTGATTCTTCTTGCCATGGGATCATGCACTTTTCCAACCAGAGGAAGTCCATCTTCCTGAACCTCCGTAGGTGCACAAAGAGCAAGTGTTTCTCCTGTAGGATTGTAACAAGTATGTTTCAAGCCAAGTACATCGAATACATTTGCCTGGGCATAATCACACAATTTCTCTCCCGTTACATTTTGAAGGACATTTTGTAGTGTTACAAAATTCAGGCAGCTGTACATATAGTCTGTAGTTGGTTTAAAATTGCGTTTTACCTCTGTTGCTATATGCTTAATCAGTGAATCGGGACATGCCTCACCGTATTTGGCTATAAAATCATTAGTAGCAATATACGGAGCAAGACCCGAAGTATGAGTCATAAGATCTATAATACGTATATCTCTCTTTTCTCCTGTCTCGGGATCGACCCATGGAGCAAAATCAGGAATGTACATTGAAACATTGTCTGTCAGACGAACCTTTCCTTTTTCCACAAGTTGGAGAAAAGAGAGGGTGGTACCTACACATTTGCTTACGGAAGCAAGGTCAAATACGGTTTCAGTAGTCATAGGTATCGTGTCAGGGACAACGGATTTATTACCATAAGCCTTCAGATAGACAATTTTGTCTCCCCTGACAACAGATAGAACAGCACCGGGAACTGCACCCTCGGCAATGGCATTACTGATTACATCGTCAACAAGGGCGAGTTTGTCGGAATTCATCCCCATCGACTCCGGAGTAGCCATAGATAATCCAGACTCATTGCAGCAACAAGAAGACACAAGTAGCGCAATGCTTAAATAACAAAGATTTAGTAATTGTTTCATAGATAGTTATGTAATTGATTAAAGTTTTTCAAGTAAAATCCGGGCTGCCAACCCCTATTTCCTCACAAATTTATAAAATATTTATGATTCGAGATTATTTTTATACGTTTTGAGAATAGTTCAAGATTATTATGGCTTAATTTTACAGAAAAATAAACAGAAATCAAAACAACACTATCATGAAAAAAATTCTATTTGCTTTACTGATTATGATCTTGTAGACAGGAACGTCTCAAGCTCAAGTGTCTATCCAAAAAGGGACAAAAATGATCAATCCTCAACTTGTCAATCTGGGCTTCAATACAATCGGCATCAAAGTTGCCGGAGCTGGTGACAGCGAAAGTGCTACACGAATCCAGGAGGATACGCCATTATCGACAATCTGGTCCTTAACGCACAGGCAGCCCTTCAATATGGCTCATATTCCGGATTTAAAGGCAATATCATCTCCTTGGGTGCAGGTGGAAGATACTATCTTCCGTTCGGCGTATTCGGGGGTGCAGGCCTCAACTATTCAAGAGGATCAATCAATACCCTTCCATCATTGGGAGATTATGACGATTATAGTTCAAACTCGAGCACAAATGTAGGTTTTCTCGATTTCAGAGTGGAAGCAGGATATGCTCTCTTCATCAGGGAGAATTTCGCAATAGAACCTGCCCTTTCATTCGGCATGAAAGTACTTGGCGGTAAAGTATATGAAGGACTGGTTCTCAATTATACCAGACTTTCTCTCAACCTCGGTATGAGTTACTTCTTTTAGAACTACTCCTGAGAGGTCTCAGTAAAATCGATCTTATAGTTTGAGGCATACCTGAGAATATCATCGTATGCATATTTGCCTTGTGAGTCAAACTCGTCATTTGTGCCGAATTTATCAGCAAGAATAGCAGGAACATCCACGATGTGACAATTGAGCTGTCCTGCGAGTTTCCACAAGGCATCTCTGTTAAAAAAAGCTCTCTTTATGTTCAGATTCTCACCGTAGGGAATATCTTTATCCTCTGAGGCGTAAATTGAATAATTCCATTCGGAATACTCCAGTACCATTCTTTCTGAAGAGATACCTGCCGAAACAGTGACTCCCGAATCAAAATCCCCATGACTCGAATAAATAATCGTTTCTAACTTGTCTTCCATATAAGTTTAGTTTATCTTCCTTTTGATATCACTTTATTAATTGATAAGTCATCTTCAAAAAAGATCATATCGGCATCGTATCCTTTTGCAATTGACCCTTTGCTCTTAAGAGCGAGTTCGCGAGCAGGATTAACAGTAAGAAGTCTCAAAGCATCTGTCATAGTCAGCACTTTATTGCTGATTACGTTTTTGAACTCTTCATAGTTACTATCCACCGAACCGGTACCATATGTTTCTTCTCCTGTGACAGGATCAATATGCCTGATACCACCTCTACCGTCGGAAGAAAAAGTAATTCGTTCAAGTGGGACGCCTGCTTCGAGTGCTATTGAAAGTGCATTATATGGCTCGGTAAATTTAGATCCACCAGTTGTAATGTCAAGATTTCCACCCATTTTGGCATACTCCATGCATTGTTTGAACAACGACTCCTGCCTTGCACAATGGGTTAAAGAAATATGCGGCATCAGGCGTGGAGTTTCACGGGCAATCTTCAATATCAAGTCTATGCCTGATGGCAATACTCCCATGTGAATGTGAAGGATTCCTGCCTTTCCCGAAGTCATACCTCCTCTCCATATTTGAGACAACAGCCTTTTTAATTCCTGTTCTGTCGGAAAAGAGCCTCTGTCATCACTTAGAGCTAATTTGCAGCCTATTACCTTATCAATAAAAATTATATCTCCATCAATACTGCCGGTGATTGTTTTGGGAGGAAAACTATAAGACCCTGAAAGCATATATGCAGTAAGTCGTGTATCGAGATTCTTCGTTTTGGCATATAGCGTGGTCACTTCCTTAACAACTCCATCAGTACCAAGCAGCCCTAAAACAGTTGTCGTGCCGACACCAAGCAATTCTTCTGCCGTAACTTCAGTGGCAAATGAACCGAATCCGAATTCTCCGCCACCGCCTGTTATATGAACGTGCTTGTCTATAAAACCGGGAGTGACAATGCGTCCGCAAGCATCAATCATATCATATTCAATTCCGGACAATTCGATTCTGTCGTCAACTTTTTCTATTTTTCCGTTGACAATCAATATATCTTTGATTCCCTCTTCCATTGGGGAAAAAAGACGTGCATTTTTTATTAGTGTAATCATAGAATATTAATAAAAGAAAAATGTTATTAAAATTAAAACAAGTGAAACCGTCAACATAGGTATTATATTCCGCTTGGCAAGCTCTAAAGGAGAAACCCCTGCAAGTTCTGAAATAGTTATCACCACTATCGCAATGGGTGACGCTGTCCTTGCAAATCCTGCAATGAGCTGCATTGTCATTGTCAAAGTAAATGTCGATATTCCCAGATTGGTCGAAATATCAAGCAGCAATGGGGAGATGGCTGTGAAAAACGAAACTCCGCTACCTACCACCATCACCGAAATAAACGTCATTATTCCAAACAAAATAATCGATATAAATCTTCCTGCCGATATATTGCTTATCAACATGACCATAAAGTCTGTAAATCCCATTTTGACCAATCCCTGCGAAAAAATGTCGGCACATATCATCAATGCTACCACTGACATACAGGACCTGCCAAATCCAACCCAGAAACTCCCCATCAATTTTGAGCCGTTAACTAATGATTTTTGACGTATGGCATCAACCATCCCCGCAATAAGAAATGAAATGATAATAGCAATAGAAACATTATTCAGTACACCTGTTTCTCCGGGATATATCAACAAGATTATTATGGGGAGTAGCGGAAATATTGCATAATAATATGGAGCCTTGTTTTTCCACTCTTCTATTTTTACCATATATGGACGTATCTGGTTGTCATTTTGTTGTTTGGAATCAAAATATTTATTAACAAAATAGACAGCTGTAATCAAAACCACCACTAATGGTATTATTACCTGAAGCTGCTTTGAAAAATAATCCATTATATTCATATCAAGCAGTTGCGCGGCAGTATTACTATTTACGGAAGCCATCCCTACGTCAAATATCGTACAGGCGGAAATTATGGCAAGAGAAGATGTTTTGCTCATGCCGAGTCCGAGCAATATCGGGTATATAGTGGCCATCAGAAGCAATCCCATAGCAGTTGCCGAAGGTACGGCAAAATATATCAATACTCCGATAGGTATGATTATAATTGATGAAATGTGTGAAAAATTCTTAAAAACGGACATCGGAAACATCATGAGATATATCAGAGCATCGCTTGCATGAATCCTTTTCATATACTCGATATATCCTCCAAAAAGCATTATAAGCAGCCCTGTCTCTGCAAGTCGGCTTTTAAACACATATTGGGCATATCCGAATATCGATCCGACAATTCCGGAATTATAATTAAGCCTTTCACCATTGATGTTCAACAAATATGCAAAAAATAACATAAGTATCCCCATCAGGAGAAGAGTAATAGCAGGATTGGCCTTTTTCCACAAGAGAAAAGCCGTCAGTACTATTACGTGAATAGCCAATATGCCACCTGTTAACATCATTTTTCGGCAATAATCACAACTTGCAAAGTTAATATTTGTATCTTTACTAAATGTTTCTAAAAAAATATATATCTGTTATACTTTTTATTGTGGTATTTTCGGAGAGCATTTTAGCCATGAAACATACAGTCTCTCCCGATACCGAAGTTACTGTGGTTGCTCATTTTGAATCTATCGATTCTTCTGCCACAATTATGTTCCCCATCGTTTCTTTTGAACAACATGACTACATCAGAGCTGTTTTTACATATTTTGAGACACCTTTATCTGCCGGAATCACCCTTATTTCCCACAATAAATTTGAGCATCGCGTTCTCGACAAATCTCCTTTAGTAACATGTTCAGACTCTATAACTTTCAGAATAGTACGCAGTTCTAAAAATAAAATCACGGTATTTGTTGGAGATCAGTCAGTCACATTCACCAATTCTCTTTTTGAAGAAACCTCATCTTATGAAATATATTCATCCAAAAATAACAAATTCATCACTTCAACTACTGTTTCATTTAATGGGACACCGGAAAAAAGGTTGGGAATGAAGGGATTGCTTCTGTTGACTGCCACTTTGTTGGTTTATGTTTTCTTCTTTTTATTCTACATTTCGAAGAGACACAAATCTCGGAAAAACGGTGAATTATCCGGCTCTTCCGATATAAAGACAGATATTATGAAATCGGGACAAACAACTCCGAAAAGTCATATAAGACTTTTTGGAAATTTTATGGTATCGGATAAAAGCGGTACAAATATTACCAACAAATTTTCTCCTCTGCTTCAGCAGATTCTCATTCTTCTAATTGTCAATAATCCTAAGGGAGGGATTTCGGCCACTGCTCTCACTTCTCTTTTATGGGATAATAAGGAGAGCAGCAGCGCACGCAACAACAGGGCCGTCAATATCATCAAACTTAAAAAGCTGCTTGATACTGTCGGAGATTATTCTATTTCAAGGAACGGCGATTTCTATACATTTACTGTCAGGAGCATCACTGTCGATTTTTACGACTATACTGCTATTATATCTTCAGGAGAGTTCTCTGCCACAAATATCAAAGCTCTGATCTCTATCTTGCACAACACCCCTTTTCTATTTCATTGTGATTATATCAGTTGTTCCGAAATAAAAAAAGAGATTCAAGATGAAGCAATTTCATTTTTAGAAGAATTTCTTCTCTCTTTTCAGATAAAAGACAATCCGAAGCTGGTAATTGATGCCTGCAATTCAATCTTCTCACTTGACAGTCTCAACGAAATAGCACTGACCTATATCTGTCGTGCGAATAAGGAGATAGGCAATTATGCTCTTGCTAAACAACTCTTCTCTAATTTTGCCAAGGAGTATTCATCCCTGTATAGAGAAGAGCTTCATAAGCAATTTTCAGAAATAATGATGGAATAGCTCCCCCTATTTCTTACATTCTCCAACCATCTTTATCAGGTCGTAGTAAGTGGATTTTTCCATCTTACTATTGATATCTTTGTGGGCAATCACCATGTTCAGTTTAGGAAGAACGGTAATGTATTGTCCTCCAAGGCCTGTCGCAGTATATCCCCCTTCATAAATATCGGCAGCATAATCTGTATATTCTTTGCTGAACAGCCACCACAAATATCCGTAATCAAATTGTTTACGATGGCGAGATTCGGGATTCATCTCCGAACGCGGAGTGACAACAGAAGTTATGGTTTTAACCCATTCTTCGCTTATAACCTGAGTTCCATTCCAATTTCCTTTTTTCAACATCAGATAGCCCACTCTGGCCATATCTCTTGTCGATATCCAAAAATGATATGCCGGAAATTTAGAGGCTGTCAAATCACCTGTCTTTTGCTGTTTTTCAATGAGATAATCCTGCATTCCAATAGGTTTGGCAATATCCTCCATAAATGCGGTATAGATGTTTTTGCCGGTAAGTTGTTCAAATACTCCGCCGGCACAGTTGAAATCCCAATTGTTGTAGAGGAAATAGGTTCCCGGCTCTACACTTCCTCTTGCCGGAGCATATTTTGAGTCATCACCATCATTTGAAGCAGGATGAAAGACACCGGATCTTGCTGTTATTAAATGTCTTACTTTGGCCTGTTTCTCTTTTTCAAGAAGACCTCCGTTATCGTCAATTCCAAGGTCTGCAAGGGTGGCATCCAAATTAATGGTTCCATTTTCCACATATTTTCCATACATCATCGAGAGCAGACTTTTACGGCATGATGCTATTCGAGCCGTTTCGCCAAGATCTCCCATTGCAAAAATCACTTTTCCATTGACAACCACCATTATATGTGTAGTAGTCAACTCATTTTTGATATACTCCTCAAGGGCGGCAAATTTCTCGGAGCTATAGCCCATCTCCTCCGGAGTAGCACCTTCCCATGTTTTACCCGGAAAATAGTTGGAATAGTCCTTTTGTTCTTCCTTTTCCTTTCCGGTATTTTCTCTACCGCTGCAGGCAACCATTCCGATGATGGTTACCAAAAATACAATCTGTTTAAAAATGTTCTGTATCATATTATTTTACCTTAAAATCTTTTACACAACGTACACCTGTGGCATTTCCTCTATTAAAGGTTCCTTCAGGATTGAGTTGAGTATTAGTTATTTGAATCATATATCCACTGCTCCCGCTCAAAGTATTACACCAAGAATAGTGATTTCTACCCAAATTCAACATACGTCCTTTCTTTTTTGCACGGTCTCCATTATTTGGAAACCATACTTTGCAATCTTTCAGGGTACAACCTAAATCTTTTGTAACATCCATCCCTTCAGTAGTACCATCGGCATTAAACACCATGCCCAAATCTGTATAAGTGATCTTTGCGTTCACTCCGAGAACAGCTTTACTCTCCTGAATCGAAGGAACGTGGTATCCGTAAGGACACGGATTGGCAACTTCTGCCCACTGTTCATCATTCAAGGATGGATAATTCAATGTTATGAAAGTAGTAGGAACTGATGCTCCTCCCTGATGTGTGGCAGTCTCTTCTGTGCCATCGGAATAATTCCATTCGGCAACATACGTTTTGTTTACAACGCTATGTGAAGTTGCTGCTCCACCAAGTTCAGATTCACTTTCAGTCTCTTTGCTGACCCACTGTCCGATAGTGGAGACTCCGATCATAGGATCTTTTCTTCCCCACTGATAATACAACCCGTGAGGCTGGGTAGTTCCCGGAGTAATGCCTCCGGCTCCCAGAAGTCTGTCAAGCATTACAATTGACATACTTGTGGTAGCTTCGTTATCTGTTGCAGTAGTTTCTCTTGTCAATGACATTTCTGAAAGGGAAGTTGAACTTGCCCAAATATGCCATGTCCACAATAATTGTTTTGTATCAGGACTGACGTATCCAACCACACTATTTCCTCCTACTGCCGTGACATCAATGTACAAAATGGTATCTTCTTCTATTCCGGCAGGATATTTACCCGATGCATCTTTTGCATAGAATGAATATTTACCCGGCTTACTTACAACGAAACAGTTGGCGGATTGAGTGCCGTCCTCATCAAGAGACACGGCTCCTTCTATCTCATTATTGGTGCATTCGGCAACATAAGCATTTAATGATGTGTTGTCGGTCCACACAACAATGGCATTGTTGTCTCCGCTCAGTTTAAATCTTTTTGCAGTCAAATCAAAATCGGAAGAAGACTGTGGAAGTAATACATATTCT
>JAQUBZ010000037.1 GCA_028686425.1 Bacteroidales bacterium | reverse complement strand
GGCAAGTCAAGGCATTGATGGTCAGGCGCTTTGGTGGGCATATGCAACCCTGACTGCATCACATTGAGGCATTTGCATACACTGTACAACGGTAATTCATGATTTATGAGAAAATGCGGATGTGACATAAAATGATAATAACGTTCTCGGAGCGATTCCGCAAGCAGCGAGAAGTTCTGCGTAGCAGGACGTCACGAGCAATGATTATCTTTTGTGCATCCAGCTTCTGAGGTGTACCGGGAAGGGATTGCCGTTATTTAAGGTGCGCACTTCGTGGCTTTCTATGGCTTGATTGCCACGAAGTCGATTGGTTGGTTTCGGGGAGGATGCCTCCGGCGTGTCCCAGACGGCGATATTATTTTTGCCCCTCTCCACTTCATGGCTTTCGAGGGTCTGAACGTCACTAAGTGAACAGGATGGTTTCAGCGATGATTTCTCTGGTGATATTCCGGGGTGGATCGGCTTGAGATGGACTTACGGAGGCCGTGTGTTTTGAATGGTGCAGGAATTGCACAAGGCAGCAATCAACGCACTGAACCAAAGCAACTTACAAAAACCACAATGAAGAAAGTAATTCAAAATACGGGAAAGCCGGGAGCGCATGTACCATTGTCCCCGACGGGGAAAATGTCGCGTCAGCGACAAAAGGGGTAGAAATAGGGTGGATGATGGGACTCGAACCCACGACAACCGGAACCACAATCCGATGCTCTAACCAACTGAACTACATCCACCGTGTATTGGTTCTCTAAAAAGAGAGTGCAAAGATACACAATGTTTGCCATAAATCAATTTTTTGGGCAAAAATTTTTGCGGTTTGATTTTTGTAAGGGAAAGTGGATTATATTTGCAGGTGCAAATAACAACGCATTAGTGTGGTAAGACAGCATACATACATGCAATGCTAAATTGAAACATCAAGGCAACTATAACAATTTAAACACAATATTTTAATATTCTTTTATGGCTCGCGAAATCAAATTTTCTCTCGTTTACCGAGATATGTGGCAATCATCAGGGAAATATGTTCCAATGGTTCACCAGCTTAAACAAATAGCTCCTGTCATTATCGATATGGGATGTTTCGACCGTGTTGAAACCAACGGCGGTGCATTTGAACAGGTCAATCTTCTTTTCGGCGAAAATCCGAATAGGGCTGTACGTGAATGGACGGCGCCGTTTAACAAGGTAGGAATCCAGACACACATGCTCGAAAGGGGACTTAATGCTCTCCGTATGAATCCCGTACCGGCAGATGTCAGAGAGTTGATGTATAAAGTCAAGGCCAAACAGGGGACAAATATTTCACGTTCATTTTGCGGCTTGAACGACCACCGTAACCTTAAACTTTCGGTGGAATATGCCAAGAAAGGCGGAATGATTTCCCAAGTGGCGCTCAGCATTACCTACTCCCCGATTCACACTGTAGAGTATTATATGGATATAGTTGACAAGGTGGTCAGTTACGGCTGCGATGAGATTTGTTTGAAAGATATGGCAGGAGTGGGACGCCCTGCATTTTTAGGGCGACTTACAAAAGCAATTAAAGATAAATATCCTCACATAATAGTGCAATATCACGGACATACCGGTCCCGGTTTCTCTCCGGCTTCAATGCTTGAAGTAGCAAGAGCAGGTGCAGACTATTTAGATGTGGCCATGGAGCCTCTTTCATGGGGCAAAATTCATCCCGATGTGATTACCATCAGGGAGATGATGCGCGATGCAGGATTCAAGGTAAAAGATATCAATATGGATGCATATATGGAGGCAAGGCGTCTGACTCAGTCGTTTATGGATGATTATCTTGGATACTTCATAGATCCGGGCAACTATCAGATGTCCTCACTGCTGGTAGGATGCGGATTGCCGGGAGGCATGATGGGATCGATGATGGCCGACTTGAAAGGATTTCACGGAGCCATCAATATGTCTTTGAGAAATCAGGGCAAGAAAGAGGTGACTATCAATGAATTGGTGGTGATGTTGTTTCAAGAGGTAGAGTATGTATGGCCGCGTCTGGGCTATCCTCCATTGGTTACACCTTTCAGTCAATATGTCAAAAATACCGCATTGATGAATCTGATGAGCACCCTCAAGGGTGAGCCTCGTTGGACAACCATTGATAAAGATACTTGGAACATGATTCTTGGCAAGACCGGTACTCTGCCCGGTCCTCTTGCTCCCGAAATCATACAACTTGCCAAAGATAAGGGACTTGAGTTCTATACCGGTAATCCTCAGGATGCCTTTCCTAATGAACTCGATAAGTACAGAGCTATGATGAAAGAGCATAATTGGGATTTGGGAGAAGATGAAGAAGAGTTGTTTGAGCTTGCCATGCATGAAAGGCAATATCTTGATTATAAGAGCGGTGTGGCTAAAAATCGTTTCAATCAGGAATTGGAGGCGGCCAAGGAGAAGGCGGGAGCGCCGAAAGTGGTGGTTCGCCCTGTCGTGGAGATGCCGAAGATTGATGTGGAGAAGATTACCGGACGTTATCCTGATGCAAAACCTCTGCAATCAACTGTTTCCGGTCAACTGATCTGGCAGTATGATGTTGTTGAAAGTTCTAAGTCTCCTAACATAGGCGACAAAGTGAAAGAAGGGATTCCGGTATGCTTTGTCCAGACATTCTATGGTATAGAGCCGATACAGGCTCCATATAGTGGTAAAATAATTGCAGTATGTGCAAATCATGGAGATAAAGTGACAAAAGGCGAAATTTTAGCCTTTGTCGAATAGATATAAGGCTCCCGTAGTTTAATGGATAGAATTGAAGATTCCGGTTCTTCAGGTTGGGGTTCGATTCCCCACGGGAGTACAAGTTTATTTACTAAAAATATTTGAATATGAATGCATTTGTATTTCCCGGACAGGGATCGCAATTTACAGGGATGGGTAAGGCATTGTATGAGAGCAACCCCGAAATGAGAGCAATGTTTGAAAGGGCAAATGAAATTCTCGGTTTCAGAATAACGGATGTAATGTTTGAAGGGAGTGCCGATGAACTGAAACAGACAAAAGTTACACAACCGGCAGTATTTCTTCACTCGGTAATTTTAGCATCTTCAATACCTGATTTTAAACCTGATATGACTGCAGGACACTCTCTCGGAGAGTTTTCGGCGCTTGTCGCTGCAAAGGCTCTCTCTTTTGAGGACGGGCTGAAGCTTGTTTCAATCAGAGCCAATGCTATGCAGAAGGCTTGTGAAATGCAGCCGAGTACCATGGCGGCTGTTCTTGGCATCGATACGGAGACTGTCGAAAAGGTGTGCAAAGAGACTTCGGGTGTAGTTGTTGCAGCCAATTACAACTGTGACGGACAGATAGTTATTTCAGGAGAAGTTGATGCCGTAAACAAGGCTTGCGAGACTTTGAAAGAGGCAGGAGCCAAAAGGGCCATTGTGCTCCAGGTAGGAGGTGCTTTTCATTCTCCGCTTATGGAACCTGCACGCAAAATGCTGGCTGAAGCTATTGAAAATACTCATTTTGAGGCTCCGATATGTCCTGTCTATCAGAATGTCGATGCAGTACCTCATACGGATCCGAAAGAGATCAAGGCCAATCTGCTTATGCAGCTTACTTCTCCTGTCAGATGGACTCAGAGTGTCAAAAATATGGTCAGAGACGGAGCTACTTCGTTTACGGAAATCGGTCCGGGCGCTGTTCTTCAGGGACTTGTCAAAAAGATTGCACCGGAAGTTCAGACTTCAGGGATGGCATAAATCCCGCACTTTATAAGCTATAAATCGGATCTGCATTGATTGCGGGCCCGATTTTTTTGTTCAGATGCTCTTCACTCCTGTCAGTGTTTCTCTGTCAGATATTTCCAGTAACGGACGGGCATGTCCTGACGATGTTTGCGCGGGTTACTGCGCTCTTTGATGGAGATGGCCTTAAAATAGCTTTTCCACATCTGCTGAAGCAACTTTTCATCTTCGGCGAGCATGGAATCATCAAGAGATCCGGTGGACATGAGCTGCTGCCTGAGTGATTTATTGACATTGCCGGTCGCCACTTCGTGTTCAGACTTAAAATCTTCTTCTCCGAAGCATACACGCTCCACAGAATGAAGATCATAGTAGAAACCATAATCGCGTCCGACATCGTAGATGAGCCATTTCTGGTCGGCAAAACGATCTTTGAAATGTTCGACAGCAATTGGGAGAATGTTGTGCACAGGCTCAAATGGGGCGAAATAAATTCCGTCAGCCGTCTTCTGGAAACGGGCAAATTGCATAAGCCTGATTCTTTCATATCGGACTTGCTTGAACACTCTTGAAAGCTCCAACACATCAAGGTCTCCGAAATTAATCTCAATGCTTACAGCCGAATCGACAACTTTTCGAATATATCTGAACATCAACTCGTCAATCTTTGGGTAACTGTCAGCCATCCAGCATGTGACAAGTTCCTCTTGTGCTTCACCGGATAGTTTCTTGCCGATGGCTTTCCACACTCTGTCGGATTTGACCCCGTCGGTAACTATAGTAAAGACTTTGTCGTGAAACATGGGCATCGGTTCTCCTTCTGCTACAAGTGCATCTGGGAATGTCTTGTACAGATATGCGTCAAATACGCATGTCAAAAGCCCCTCAAAAGTGTTATCGTAGCAGAATATTGTCATACTATAGTCTCTTCTTTAAAAGGTATTTCAAGCTGGTTATCGTCGTGTCTCTTTTTCGGTTTTGCAACAAGTATTGCTTTGACCATTTCCGGCTTCAATTCATTTATGGTGCGGGCAGGCAACTCGTTGCACGTGATAAAGTATTGCGCTTTTTTCATGACAATGCCCATCTTCTTGAGCTGAAATGCTCCGAGTCTCCCGAATCGGCGGGAAGCTATAATAAGGGCGGCGGACTTTACCCCGATGCCCGGAACTCTCAGCAACATTTCATAATCGGCACGGTTAATATCGATTGGAAATGCTTCGGGGTGCCTGAGCGCCCACGAAAGTTTCGGATCGACTTCCAAATCGAGGTCGGGAAAAGAGTCGTTTACTATTTCGTTTACCTTAAAATGATAAAATCTCATGAGCCAGTCTGCCTGATAGAGCCGGTTCTCTCTCACGAGAGGAGGCTGTTTGAGGACCGGCAGACGTGAGTCGTAGGTGTTTACGGATACGTATCCAGAGTAATATACTCTTCTGATGGACGGTCTCTGATATAGGGCGGAGGAGAGTGTCAGAATCTCTTTATCTCTGTCCGGAGTGGCTCCCACTATCATTTGAGTGCTCTGTCCTGCAGGGACAAATCGCGGTGCCGATCGGAATTTCCGTCTCTCTTCATGACTTTCAAGTACTCCCTGATGAATGAATTTCATGGGTTGGTATATTGCTGAAAGACTTTTTTCCGGGGCAAGCAGTTTGAGGTGATCATCGTTGGGTATTTCGATGTTGACACTCATTCTGTCGGCATACATCCCTGCTTCGCGAATCAGCTCCCGACTTGCTCCCGGAATGCTTTTCATGTGGATGTATCCGTTGAATCCCTGTTTTGTGCGCAGTTCCCGTACCACGGCAACTAACCTTTCCATCGTATAGTCCGGGTTACGGACCACTCCGGAGCTCAAAAACAGCCCTTCTATGTAGTTGCGGCGGTAAAATTCGATGGTGAGATCGACAAGTTCACTTACCGAAAATGTGGCCCTCGGTATGTCGTTGCTTCTTCTATTGATGCAGTATGCACAGTCATAGATGCAGACATTGGTAAGCATTATTTTCAGAAGTGAGATGCAGCGTCCGTCCTCGGCAAAGCTATGGCAGATGCCCATGCCTCCTACAGTGTTGCCCAGCCCTTTACCCTTGTTGTTGCGCACGGTGCCGCTTGAGGAGCAGGAAACATCATATTTCGCCGACTCGGCAAGGATTTTCAGTTTTTCCAGGGTTTGAGCATTCATCTTATATTTGAATTTTGCCGGCAGAGCTTGTCCGATTATCGGCAAAGATACTCTTTATTCTCCCACAAAAGAAACTTTTGCACTGTTGCCGTTCTGATCAACTATAGTGAGTATGTGAGGTCCTTGTGTGGGGATGACATGAATCTTGTGCTCTTTATTGGAGGTGGAACCGATATATTGGTTGTCAATGTGCCAGAATATTGTGGCTGAGGGATTCTGATGTGCCGCTGAAAATATCACTCCGCGGCTCTTTGAATCGAGGGCGACCGGGGAAGCAACCTTCATCCCGTTTTGAGGATATATGATTTCTATCACAGGGGAGGAATTTCCACGTGAATTTCCCGAAGTACCGAACATAGAACCTGTATTTTTTTCGGTATATCCCATATAATCGGGGTGCAAAGGTGGTAATTGACGGTAGTCGCTGTGGGTCTTCATGTAGTACCATTCCTGAGCCGGAGGAAGCACAAACCACGACACTGTTTTCATCTTAGAAACACTGTAGCAGTCGCTGTTGACGATGTATTTGAGATCTTCGCTCAAATGAATTATTTTGTGGAACGGGCATACTTGAGGTCTTTGCGGGGCTGCCGGTACAAGTATTGTGTCAACAACTTCCATTATCTCCCCTTGTGAAAATGTACAATTGTCCGATACGGGGTATCCGCTAAGATGGCATACGGCAATCTCTTCAAGCTCATTTTCAGGGGTTTCAAACCATGAAGTGCGTGGGAGCAGATTGAATATTTCAAACATGACGGGAGCGGCATAGCCTATTCCTGTCAGGTGCGGACGTCCTTCTCCGTCACAGTTTCCGACCCATACGGCAACAACATATTCAGGTGTGGCACCGACACTCCACGCATCTCTGTTACCATAGCTCGTCCCTGTCTTCCACGCCACTTTGCGAGAGGAAGAGAATGATTTCCAGTTGTTTTCTTCTTCAGGTCTGTTGACATCCGACAGAACCTCAAATGTACTCCATATTGCGGCTGATGAGAGTGGATGATGGGGCCTAAACAGCTTATTTTCAGAAGGTTCTTCTGAAAATGAAACAAGTTGGGCAGAAATATTTCTGTAGGCCTGTGCAAGGTCGATCAATTTTATTTCCGCACCTCCCAAAATCAAAGAAAGGCCGTAAGTATCGGCGCCTCTGGTGATGGTGGTAAATCCCAATTTTTGGAGGAGAAATGTGAATTTCTCAATCCCGTATTCGTTTAACATCCTGACTGAAGGAATGTTGAGGGATCTCTGTATTACGCTGTATGCGGGAACTGCGCCGTCGAAAGTGTTGTTGAAATTGCTTGGAGAGAAATTTTTGTAGTAAAATGGAATGTCGGGGACCAGCATGGTAGGTAAAAGTGTCCCCTCATCGAGCATGGCGGCATATAAAAATGGCTTTAATGTGCTTCCGCTGCTTCTTGGAGCCTGAACCACGTCAACATCATTTCCTTTGCTTCCATTTTTGTCGTGATTTATATTTCCGCAGTATGCCAAAATGTTACCGCTCTTTACCTCCAATACAATCGCGGCAAGATTATCAACGTTATTTGTACCGAATATCTCCCCGTTTTTAGCTGCAATATCTTCAACTCTCTGCTGAAGGGAGTAGTCTATATCGCTTCTGTATAGTTTGTCTCCACTTTGTTTTCTGAGAGTTTCAAGGTAGTGATATGCAATATCCGGCATTGGAAACGGCTTTTGAGGCAGCTCTTCATCTTTGGCAAGAGCACATTCGAGAGAGTCGATAATACCTGCATCGGATAGCCTGTCAAGCAGAAAATTCCTTTTTTTGAGAAGAAGCTCCCTGTTTTTGCCCAAATGTATCAGAGATGGGGCGTTGGGCAGAACCGCAAGCATTGCACTCTCTGCCCATGACAATTCATCGGGGTATCTTCCGAAATACCGCCATGAGGCGGCCTCAAGTCCTACCACATTACCTCCGAATGGGGCATTTGAAGCGTATAGAGCCAATATCTCATCTTTAGAACAGCGCATTTCAAGTCTTGTTGCAAGAATTGCTTCAACAATTTTTTCAAAATATGTACGATTTTTTCCTTCTCGACTGAGTCTTATGGTCTGCATGGTGATGGTACTTGCACCGCTCTTGACTTCTCCGGCACGATAATTCAGGGAAACGGCTCTTGCAATGGCTAATAAGTCAACTCCGGGATGGCTTCTGAAGCGCTTGTCTTCATAAGTTATTATGGATTTGGCGAATTTGTCGGGGACGTGAGAAGATTGCGGAAATCTATATTGTCCGTCACCGGCTATACGAGCTCCCATGAGATGTCCGTCACTGCTTTGAAGCACGGCGGAAACGGGATTGTCAAACAGATGTTGCGGGAGACAGAAGATGTACATCCCTATCAATAGCAGAGATACGGTTACAGAAATAATGGCGGTAATGCGTGTGTATTTGGTTTCAGATGTCATTGTTATATAAGTAATATTACTTAATATAAATGAATTAAGAGTGTTTCAGTCTGTTTCTCATTCATAATTTTTATATCTTTACAAAATTATTAAATTTTAATTATGAAATACAAAATTCTACTATTTGCATTTATTTTATCGTTTCTGACAGTTATCTCATGTGAACAGTCGGATTCGGGTAAAGAGTATGGGTTACAAGTATCAAATCTTGTTAAAATTGATGAGCCTATTACTATTACGATAGGTGATTCTTTATCTTTCAGGACAAATGACAATCCTGAAAGTCTGATTAAAAAAAATATAAAAATCACTCCGAAAGTTGATTTTTCAGTTGAGGTTATGAACAGTCAGACAATATGTCTGAGGCCTCAAAAACCTTTGGATTACAAGACAGTTTATAAGTTGTCGTTAAATATCGGTAAGATTACGGGTTCAGGCTCAGATGTGCGGGATATTGAGATTAAGACACTCTCTCCGATTTTGAAGTATAATGACGGAACTCTCACTGTGTGTGCCGACAGGGAGGATCAGTATTACCTTGCCGGAAGTATCGACATCAACGAACCTGTCGATCCGAAGTATATTGAGAGTGGATTGTCTGTCGATCGCAAAGGATGTGTCATTACATGGACACATTCTCAAGATGGCAAAAATCATCAATATACAATAGAGAATATCGTTCCTGACAATCAGTCGTATCAATTGGTGCTCAAAAGAAATTACACATTGTTTGATGACCGTGAAAATTTTGAAATATCTTACAGAGTACCGGCCAAAGGAGAAATTTGTGTGGTTGCTGCAGAGTTGATAAACGAACCATACCATTTTGAAGTGGTGTTCTCCTCAATGCTTGAAAGCAAACAAGCTTTCAATGATTTGGTAAGTGTTCCAGGGGGAGGCAAGGTCAGATTTCTTGCAGAAGGGAACAAACTTTTGATTTATCCCGGTATCAAGGCTCAGAAGAGCCAGAAAATCATCATAAGCAAGTTGATGAAGAATGATAAGAAACGCGGTCTTGATGAGGATTGGAGCAAAGTGTTTGAGATACCGTCCAATATTCCTTCTGTCAAATTTATAAACAAGGGGGTTATTCTCCCTTCTACCAATGGAATGAATATTCATTTTCAGTCAATTAATTTTGCAAAAGTGGAAGTCAGAGCGAGAAGAATATACGAGAACAATATTCTCCAATATCTTCAAAACAACTCATTGAATACCACAGACAGTTACATTTCCAATGTATCGAGAACCATTCTGGATACAACGATCGTGTTGGGAGATCCCGCTTCGGACAAACTGAAAAATGTCGCAATATACGGTCTCAACCTGACCGAACTCATAAACCCTCAGAAGGGAGCTATATACAAAATAGAGATACGTGGTCGCGAACCTATTGTAGAGATAGACAGTGAGGATTATTGGGAAAGTGATTACTATTTCGGCACATATAGTGATTATGCCGATAGAGTTACCAATATTCTTGCTTCAGACTTGGGCGTAATTGCAAAAGGTTCCGATTCAGGTAAATATACATTTGCCGTAACCAATTTGATTACGACCGATCCTGTCTCTTCTGCTAATGTGAAAGTGTATAATGATGTTAATCAGCTGATTGGGGAAGGTTCCACGGGTTCGGACGGAGTGGTTTCAATTCAATTGAAGGACAATCCTCTCACGGCGATAGTTTCATTGGGCAACGACAAGACTTATGTCAAGCTTCAAAATGGCAATTCTTTGTCATTAAGTAATTTCGAGGTAGGAGGGACTGCTGTAAAAGGTGGACAGAAAGGATTTATTTTTGGAGAGAGAGGGGTATGGAGACCGGGTGACGATATTTATATCACATTTATTTCAATGTCAACGGAATCTGCTTTACCGGCCAATCATCCTGTTACGGCGGTTTTGAACAATCCTCAGGGGCAGAGCGTTCGCACGATAGTTAACAACAGCGGAAGCGACGGACTATATACATTCAAGTTTGCAACAGATATTAATGCTCCTACAGGCAATTGGGAAGTGGTTGTGACTGCCGGAGGTCAAAAATATACCAAACAGGTCAAAATCGAGACTGTCAAGCCAAATAAACTTCTTATTAACCTCTCTCTGAATGATAAACCGATTCCTGCCAATTCTATCAGCGGAGATATGTCTGTCAAATGGCTTGTGGGGAATCCTGCTTCCAATCTTCAGACAAGGGTTGAAGTTGCCCTGAAACGCGGCAGGACCTCTTTCCCTAAATACAATAATTATGTATTTGAAGATCTTTCAAGGAGTTTTACCTCTGAAACTAAAGAACTTGTCAAGGGGATGACCGATCAAAACGGTGATTTCAACTTTAATGTGGCCCTTGACAAATCAAGAGAAATCCCCGGGTTCATGAATGCCGTATTTACAACCAGAGTGTTTGAAAAGAGCGGTGATTTCAGTATAGATTCATATCAGACACTCATTTCTCCTTTTGAAACGTACATAGGCATGAATGTCCCTGAAAAGGAAAATTCGTGGGGAGAGATGTATATAGACAAAAATGCAACACATTCCGTCAATCTGGTGGCTTTAAATGCTTCCGGAGCAGTTGCTCTTAAACAGGTCCCTTTGCGTGTAGAGATATACAGCATGGGATGGAGCTGGTGGTGGGGTTCGTCTTATGACGGACTTGCATCTTATTCTCAGGATTCATATAACAAGCCTCTGAAAATATTAGATATATCTCTCAAGAACGGTACGGGGCAATTTGAACTCGATTTGCAGAATGAAGATAGTGGATTTTATTTCATAAGAGTTGTGGATAGAAATGGAGGTCATGCAACATCCAAAGTTGTAATGTCGTCATACAGCTATGACGGCAGTATGGGGTCGGGACAGACAGCTGCCGCCAAACTTGCCACTTCTCTTGACAAGGATACCTATAAGGTGGGTGAAACAGCCAATCTGACAATACCGTCCGCTCTCGGATCAAAAGCATTTGTCTCAATAGAAAAAGGCGAATCGGCATTGAAGACATTCTGGATTGACTGCAAAGGGAGCAGTACGACTATTCCTATAGCTCTCGATGCATCCATGACACCGAATGTCTATGCATCGATTACTTTGATTCAGCCTCATAATAACAAGGCCAATGATGCTCCAATCAGATTGTTCGGCGTTCAACGTATTAATGTTGAAGATGATGCCACTCATCTTAATCCTGCTATAATTATAGATGACGAGATAAAGCCTGAAACGGATGTTACTCTGACCATAAAAGAAAAGAATTCACGTGCCATGAGTTATGTCATAGCTATTGTCGATGAAGGCCTTTTGAGCCTGACAAGATACAAGACGCCTAATCCTTGGGATGCATTTTATGCCACTGAAGCTCTCGGAGTCAGGACATGGGACTTGTATGACATGGTGATAGGTGCATACGGGGCGAGAATGGAGCAATTGTTTGCAATCGGAGGTGACGGCGAATCCAATTTGCTGACACCTAATTCAAAAGCTGAAAGATTCAAACCTGTCTCTATCTTTATGGGGCCGTTTACCTTAAAAGCGAAAGGAAGTGACAAACACACAATCTCCATTCCTCAATATATAGGTAACCTCAGGGTTATGGTTATTGCCACAAATGGTAAAGCCCAAGGTTCGGCTGAAAAGAATGTTGCCGTCAAGAAACCTGTAATGGTGCAGGCTACAATGCCGCGTGTCATAGGTACTGAAGAAGAGATGGTGGTTCCGGTAACAGTGTTCACTACTCAGAATAATGTCGGAAAAGTCTCTGTAAAGATTGAAACCAACGATTACCTTACTGTCATGGATGGCAACACACAGGATGTGACCATGAATGCCGTGGGTGAAAAGCTTGTATATTTCAGACTGAAAGCATCTGCCAATGAAGGTGTGGGTGAGGTTAAGACTTCTGCTAAATGTTCTTCAGACAGTTCGCAGGAAGATATAAGCATAGATGTGAGAAATCCGAATCCTCAAACGACGATATCGCAGACTGTATATTTAAAGGAAAATGAATCCAAATCTATGAAAATGGAATTGATAGGTAAAGCAGGAAGTACTACGGCAAAGGTTGAGGCTTCAACGCTGCCTCCTATTGATTTGGATTTCAGATTGAAATATCTGAGCGGTTATCCTCACGGATGTATCGAACAGACGATTTCAGCAGTGTTCCCGCAACTTTATCTCGGCAAGATTAAGACTTTGAGCAATGACGAGGCGCAAAGAAATGAAAATAATATTAAGGCAGCTATTGCCAAACTTCCGTTATTTGCCGTATCAGGCGGTGGATTTACTTATTGGCCGGGTACAGCCGCATATTCTTCAGTTTCATTCTGGGGTACTGCATATGCGGCACACTTCATGATTGAAGCAAAAGAGAAAGGTTACTCAATTCCATCCGATCTGCAGAAAAATACCATAAAGTATCTGAGAGACAGGATTGCAAGTAAAGATTTCAGTACTGTTGAAAGAGCATACGCGGCTTATGTCCTTTCTTTGTCAGGAGATGCTCCGAGGGGTGCAATGAACAAGATGAGGGAAGAAATTGCCAATATGCCGAACAGTGCAGGATGGTTCCTTGCAGCGGCATACGCTTCCGACAACAAGAAAGATGTCGCCCGTAACATAATCGACAAAATATCGAAGAGAGCGGAAGACGTATATAATCCGTTCTCATACAGTTTCGATAGCGATGAAAGACTTCTTTCAACAACAATCCTGACTTACAATAAATTGGGAGAACAATCGAAAGCTTTCAAGAGTGTCGAAACTCTCTCCAAAATGTTGAATGACAGAAATCATTATATGAGCACTCAAAGTACCGCATGGGCTTTGAATGCCATATCCGATTATTGCGGCAATAGTGCAAAAGGTGGCGTTAATGTGGCTTTCAAGGCCGACAAACACAATATCTCTCTTTCAGATGATAAATCCTTTGTCGATGCGGATATTCCTATAGACAACAGCAAATCCGTTGCTGTCGAGATGACCAATAAATCGGGGTCACCGGCTTACGTGATTTTAAGTTCAACAGGAATTCCGGAAAAAGGTGAAGAAATAGTTCATTCAAACGGGCTGAAAATGACTATTACATATACATCTTCGGATGGCACTGCCATTGATCCTTCAAATCTTGAGCAAGGTACTGATTTCGCTATCAATGTATTTGTTCTGAATACCAGCACAACTGTTGACTATACCAATCTCGTGCTGTCGCAGATATTCCCTTCAGGATGGGAAATACGTAATGACCGTTCGGAATATTACTACCAGGATTTCAGAGATGACAGAGTATATAGCTATTTCAATCTGAAACGCTCATCGTCAATATCAATTAAGATAAGGGCTACTGCCGCATACAAAGGTAAATACTATCTTCCTTCCACTATTTGCGAAGCGATGTATGATGCATCTGTCAATGCTTCATCTCTCGGAGTATGGTGCGTAGTGAGATAACGATTGCCGAAATGTAATATTAAAGGGTTTGAACTAACTATTCAAGCCCTTTAATTTTGTTTATCAGAATAGCCGAAACTATCATCGAAAGCCTTTTTGTATATTGAGGAAGAGCGGTGTAGCATACTATTGGAAGACACCATTCCAAAAAAGAAAAATAAAAAGGCACAGGATTATTGTCACCATGAACGCAATTAATGGCATAACCCCTGAGAAGATTGACTAATTGTACATTTTTCCCGACCCATTCATTGTTGAGGCCTGAGTATTTCCCGATAAATGCTTTTGCCGAATCGAGAGAGTTGAAATTTTCGTAAAATAATGCAATAAAGTCAGAGTAATCATGATATTCTTCTTTGTTTTTGCACGGAGCATTGTCAATAAGCATAATGGCTTCAAGTCTGGCAAAGTCGGAAATGGCACACCTCATCTTGGTCTCCGAGAAGTCAATCAGATATACATTGTTAGTTTCGTCAAGGAGGATATTCTGCATATTCAAGTCTCCATGGCAGATGCAGGAATAGTATTTTAACGTAAATTCCCGTCTTGAAGGATATTCGTATTTGAGAAACCAGTAAGGATTGATTATCTCTTTCCCAAGTTCCTCTATGTAAATGTATTGGTCCTGAAAATCAATATCGAGTTCTTTTTTGGCGGTCTCGTAAATATGGGGGAAGAAAGTTATGGTGGGATCGTGTTCGAGATACGGCTTTATGTCTTTTTCAACCACCTGCCCGTACCATGGATTAAGTATTTTGGTGAAAATCTTGTCAAAGACAGGCTTAAGTACGTTATATGGTTGATTGATGTAGTAATCTGTAAGCCACTTGATTTGTGTGCCGTCTCCTCCAATTCCCACGAAATTATATCTGAGAGCTCCCATATCGGCAAAAAATTCGGTGCCGATGACTTGTGCACTATTGTTCATTATGTAAGGAAGGGCATTTTTGGTGCAGTTGGATGATTCTCTTTCTATCATTGCCTTGTCGGCAACTTTCATGACAGTCGGACGCAGTTTCCTCCCATGTTCGTCATAAGAGGTTACCTGATAAGTTTGGGCGGAAAATCCTCCATGAATCTTTCTTATTTCGATTTTAGCCGAGTCGGTATAAATTCTCCTTGCAAGAAATTCCTTATACAAGTCAAAATTTTCATAACTCTTGATGGCCGGACGAAAATCTCTGCTATCTCTGCATTTTGCAGGGCAGAACATTGCACATTCCGGCGAAGAAACCGTTATCGATTCATCCAAATTATCCATTCTGACAATATTGTCCAAAGTAAGATTATGATTGATAGTCTTGCTGAAAATATTGGCAGCATCGGCTTTTTTCCACTCTTCCAAAGTAAAAGTACATCCGCATGCAGGTGAGTCTGTTCCACCTTTAATCATTAAAATGGTAATAGAAGGAGCTTTTGTTGAAGTCTGACTTATGACATAAAGGCGTTCACTAATCGAATCTCCTACTTGCGATATTCTATCTGCCTCCAACTCCGTCACAATCTCCCGCAAAGACAGATGCTCCTTGTCTATTTTGACAATAGCTGTAGGTATGCTTCCAAATGAAGATGCTCCAATAAGGTATATCCCAGCCTTGTCAGGATGTTCGGTAACTCTGAAATCATTAAGTTCGGGTTTACCATTTTTTATAAATCCGGCACAATATCCTGTTGATATGAAGTTAAAAGGCTCTTTAAGCTCGGCATTGATGTCATCGGCAGGAGCTCCTGTTCCGACTGCAAATTGAAGTTCGTCATATCCGGCAAGAGTCAATTCTTTCCATGAAGTAATATAACATTGGTTGCCACATGTCTTGCCGATGTCCTCAATAGCGGACTCCACATCACTCACACAGTTTTTAATTTGAACTACGGAATTGATGCCTGATAGCTCCAATATGCCAAGTATCAACGGTTTGACTCCAACAAGGAAAAGTTCTCCATTTTTCTGCAACAGAGTTTTTTTGGTCTTCACAATTATTCGTATTCCCATGCTTGCCAAATAATTGCATTCAGAGAAATCAAAAATAAGATAATTGCCGATATTTGCAAGGGACTCTACTTCTTTGTCAAATTCAATGGCTCTGACACTGTCAAGTCTTTCCGGTATTAAAATAGTGTTAATCATAGTAGTTATACAGTATATAAGAGTGATGTCGGTTAAATTTGCCTAAAGATACGAAAATGTTTCTGTTAAAATGTCTATATTTGTAAAATATAAATAAAACATAATATATATAGTACAATGAAAATAGTTAATGGACTTTTCAATCCCACATACGGATACGCCAGAGCTTTCGCCGGAGTTGCTTTGGGTGTATTGTTGATTATCCGGCCTGAAGTTGCTGCCAAAACAGTAGTTCAGATTATAGGTTGCTTTTTAATTGCTATAGGAGCCATATCTTTCGTTCTTTCTTTCAAAAAGGACAAAAAGAACGAAAAAGATCAGCCGAGAGTAGATGTGTTGAGTGTAAATGGAATATTTGACCTTATTTTCGGGCTTATTCTGTTATTAATCCCCAATGTGTTTGTCGCATTTCTGATGTTCGGTCTCGGATTGATGTTGTTTGTGTTCGGCGTAGGGCAGATAGTCAATCTTATTTCTGCCAAAAAGTTTCTGACAGTATCGTGGGCGATGTTTGTTTTGCCTGTTCTGACTACCGTTTGTGGAATTGCCCTTATTTTCAAACCATTTGAATCAACCAAGACATTATTTATAGTTTTCGGAGTCGCACTTGTTGTTTATGGTGTTTCAGAATTGATCTCAACCATCAAACTTCGTAAGGTTATCAAGCTTAAGCAATCATACGAATATAGGGTGGAAGATTCCGATTATGAAGAAGTTAAAGATGTAGAATAGACGTCAATTGCAAATTTTTCAAAAAAAGTTCGATTATTTTTTGTGGGTTTAAAAAAAGAAACATATCTTTGCAGCCCGTTTCACTAAAAGTGGTGCGAACGAGCAGAAAGTTCATTGAAAGAATTGGAAGACAAAGTACAAGCAAGTACCAAATTTAACACAAGTAAATTTGAGAGTAGAGCGTTAATTCCGAGGAATTAATTCTGTCGGAATCGAGAGAGGAAGACAGACGA
>JAQUBZ010000014.1 GCA_028686425.1 Bacteroidales bacterium | reverse complement strand
GCCGAATCATTTAATTCTAAAATCAAATCTTTCAGAGCTCAATTACGAGGCGTTGTTGATGTAAAATTCTTCTTGTTCAGATTGACAAAATTATATGCCTGAACACAGGTTTTTACGGGTGAGCCGTTTTTACGGGTGAGCCATCATTACCGCTTTCAACGGTGAGTTGAAATGCAAAAAGTCGGCTTTCGCCGACTTTTTCCGTATTTGGTGATCCCGAAGGGATTCGAACCCTTGACCCACAGATTAGAAATCTGTTGCTCTATCCAACTGAGCTACGGAACCGTCCATTTTTTATTTTAGGGTGCAAATATAGTCAAAATTTTGTTTGAAATAAATTTATTTCTGTGAAGATTTCATCTTTTTTGCAAGCAATTCTATAACAAAGACCAATGTAACTCCGATTATGATGAATAAAATAGCGATAGGTATCTGTTCGTCAGGCAGTTTGGGGCGAGATGTCTCATCGGCAAGTAATTGCTGCCATGGCCATATCTTGATAAGCGATCCTATCATAAAACCGGACAAAAGGCAGATTGCCATTGAATAAAATTTCTTGAGCAACCAAGAAAGAACATGTGAAAATCCTATAATTCCTATAGCCGCCCCTAAAGCAAATATAATCAGTGTGACAATTTCCATATTACTGAGAGCATCCATCATATAATGGTATTTACCCATAAGCAGCAGGATAAAACTTCCCGATATTCCAGGAAGAATCATGGCGCAAATGGCAATTGCCCCGCACAGAAAGATGAACCAATATCCTGACGGTGTGTCGGATGGAGATATAAGACATATTACAGCACCTATGGCAATACCTATCGTCATAAAAATAAAGTAACTGAATTTCCAATGTTTGACATCTCTCAGAATGAATATGGCCGAGGATATAATAAGGCCGAAGAAAAACGACCATAATGGAATCGGGTGATTATCCATCAGATATATCATAAGTTTGGCAAGAGAAAAGAAGCTTATTGCAATACCTATGATAAGCGAAATAAGGAAATTTCCGTTTATTTTTTTCCAGAACTGACCTATTTTGCCTGTCAGGAGGAGTTTGAATGCTTTTAAATCAATCTGCTTGATAGATTCGATAAGTTCGGTATATATACCTGTAAGAAAAGCTATTGTGCCTCCGGAAACTCCGGGAATCACATCAGCGGCTCCCATACCTATTCCTTTGAGGGTGACTATCAGATAGTCTGCTATTTTTTTCATATTTAGTGTGTAAGGATATAAAGGTTTGCAATGTATTCGTATGCCAATTCGTCATTTCTTTCCCATTCATTATACTTAAGGGATAAATCGTAAGGATTATCCTTTGTAAATTCTCTTCCAATCTTGAATGAAGCATTTGATAACGATGCTATCTTCTCTATAATAGGGCAATATTCATTTGATACAGAGAGATATAGTTCACATTTCTCATCAATGAAACTTTTGGCCTTTGTCGAAAGAAACGAATCTGCACTAAAATCAATTTTATTGTTCAGCACAGTCATATTCTTTCTCAGGCACCATGATGGAATCGGGGTTTTTGCCTGATTTATAAGAAGATAATGAACTAAAGCGTTGACTTTTCGAGCTTCACTGTCCAAAAAATCAACGCTTTCATTACAATTCGGGTTGTCAAGGTTAATGGCAACATTAATGATATTCACTTCCTCAATAGGAATTATTTTTACATCTCTCGATTGAGGCTGAGATATTTCAATAATGTTTGTTTTGCCTTTATTAAACCTTATCGACATTTTTAATTAATTTTGGCACAAAATAGCAGCCTGTGCAGCGGCTAATCTTGCGATTGGTACACGGAATGGTGAACATGATACATAATTCATACCAATCTTGTGACAGAATTTGACAGATTCAGGATCTCCTCCGTGTTCTCCGCATATTCCTATTTTAAGTTTAGGATTAGTTGAACGACCGCCGGAAACACCTAATTCAATAAGTTTGCCGACTGAACTTTGGTCCAATGTCTGGAACGGGTCGGCTGAAATGATCTTATTGGATAAGTAGTCATTCATGAATGCCCCGATATCGTCTCTTGAGAAACCGTATGTCATCTGGGTAAGGTCATTGGTTCCGAATGAGAAGAATTGTGCGGTTTGTGCCATTTCTGAGGCAAGCAATGCCGCACGCGGAATTTCAATCATTGTACCATAGAGGTATTTGATGTCAATTCCGGTCTCTTTCTGAATCTGTGCGTGTACTTTATTGCATATAGCTTTCTGAAAATCAAGTTCTTTAACAGATACAGTCACAGGAATCATGATTTCCGGCTGCGGATGTAAACCCTCTTTTAATAATTCGGCAGTAGCAGTGAATATTGCCTTGAATTGCATTTCACTGATTTCCGGATATGTAATGCCGAGACGTACTCCGCGGTGTCCCATCATAGGGTTAACTTCGTGAAGAGATTCGCCCCTTTTCTTGATCTCGGAGATGGTGATACCAAGTTCTTGAGCAAGTTCTTCCTGTTTTTCAGGAGTTTGAGGAACAAATTCATGCAAAGGAGGATCCAACAGACGGAATGTGACAGGCTTGCCGTCCATAACTTTCATGGTAGCCTTAGCCGAGTTTTTGACGTATGGTTCAAGTTCGTTCAATGCAGTAATTCTCTCTTGAATGGTCGCTGCGTGAATCATTTTACGCAATTTGGCAAGAGGGGCTTCGGAATTTTTTCCATAAAACATGTGTTCTATACGGAACAGACCGATTCCCTCTGCGCCGAAGTCCATTGCCTGTTTGGCATCATCAGGATTGTCGGCATTGGTGCGAACACCGATTACACGATATTTATCAACCATTTTCATGTATTCGACAAAGCGCTGATTCTCAGATGCATCCATTGTCTTGATGGCTTGGTCGTAAACATGACCTTTAGTTCCATTCAGTGAGAATATGTCGCCTTCGTTGTATTCTTTTCCATTGATGACAAGCTGTTTGGCCATTATTTTCATAGGATTCTTTCCTTTCAGCATGGTTGAGATCTCTACATTCTGAAAATGTACCGCCTCACAACCTACTATGCAGCATTTACCCCAACCGCGTGCAACAAGGGCAGCATGTGAAGTCATACCTCCGCGGGCTGTAAGCAAACCTTCTGCAGCACGCATCCCTTCTACATCTTCAGGGTTGGTCTCTTCTCTGACTAAAATCACTTTTTCTCCTCTTGCAGCAGCTTCCACTGCGGCTTCAGCTGTGAATACAATCTTTCCTACCGCGCCACCTGGACCCGCAGGAAGACCTTTTGCAATTACAGTGGCCTCTTTTTCAGATTTAGGATCGAGGATAGGGTGGAGGATTTCATCCAACTGATTGGGAGCTACTCTCAAAACAGCTGTCTTTTCATCAATCAATCCTTCCTGTAACATGTCCATTGCCATATTCAGTGCTGCAAGTCCGGTCCTTTTTCCTACGCGGCATTGAAGCATCCACAATTTACCGTCCTGAATGGTAAATTCGATGTCCTGCATATCTGAAAAATGGTGTTCAAGGTTATTTTGAATGTCATCCAATTCTTTATAAACGGTAGGCATTGCCGTTTCAAGTGAAGGAAGATTTTTGTTCTGATTGTTCTTTGTGGCTTCATTCAGCGGGTTCGGAGTGCGGATACCTGCCACGACATCTTCTCCCTGAGCGTTGATAAGCCATTCTCCGTAAAACTTGTTCTCTCCTGTAGCGGGGTTTCTCGAGAAAGCGACACCTGTTGCAGAATTTTCACCCATATTGCCGAATACCATCGATTGTACTGTAACGGCTGTTCCCCATTCGTCAGGGATATTTTCAATGCGTCTGTATGAAATTGCCCTCTTGCCGTTCCATGATTTGAATACGGCTCCGATGCCACCCCATAACTGAGCGTATGCATCATCAGGGAAGTCGTGTCCGAGGACATCTTTTACTTTCTTTTTAAAATCGTTGCACAGACCTTTCAGGTCATCTTCAGTCAGATCGGTATCACTCTTGTATCCTTTTGCAACTTTAAGTTCGTGAAGCATATTGTCAAGCTGAACGCGAATGCCTTTTCCATCTTCAGGTTCGATACCTTCAGCTTTTTCCATAACGACATCCGAGTACATCATAATCAAACGGCGATATGCATCATACACAAAGCGAGGGTTATTTGTTTTTGCAATAAGCCCCGGAATTGTAGCCGAGCAAAGACCGATGTTCAATACTGTTTCCATCATTCCGGGCATAGAACTTCTTGCACCCGAACGGCATGAAACCAATAAAGGATCTTTTACGTCTCCGAATTTCATTTCCATGATTTGTTCGGTTGCTTTTAAGGCACTTAGGACTTCATCATTGAGTTCGGCAGGGTATTTCCCTCCCAAATTAAAATATTCGGTGCAACAATCTGTTGTTATAGTGAATCCCGCAGGAACCGGTATTCCCAATGTGCACATTTCGGCAAGGTTTGCCCCCTTCCCTCCTAATAAATTTCTCATAGTGCCATTACCCTCAGCACTTTTTCCACCAAAACGATATACTCTTTTCGTCATATAAATGTGATTAATAATTAATGATTTGTCAAAGTGCAAAAATAATAAAAAAATATTAATCATCTATAAATGTGACAAACTCATTTAATATTTGAGATTATTTTATAAGTTTGTAATAACAAATGAAACTTATTTTTATGAAAAAATTCATTTTTGTTTTATGCTTGATTCTGCCTGTTTTGGCAAATTGCATCAACAACTACTCAAATAATAATCAGATGAAGACCATAACCGTTCAAAAAGTAACAATGCCGCAGGCAGTCCCGACCATATCTCAAGTCAGAGAAGTATTGGAGGCCGAGAATATCGAGTTTAATCCCATTGACGAGGTCAATTGGAAAACGTATCCGTATAAACCGGATGTAAAATTCAGGATTGCTCATTCCATTAATGAGATTTATATTCAATATGTAGTCAGGGAAGAGGGTTCACGTGCGACTTTTGGTCAGGATGCAGGTTCAAGGCCATATACTGATTCGTGTGTGGAGTTTTTTATGATACCATCATCAAAAGATTCGGTTTATTATAATCTCGAAATGAATTGTATCGGGTATGGCACGTTTGCCTGTGGTGCTGATAGAAAGGCGAGAACACGTTTCGGAGATGAAATTCTGTCTCAAATCAGGCGCGAGTCTTCTCTCGGAGCAGAACCTTTCGGAGACAGAGATGGGATTGTCGAGTGGACTCTGACTATAGCAATACCCAAATCGCTATATAGCTACATGGCTGATATTGAGGATTTTTCCAAACGAACTGTCAGAGCCAATTTCTACAAATGCGGCGACGATATGAAAGTTCCCCACTTTTTGAGCTGGAATAAAGTCGGGTGTGAGAAGCCGAACTTCCACACACCCGAATATTTTGGGAACGTATATTTTGAGTAACAACTCCGTTCAGAATTTATCCGGAGTATCGCAATCACCAGAAGTGTCATTTATTGACAGTACACCAGATGTACGCATTTTCAAACATATTCATCCAAGGTGATACAATGTCTTTTTTGTGGGCAGGTGAGTAGTATGCCCAATTCCACGGTCTGATACAGCGTTCTGGATGCGGCATCATTGCGAGGTGACGTCCGTCTTCGCTGCACACGCCTGCAATTCCGTCAGGGGATCCGTTCGGATTGGCAGGGTAGGCATCGTAACTGAATCTGACCGCAATGTTGTATTCCGAAATAGGGCGTGGAAATGCAAATTTACCCTCTCCGTGAGCAATCCATACACCTAACTTGCATTCTTCAAGCGATTTAAGCATAATTGAAGGGGAGGATTGTATGGTAACTCCTACAAATCCGCTCTCGAATTTGTGGGAATCATTATGTTGTAATTTTGGTGATTTGCTTCTGTCTGAAGGTGTTATGAATCCGAGTTCTCCCATCAGCTGACATCCGTTACAAATGCCGAGGCTCAAAGTGTCTTTTCTCTGATAAAATGCTTCTATGGCTTCTTTAGCTTTTTTGTTGTACAAAAATGCTCCTGCCCATCCCTTTGCGGAACCGAGAGTATCTGCATTGGAAAATCCGCCTACAAATACAATCAGTCTTACTTCTTCAAGGGTTTCCCTTCCCGAAATAAGGTCCGTCATGTGGACATCTTTGACTGCAAATCCTGCTAAATAAAGAGCCCATGCCATCTCTCTGTCTCCGTTGGAGCCTTTTTCTCTTATGATGGCGGCAACAGGCCTTTCGTTTTCTTTGATGGAAGGGGTTGATTCTCTGCTTGATAGAGGGAGTCTGCCTGAAAATCCGTTAGGAAACAGATATTTGAGAGGTTGCAATTTGTAGTTCTCATATCTTTCGGTTGCTTTTTTGATTCCCGACTGCTGCTTGTCAAACAGGTACGAAGTTTTATACCAGATGTCGCGCATCTTGTCTATATCCAATATTATATGTGAATCGGCGAGTGTTATGTCAAGTGTACGATCTTCGTGATATTCACCGATTTCATAGAACGTAATCGATTCTTTTTCAAGGTGTTTGATGGCATTGTAATTGTTGGTTTGTATCACAATGCCACTTTTTTCACAGAAAAGAATATCATTTCCTGCAAAACTTGCATCGATTCTCAAGCCTCCGGTACTGTTTGCAAAGCACATTTCAAGGAGTGTTGTTACAAGACCTCCTGCAGAAATATCGTGCCCCGAGAGGATCTCTCCGTCGAGAACAAGTTTCTGAACGGCATTGAAGCACTTTGCAAAGTATGCCGAATCTCTGATGTCTGGAACTTCATCTCCCAAGTGTCCTGTAACTTGTGAATATGCAGATCCTCCCAACGGATATTTATCATTTTTGTCGAAAGGAATATAGAGTATGTCACTCTTTTTCGGGACTATACATGCGCGGACGATTTTACGCAGGTCCTTAACCTGTCCTACGGTAGAGATAATCAGTGTACCCGGAGAGAGAATCTTATTTCCGTCAGGGTATTTCTGAGTCATGGACATCGAGTCTTTTCCGGTAGGGATATTGATACCGAGTGAGATGGCAAATTCGCTTGCGGCACTTACTGCACTGTACAGACGTGCGTTTTCACCTTCGTTCCTGCACGGCCACATCCAGTTGGCACTGAGAGAAACGCCTTTAAGATTACCGTCAATCGGTGCCCATACGAGGTTGGTAAGTGCTTCCGCTATCGACATTCGCGAGCCTGCCGCTGTGTCGATGAGCGCTATTGCAGGGGCATGTCCAAGAGAGGTGGCAATACCTTCATTGTCATTATATCCGATGGCTGTGGCTCCAAGGTCATTAATCGGAAGTTGTATCTCTCCTGCGCATTGCTGGCAGGCAATCAGCCCCGTCACGGAGCGGTCAACCTTATTGGTAAGCCAGTCCTTACATGCGACAGATTCAAGTTGAAGCAATGATTCGATACTCTTTTCAATCTCTTTATCAGATAGATGTGCTGTTGAGTCGATGTGTTTGAAATCTCTTGATATACTCTTGTCTTCCATGATGGTTTTAGGTGTCGATCCAAGCATATCTTCTATCTGCAAATCTATAGGAACTTCTCCGCTCTTACTATCTTTCAATGTGAAATTATGTTCCGATGTGGTGACACCGATAGCGTAAAACGGTGCTCTTTCTCTTTCGGCGATGTATTTGAGTTCATCTGCATCTTTGCTCTTCATTACAAGCCCCATTCTCTCCTGGGATTCGTTACCTATGATCTCTTTGGATGAAAGGGTAGGGTCTCCGATAGGAAGTCTGCTTATATCGATAGTGCCGCCTGTCTCTTCGACAAGCTCGGAAAGACAGTTCAGATGACCTCCTGCACCGTGATCGTGTACTGAAATAATGGTATTTACGTCATTTTCGGCTATTGCCCTAATGGCATTATATGCTCTTTTCTGCATTTCAGGATTGGAACGCTGGATGGCATTAAGCTCGATGGAATTAGTGTATTCTCCTGTGGCAACGGAAGATACAGCCCCTCCGCCCATTCCGATTCTATAGTTGTCTCCTCCCAGTAAAATTACGGAATCTCCCGCTTCAGGTCTCTCTTTCAGAGAGTCTTTTCTTTTGGCGTAACCTACTCCGCCTGCAAGCATAATCACTTTGTCATATCCGTAATCGGTACCATTTTCGGAGTGTTCAAATGTGTATAGAGAGCCGCAGATCAGCGGTTGTCCGAATTTGTTTCCGAAATCGGAAGCTCCGTTGGAAGCCTTTATCAGAATCTCCTGTGGTGTCTGATAGAGCCACTTGCGAGGAGGACGGTCTTCCCATGTGCGAAGAGGCGCCTCACGGCAGAGAGTCAATTGCTCTTCTTTTGAAAATCTCGGATATGATGTCATATATACAGCCGTTCCTGCGATTGGAAACGACCCTTTTCCCCCTGCGATTCTGTCTCGTATCTCCCCTCCCGATCCTGTAGCTGCTCCGTTGAAAGGCTCTACGGTGGTTGGAAAATTATGCGTTTCGGCTTTTAGCGAAATAACTGTTTCCTCCTTTACAGTCTTGAAAAAATCGGGTTTTGTGGCAGTTTGAGGATGAAACATATTGATGGTCGGACCGTCGATAAATGCACAATTATCTTTATATGCCGATACTATTCTATTGCGATTAATCTCGGAAGTCTTTTTAATCATCTTAAATAGAGATGATTGCATCTGTCTGCCATCAATAATGAAAGTACCGTTGAATATCTTGTGTCTGCAATGCTCCGAATTAACCTGTGAAAATCCGAATACTTCCGAGTCTGTGAGAGGACGGCCGAGTTTGGAACTCAAATCCTTAAGATATTTGATCTCCTCCTTGGACAATGCCAATCCTTCCTTTGTGTTATATTCCTCAAAATCAGTAATATATATAATAGATTCGGGCTGTCTGTCAACTTTGAATATGTTTTGGTCGAGACCATTATAAAGGCGTTGAAGCATCTTGTCATAATCGGCATCCATGCTTTGTACCGGAAAATACTCTTCAATGCGTACAACTCCCTTAATATTCATGTTGTGAGTGATTTCGGTGGCTGTAGTACTCCATGGTGTGACCATTTCGCGGCGCGGTCCCACAAAATAACCTTTTATCGACTCCTCTCTTATGATTGCGGCATTTGAAAAAAGCCATTGCAGAGATTCAATATCGTTGTTGGAAAATTCGGAATTGCTTTGCAAGGCAATTATAGTGCCCTTTGTGCATTGAAAAAACAGTATCATATCAGTACTTTTTCTTAATTATGGCAATGAAATTAATAATTCGCAAAATTAGTGCTTTTTTGGATGATATTGGGGATTATTTTGCACATTTGCATATAAGTTTTTAACAATACAATGAATTACGAACAACAATTGGAGTGGCTGTTTACTCAGTTCCCATCATATCAAAAAGTTGGAAAAAGAGCTTACAAGCCGGGAATAGAGACCATGACACGCTTTGATACAGTTTTGGGAATGCCTCATCATTGTTTCAGGACAATCCATGTGGCAGGTACCAACGGCAAAGGATCCGTGTCTCACATGTTGGCTTCGGCACTTGCCGCCAATAATCTGAAAGTCGGTCTATATACATCTCCTCACCTGATTGATTTCAGGGAGAGAATCAAGATAATTGAGAAAAACTCTTACAAAATGATTTCCAAGGAGGCTGTTTCCGATTTTATGGTAAAATGGAAACATTTTTTCGAGGAGGAGAACCCTTCATTTTTTGAAATTACCACTGCAATGGCTTTTGATTATTTCAGAGAGAAAAAAGTGGATATTGCCGTAATTGAGACAGGACTTGGCGGAAGGTTGGACAGTACAAATGTCATTACTCCCATTTTGAGTGTGATAACCAATATAGGTCTGGAACATTGCGAGCATCTTGGATATACCCTTGAAGAAATCGCATTTGAAAAAGGGGGCATTATCAAGCCGGGAGTGCCGGTGGTGATAGGAGAGGCCCTGCCTGAGACCAAACCTGTATTTGAAAAGATTGCAGCAGACAGGGGCAGCCGGATTGTATTTGCAGAAGATTTGAAAGAGCCTTTGCACGGCATTACTTATCATGACCTTGATTTGCCGGGAGATTATCAGCAGAAAAACCTGAATACCCTGTTTGCGGTCCTGAACATATTGAGGGAAGGATTGCTCAGGCTCGATTCCAATCAATTGATTGACGGAATTTGTCATGCTGCCGCCAATACGGCACTGCACGGCAGATGGGAGACCCTTTCCAATGAACCGGGCAAAGCACGCATTATTTGTGATACAGGACATAATGCTCATGGTATCAGATGGGTAAGAGAGCAAATCGATAAAATATCGTGCGATTACGACCATATTTTCATGATTTTCGGTGTTGTGGCAGATAAGGATATAGATGCAATAGCCCACTATCTGCCTCACGATGTTCATTATATATTTACAAATGCCGACAGCCCGAGGGCCCTGCCTGCTGCAAAACTTGCAGGAATACTCTCCGATTATGGTATTACAGGACAGGTATCGACTTCCGTACAAGAGGCACTCGACATGGCCGGGCAACAAGCGGAAGCTTCAGATCTGATCTTTATCGGAGGCAGCAATTTTGTTGTTGCCGAAGTACTCGAACGTTTTATTTAGCAATTAGATACCTATAAAAGTCCGGACATAGAAGCTTGTACAAATAATCACTCCTGTCACTATCAGATTGATTATGCAGAATCCCATTATGTCTTTAGCCCCGAGTTTAGCTATGGCAAGTGCAGGGATAGCCCAAAATGGCTGAATAAGATTGGTCCATGCATCTCCCCATGCTATTGCCATGCCTGTGATTGCAGGCGAAACGCCTATTGCGGCTCCGGCAGGCATCATAATAGGAGCCTGGACTGCCCATTGACCGCCTCCGGACGGAATGAATATATTGACAATACCGGCACTCAGAAATGTCAGAAGCGGAAAAGTATGTTCATTTGATATTGCCACACATACGCGGCTGATTTCTCCTGCAAGCGATACTCCATCAGCAGAAACACCGGTCATGATTCCCATTATTCCTGCATAAAACGGAAATTGAAGTAAAATACCGGCACTGCCTGTTGCAGCTTTGGTCATGGACTTTACGTAAGCGATAGGTGTCTTGTGCAATACTATTCCGAGGAAAAGAAATAACATTATGACAGAATTGAGATCAAGGGATTCGCCATTGACAAACAACTTTATAATCAGATATCCAAATCCCATTATGGCGATCAGAATGCTGATAACCATGCTGTTTTCCGCTTTTTCGGCGGGGGTGGAGGGGGTAAATTTATCTTCTGTCTCATCTTCTTTCAAAAGATCCGGATCTATTTCCACGACACCTTTTCCTTTCGGATGCATCAAAGAATTGACTGTCACAAGAGCAATTATAATGACTATGGACAATACTATGTTATCGAGAGACAGAATAGTCTGACTGATAGGAATAGGAGCGGTCACAACTCCCATGGTAGTGTCGGTCAGAGCTTCTCCCGGTGTGGCAAGTGCCAGCGGAATCGATCCCGATATACCGCCGTGCCACACTACAAATCCGCTGTAGGCCGATGCTATAAGCAATCTGTAATCTACTCCCCGGAGCTTGCGGGCAATCGACTTGGCAAAAATTACACCTATTATGAGCCCGAATCCCCAATTGATCCAGCATGCAACGGCCGATACAAACGATACCAGAGCGATAGCTCCGACAGGTTTTTTAGGAAGTGAGGACAATTTGTCGAGACCTTTTTTGATGGAAGGTGCATCGGCGAGAGTAGAACCGCAGACCAATACCAAAGCCATCTGCATCGAAAAGGCGAGAAGCCCCCACACTCCGTTTCCCCAATTGGACAGTACTTCAACCGGAGTCTGATGCCCCACAGGCATGGCTACAATAAAAGCTACAAAGGTGAGCAATATGGCGAAAATGAATGGCTCCGGGAGATACTTCTGCACAACATGTACACTCGCATTTACGGCTTTTCTAAGCATAAATTTATTTTTAGTTAAGTTATATTTTTTCTAAAACAGGCGTTCTGCTTTCTCCACAATTCCATCATCTGCGGCATTTGCAATTAACGATGGCTTAAGGAAACATATTTTATGCTCGCGCTTGAATAGTTGTTCTCCTCCACCGGTAATATTGAGCATTGCAATGCTTTCGCGCGGCATCTTTCCCGCATCGAAAGCGTTTTGCATCCCTTTTAAGGCCACAGCGGCAGCAGGATGTATATCAATTCCCTCGCTCCTCAAAAACAATTCCTGCATCTGCCGGATGTCTCTATTGTCCGCTACCTCAATGTCTCCCCCCGCATCGCTTAAAGCATCATACACTCCACCTTTGATACTGTATGGAGGTCTTCTGTTTGAGAGCACTTTGGCATCAATTTCAAGAGCTTTTACACGAGCCTCTTCATCATTCATAGGGAGAAGTGGTCGGCTTGACGCTTTCCACGCATCATACATCGGCGTGAACGGAATATTTTGAGAAGGGAACAATTTCATCTTGTGAGAGCCGAATCGCCCGTCTTCTATCAGGCGCAGGTTGGCTTCCCATGCGGCAATTGTCCCTGTACCGCTTCCTATAGCCTGAAAATAGCAATCGGGAATGCGACCGATAGCTTCGGCAGCAGAGAGAACTGTAGTTCCCATACCATCTCTTCTTGCTATATTTTTTGCTCCCCCCTCGGCAAAAAATTTTGGAGATGTGCATATTTTGTCGGCCAGAGCAATCGCATCGAAATAGTCACTTCCTTTGGGAGAGCAAATCAGTTTGACACAGTCGTTGAGTGGTTTGTCAAACCAGAGAGCATCAATATTATCTTCCGGTACACTGATAATCAGAGGAATACTGTTTTGTGAACAGACTTTGGCAAAAGCACGAGCCGTATTTCCCGCAGAAGCGACAACAAGTACTCTGTCGCTTTTGGAAGATAGTCTTGCACAAACAGAATAGGCTTCAGTCTCTTTGAAGGAGCAGGTAGTCATATTTGCTCCAATTTTAGGCCAATATCCTGAAAATGAGATATATAGATTGCTTAAACCGAGTTCTTTCGCAAGCCCTTTGCTCTTGTATGTTACAGTAGGGGATGACCCTTCCAGCAAATGGCTGACCGGAAGCCAGTCGGCAAATTTGTATATCCCGAATTCGGAAGATTTGAAATTTATCTGTTTTGCGGCATATTCTGCCCTTATGAGTGACGGTTCTGACCCTTCGGGATCATTCAGCAGCCATCCGGAATCATTGAATACTCTGCCTGAAGCTACATTTTTAAGAGAGTATTCTGTTGGTTTAAAATTAGTTATCATGTTTAAATTCGTTATTCCATTTGTTGAGACAATGCTTCGGCAAAGTCAATCACTTTTACATCAGAGTATTTGGAGAAAGTTTTAAGACAGAGAGGGCAGGCTGTGACAATTTTGTCCGGTGTATTGATTATCAGATTGTTGACAGCATATTGGGTGATATGTCCGCGCTCCGTGTATGAAAGTGTGAGACTTCCGATGGAACCTCCGCAACAGATGCTATCCTTCTTCTCTTTTTCGGCAGGAACCAGCTCTCCGATACGGGAAATGGCTTCGCGCGGAGCATCATAGATGCCGCATCCGCGACCAAGCTCGCAAGGATCGTGATATACATATCTGGATGACCCTTTCGTCAATGTTATTTTACCTTGTTTGGCAAGAGATTCAAAGTATTCCGTGTAGTGAATTACTTTTATACCCTCCAAGCTATATTCTTCAGAGAATATTTTGTAGCAGATGGCACATGACACAAGGAGTGTTGTTGCTCCCGAATTGTGTATAATCTCCCTATTTTTGGCTATTAACGCTTCAGCTTCCTCTTTTTTGCCTGCAAGAAGCAGAGGTCTGCCGCAGCATATACTTCCATCCTTGTCCATCAACTCATAGTTGACACCGGCCTTGTCAAGAATCTTGACAACCGATCTGGAGATGACAGGTGTTAGAGAACTCATACAGCCGGCATAATAGAGCACTTTGTCCTCTCCCCTGTCGTTCTGCTTGTTCAAATCAGGGACAACACTTTTGAGATAAGTGTAATCACCATGTATGTTGCACTTTTGCTCCTCTCTTACGGCAAGTCTCAAATCACAAGCTGCAACCCCGACAGGGCAGATTGCCGCACATTTGCCGCACATAAGGCATTTATCGGAGATTTCCCTCGTTCTTGTCTCATTCCGTCTTTTAATCTGCCTTACAAGATATACGGTTGAATCTTTCAGATTCTTCTTTTGTGTACCCATAGGACATGCATCGATACAGAGTCCGCAACTTGAGCAGGAATAGAGCTGCGCAAGGGCCATCCCTTTTCGCGGATGTCTTACTTTGATACCCGCATTTTTCATAGGAATAAGCAGTATTTCGGCGGGAATGTGCATATATCTTGTAAAAGGAAGTACAATAAAGAAAACTCCAAGCACTATAGAATAAGCCCACCATGTATAGTCGAAATTTTCAGGCTTGCTCAAAAAATTGGCAAACAACCAGTTGACAGGTATTGTTAAAAAACTTCCTCCGCTGATTCCGGCAGTAAAACCTTCAGAAATGAGTCTGAGTGGAAAAATCGCCCACAAGCTGTATAGCCCTATATAATCCAACAGAGTGAGTTTGGTGGTTCTCCTCATTCCGAGAATCTTGGATCTGAAACGTTTGAAAATAGCTAAAAATATGCCGCTCAGAACCATCAGAAGGAAAAAGTCCATCAGAAAGAAGAAGAAACTTCCTCTCAACGTATAACTCTCCACCGACATGAAGTACCTGAAAAATACGGGATAATAGAGAAGTCCGCTTCTTTGAGGGATGTAAATCCATGTCTCAATATGACCTATGACGATAAGCATAAGCCATCCGAAAGCTATACTCGAGTGCATGTATCCGAGAAGTTTGTTTCTTTTCCATATTTTTACGTGAAAAATACAGTCTGCAAATATATCCCTGAGGTTCTTGAAAGCATTGGCGGGGTAAAACAGGGATTTTGCGAGTTTGATTTTGTCCTCTTTGTTGAGTTGCATGATAACCTTAATCATGCCCGCTATGCAGTAAACAAGAATAAAAGCCATCCCTATCATGAATGGAAGGACAAAACTGTCATATCCTGATAAAAATCGTTCTCTCATCATGGCCTTTAAATATTATAAACTTTACAAATACTTAAGATCAGATGCCTTGTATTGATGCCGCGCGGGCATACAATATTACATTTACCACAGAGCATACACGATTTGAGGGAGTTGAGGGTGTCTTGTTCCCGTCCTCTCTGGAGGCTCAAAATCACTTTCCTGAGATTCAACTCAGTATAATTGCCGGCTGAGCAGCTTGCGGTACAGGATCCACACGCCATACATTTTGCGACGTCAGGTTCGATATTGCGCAATTGTTCAAAAAGTTTGTTGTCAAGATTATCGATTTGAAGAGTTGCGCTTGGTGTTAATGCAAATCCGAAATCAATCATTCTGTCATGGTATTAAAGTAATCATTTATAGCTACAGCGGCTGCTCTTGCTTCACTAAGTGATTCGGGAATGGTCTTTGGTCCCGTACATGCTCCGGCAAAGAAAATACCCTGTTTCTGGGATTTGCAAGGCTCAAGGATTGTGTTTTGAGGAAGAAAAAATCCGTCTTCTCCCACAGGAAGTTTAATCATCTTGGCAAGTTCCTGACTTTGGTGGCTTGATACTATTCCCGACATGAGGACAAGCAGGTCCATCGAAAGTCTCAAAGGTCTGCCAAACAAAGTGTCTTCAGCCTTCACGACAAGTCTTCCTTCGTGATTTTCGGATACTTCCGAAACTCTTCCGCGAATAAAACGTATGCCGTATTTCTGTTGGGCTTCAAGATACATATCTTCATATCTCCTTCCGAACATGCGCAAATCCATATAAAAGCAATACACGGTGGCATCCGGATATAATTGTTTGATTTCACAAGCTTGTTTGACGGCAGTGGCACAGCATACCTTTGAACACTGTCTGTTTCCGGCCTTTTCGTCTCTCGAACCGACACAGTGAACAAATCCTATCACTTTCGGATCATCGATTCTCGAATCTTTTCTGTTCTGAAAATAACGTTCCAGATCTGCATTTGTAATGACGTGATTATAAATGCCGTAACCGTATTCTTCTTTCTTTTCTGCCTGGAAAAGCTGGAACCCCGTAGTTATCAGCACCGCCTTGGACTGAACAGAGATACCATTGGTCAACTTGATGACGTAAGTGTCTTTCAATCTGTTGATTGTGAGTATCTGGACATCTGTAAACCATTTGATTCCGTCCATATCGGAAAGCAGAGTCTGCAATACCTCTTTTGCATATACACCTTCCGGAAAAAGTCTGTCCCATTGTGCAAGATGCCCTCCAAGACGTAATTCTTTCTCAATCAGAATAGGGGTGTATCCGAAATTTCTTATCCGGCGGGCAGCTTCAATTCCGCTCGGACCACCGCCTATTATAACTACATTTTCTTTCATAAGTCTATATTTAGCAACATTTTATATTCATAGGATATTCAGGAACCCTCAAAAGTTTACCGTTTTTGCCTTTATATTTGTCGGCTTTGTCATACGGAATCCCGATTTTGTCGAGCAGCGGCTCGACTGCGACCTGATGAATCTGAAGTCCCAGATCCCACGGATTGTATCCGAGTACAAGTCCCGCCACCTCTTCGTAAGTGAACACCGGTATTCCGTATCCGTTCTCTCCGTAAGTCTTGCCTGTCTGTTCTGCTATCACATACTGCCATCTGTCCATAAAAAACGGGCATCCTGGGCAATTGGTTATGATCATGTCAGGCTTGTACGGCTCCATAGATTCAAACTTCTTATAGGTATTGGATATCGAATATCCACGATTGGCTTTGACAAGATATTGCCGGAAACCGAATCCGCAGCAATGTCTCCTTTCAGGATAATCAATGACTTCTCCTCCCCACGATTCAATCATTCCTGCAAGTACGTAAGGGTATTCGGCGCCGCCAATCCCTTTGGACGGGAACATTTTGGAATAGTGACATCCTATATGTTCGACCACTCTCAGCGGCTCGCCTGTCTCTTTATTGACGAGTCTGAACTTGGCACGCTCGGCTATTTCATTACGGAATTTATAGATAACATCGCTGGCGTGTGCAAGATATTTCGGCACCTTGAACTCCCTGCGGCACGCTTTCCAGAGGTCTTCTCGTATTTTGGCCTCAAGTTCGGGAAAATTCCTCCAATCATCCATGGTTTCAGTATATAATCCGAAAGAGGTGATGCACGAACATACATAATTTTCATATCCCGATTCGGTCATGAGGGCAAACTGACGGGCAATAATGGTCATCACGGTCTCTTGAGGAATGGCTTCCCCGTGATATGCAATACCTCCGCAGGTGGTGTGATGCGGTGTCTCATAAAAATCCTTGCCGAGACGGTTGTGGACAATATCTAAAAATGTCTGCTCTGAAGCAGGAAAGAAGTTTTGGCGGATGCAGCTTCTGACATAAAAATAGTGATCATCCGGAATGTCCTTTTGATAGTCGGACCATATCTTTTGTTTACCTTGAAATATCATAGATATAGTAGTTTTCTGTTATTATATTTTATGGTTCAGGTGTTGGGTACCTGTGACGTTGAATGCACGTTTTTCATATTCCTCCATCGAAAGCCCCATTTCTTCAGCCTTACGCTTCGAAGCCTCTTCAACAACTTTCATTCTGCGCGTGGCACCCGTAACGTCAAAGATGGCTTTCAGCTCATCAAGCGATTCCTGAGGAATTTTTCTTAATACTCCCGGACCCTTGCCGTCAAGGTTGGATCCGAGCCTTTCATGTACTGCATCGAGATTCTCTCCGATCCATTTACCGACAGGTCCCGATTCGGGATGGTCTTCGTATTTGTAGGTTCTCGGATATACACAGTATCCGTAATTGAGAATATTGCCGCACATGGCACGTGTAAGAGGCAGTTGCTGTCTCCCTTTTTCGCTCTCTACAAAATATCCCATGTCAATCGATAAAGAACGGAGCGCCATTATTACCAAACCGGGGGCGTTCTTGCGCGGACATCTTGTAACGCACGACATACATTCTCCGCAATACCAGATTTGTTCACCTTTCAACAATTCTTCAATCTGGTCATCGTCCTGACTTTGTACGATATTTACTATCGTTTTGGGGTTGTATTTGTAAAATTCGGCTGCCGGGCATATTGCTGTGCATGTTCCGCAATTAATACACGCCTTCAGCCCCTCCTTGATGCGATAATCCTGAGTGAGTTTTTGATAGAGTATTCCCATTTTTTATAAATTGATGTTCAAAATTAGTAATAATTTGTCTAAAAATTACTATATTCGTTATGAACTTTATATTCTTTAATTTTTATTTAATGGCCGGATGAAAATGGAACGACTGCAGTAATGCAATCTGCCTTTCTTTCCTATATGAATCATCAAATCATAACCGCGCTTAATGTGATTGCCGGCTTGGCAGGATGCCCCATACGAGATAGCAGTGGGGCTGCATTTACCGTTACAATACCTTGAGAAGTGATAATTGATTCAGCAATTCCTCCGCACCGGTAAAATGGATGCCTTTCATTCCCAAAGCTGCAGCTGCTTCCACATTGACATTATTGTCATCAATGAACAACGATTCTTCGGGTTTCAGATGATACCTTTCAATCAACCTGTTATAAATTGCAGGATCCGGTTTAAGCAGTTTTTCTTCTCCCGATACAACAATACCTTCCAGAATATGCAAAAACTCAAATCTGTTGTAAGCGTATGGAAATGTCTCGGCTGACCAATTGGTAAGGCCGTACAAGTGATATTCCTTGGCTTTCAGGGCTTTTAAAATTTCCACAGTGGGAGATATGGCCCCTTTTATCATTGTCGTCCATCCGTCCATATAGAGCTGAATGGCATCGCGATACTCCGGATATTGCGCCTGAAGAATAGAAATACTCTCCCGGAACGGCCTTCCGCGGTCTGTTTCGCCATTCCATTGGTTGGTACAGATATTATTTAGAAAATATTCCATCTGCTCATCGCTTTTGAAATATCCCTTATAAAGATGACGCGGGTTCCAATCAATCAAAACTCCGCCAAAGTCAAATATTATGTTACGAAGTGTCATATTTGAATTATTGCATAAATGTAGGCGATGTACAGGATAAGAAACAAGAGACCTTCCCATCTGTCAAGCTGTTTCTTTTTAAAAGTAAATGCGGTGACAAATATCAGAATCGATACAAATGCCATCACAAACAGACTTAAAAATGTAACTTTTCCCATTGTCTGCGGAGTAATTACAGCACTTCCGCCGATAATTAACAGAATGTTGGATACATTTGAGCCCAATACATTGCCGAGGGCCATCTGACCCCTCTTCTTGAGGGCTGCAACAATACAAGTGGCAAGTTCGGGAAGCGACGTTCCTCCGGCCATGATGGTGACTGCTATTATAGCATCGGATACACCAAGCTTTCCGGCAATGACTGTTGCGGAATCTACAAAAAGATTACCCCCGTATATCAATCCGGCAAGTCCTATTATAATGAGGATAATATTGGCAATAGGTTTTCTATCTTTAGATTTATCTGAAATTTGTGTATCTTCGATGACGGAAACATTTTTGTCGTCATGTCTGAAAGAGTGGAGCAAAAATATTCCGAAGCAGATAAGCAGAATAATTCCGTCAAATCTTCCTATCATATTAACATTTCCGCCCCAGATTACAGTATCAAGAGCCATCAACAATACTAAAAATGAGGCACCCATTGCAATCGGAACATCCCTTTTGATATTGCCTGATGTAAAAGTGATCGGGGCCACCAATGCTGTGGCTCCGAGAATAAACAAAGTGTTGAAGATATTTGAACCGGTAATGTTACCAATTGATATGTCGGCATTGCCTTTGATTGCCGCTATAAAACTGACTACCATTTCAGGGGTGGAAGTGCCTATTCCTACGATAGTTACACCAATCAGAAATTCCGACAGACCGAATTTGCGTGCAATCCCCGATGCTCCGTCAACCAACCATGTGGCTCCGAGAAGAATCAGTAATATTCCGACTATAAACAATAATATCTCCATTTTTCCGATTTGCTATGATGTATATTCGTCCCAACTCTTAATCTGAATCTCATCAATAGGCAGATTACAGAATGAGATGATAAATGCGGTTGCAAGTCTTGTATTTGTAATCAGAGGAATATTGAAATCAATGGCTGCACGTCTGATTTTATAGCCGTTATCAAGCTCATCCTGTGTGAGGTTTTTAGGAATGTTCACTACAAAATCTATCTCTTTGTCATGAATCATCTGCAGTGCATTCTTCTCTTTGCCCTCTTCATTAGGCCATAACACCTTGGTGGCAGGAATATTGTTTTCAACGCAGTATTTGTATGTACCACCGGTTGCAAAAATATTGTACCCATTGTCAATCAATAGTTTGGATGCTTTTAACATCTCGGCTTTCTGCTTGGCGTCACCGGTTGAAAGGAGGATGTTCTTTTTAGGGATTGAATAACCTACAGAAAGCATCGCTTTCAAAATAGCTTCATTTGTATCGTCTCCGATACATCCAACTTCACCTGTCGATGCCATATCGACACCGAGGACAGGGTCGGCTTTCTGCAACCTTGAAAATGAGAATTGAGAAGCCTTGACTCCCACATAATCAAGATCAAATGCATTCTTGGAAGGAGGGGTGACCTTCTCGCCGATCATAATCTTTGTTGCCAACTCTATAAAATTGATTTTCAATACCTTTGAGACGAAAGGGAAGCTTCTGGAAGCTCTCAGATTACATTCGATGACCTTAATATCGTTCTCTTTTGCAAGAAATTGGATGTTGAATGGTCCGGAAATGTTCAGAGCCCCCGCGATCTTTCTGGCAATCTTCTTGATACGGCGGACAGTTTCGACGTATAGCTTTTGAGGAGGGAACTGAATGGTTGCATCTCCGGAGTGAACTCCTGCAAATTCGATATGTTCCGAAATAGCGTATGCAACTACTTCTCCCTTATCTGCAACAGCATCAAATTCAATCTCTTTGGCATTCTGGATGAATGAACTTACAACCACAGGATGCTTATGAGAGACATTGGCGGCGAGCTTAAGAAATTGTTCAAGTTCGTTGTTGTTGGAACATACATTCATTGCAGCCCCCGAAAGGACGTATGAAGGCCTTACCAATACAGGGAATCCAACCGAATCGACGAATTTGTAAACATCCGAAAGGGTGGTCAGCTCTTTCCATTTAGGTTGATCTACACCGAGAGAATCGAGCATTGATGAGAATTTGTGTCTGTCTTCAGCGTTATCGATGCTTTCTGCGGTTGTTCCAAGGATATTTACCCCGTTTTCATCAAGTCTCAAGGCGAGGTTATTCGGAATCTGGCCTCCGACAGATACCACGAGGCCGTGAGGCTGTTCAAGGTCGTATATATCCATAACTCTTTCAAATGTCAACTCGTCAAAATAGAGTCTGTCGCACATATCATAGTCCGTTGAGACGGTTTCAGGGTTATAGTTGATCATTACACCTCTCCATCCCGATTTGCGTATGGTTTGGAGTGCATTGACACTGCACCAGTCAAATTCTACCGAACTTCCGATACGATATGCTCCCGAACCGAGTACGATGATAGATTTCTTATCTCCATAGTAATCAAAATCGTTTTTATCTCCGTTGTAGGTCAGATAGAGGTAGTTGGTCTGAGCCGGATATTCGGCTGCCAAAGTATCTATCTGCTTGACTACAGGGACGATGCCAAGCCCTTTGCGGTATTCGCGTATCTTATTGACTGCAAGGTCGGTATCTATCTTGTCTTTAAATATCAGACGTCCTATCTGAAAATCTGAAAATCCGAGCTGTTTGGCGAGCTTCAGAAGAGTAGGAGTGAGTTCTTCTTTGGTATTGAGCTTTTCAATCTCTCGAGCCACAACTATAATATTGTAGAGCTTGTCGAGAAACCATTTGTCAATCTTTGTGAGCCTGCAAATGTCATCTACAGTATAACCTTTCTGGAAAGCCTTGGATATTACAAAGATACGGTTGTCGGTAGGCTCTCTCAGGGCCTTATCTATGTCGGGTACCACAATCTCCTTATTGGCAACGAATCCATGAGCACCCTGCCCGATCATTCTCAACCCTTTTTGCATGGCCTCTTCAAAATTACGACCGATGGCCATTACTTCCCCGACACTTTTCATGCTGCTTCCTATCTCACGCGATACTCCGTGGAATTTGGAAAGATCCCAGCGCGGAATCTTGCATACAACATAGTCCAAAGCGGGTTCAAAGAATGCGGGAGTAGTCTTTGTCACCGAATTTTTCAACTCGAACAATGCGTAACCGAGACCGAGTTTGGCTGCAACAAATGCGAGAGGGTATCCTGTGGCTTTTGAAGCAAGAGCCGATGAACGAGAAAGGCGTGCATTGACTTCGATAACGCGGTAATCATCCGATTCGGTGTCGTAAGCAAATTGCACATTGCACTCGCCTACAATGCCGATATGTCTTACAATACGTATTGCAAGCTCTCTTAAAAGATTTATATCATGATTGTTAAGTGTCTGACAAGGGGCTACGACGATACTCTCTCCGGTGTGGATGCCGAGCGGGTCGAAATTCTCCATGTTGCAGACTGTGATGCAGTTATTGAACTTATCCCTTACTACCTCATATTCAATCTCTTTCCATCCCTTGAGGGATTTCTCTACGAGCACCTGAGGCGAATATGAAAACGATTTTTCGGCAAGAATGTTCAACTCTTCTTCATTGTCACAGAAGCCGCTGCCAAGTCCTCCGAGAGCATAAGCAGCCCTCAAAATGACAGGATAGCCAAGCTCTGCAGCAGCTTTGCGGGCATCTTCAATAGTTTCGACAGCATGACTTTTGATGGTCTTGACATCAATCTGGTCAAGCTTCTTGACAAAATAATCTCTGTCTTCAGTATCTATTATGGATTGAACAGGAGTGCCGAGCACTTTGATTCCGTATTTTTCAAAAATGCCGTTTTTGTAGAGGTTTACACCGCAATTGAGGGCCGTCTGTCCCCCGAATGCAAGGAGAATGCCTTGAGGCTTCTCTTTCTTGATGACTTTCTCTACAAAATAGGGGGTGACCGGAAGGAAATATATCTTGTCGGCCACACCTTCCGAAGTCTGAACTGTCGCGATATTTGGATTGATCAGAACAGTGGAGATACCCTCTTCTCTCATAGCCTTGAGAGCCTGAGAGCCGGAATAGTCAAATTCGCCGGCCTCACCGATTTTCAGAGCGCCGGAACCTAAAAGCAGGACTTTTTTAATGGATTGATCAATCATAACAATTTTATAAATTCGTCAAACAAAAATTCAGTATCAACAGGACCGCTTGAAGCTTCAGGGTGGAACTGGGCGGAGAAGAACGGCTTGCTCTTGTGCCTGATTCCCTCGTTTGTGCCATCATTCATATTGATGAAATACGGTTCCCAATCTTTTCCGAGAGTATTATTATCGACGGCATAGCCGTGATTTTGAGAAGTGATGAAGCATCTGTTGCTTCCGACCATCATCACAGGCTGATTGTGGCTTCTGTGGCCGTATTTCAGTTTGAAGGTTTTCGCTCCGCCTGCACGGCATAGCAGCTGGTTGCCCATGCATATTCCGAAGATCGGTTTATCAAGATTCATGGTCTCTCTTATATGCTGCACTGTGACATCGCAGAATTCGGGATTGCCGGGGCCGTTTGAAATGAACAGTCCGTCATAATTTCCAATCGAGCCGTCATTGAAATTGTAATCCCACGGAACGCGTATAATCTCTATCCCTCTCTTGACAAAACATCTTAATATATTGTGTTTAACACCGCAATCGACAAGAACTATCTTTTTATCACCGCTTCCGTAACGAATTACTTCTTTGCAGCTGACTACTCCGACCTGATTGACGGTATTCGGATCCTCTATGTTCCAATCGCTCTTGCATCCGGCAGGAATAATTTTGCCGAGAAGAGACCCCCCTTCACGCAGGACCTTTGTCAATTCACGTGTGTCGATTCCGTAAATCCCCGGAATCTTATTCTCCTTAAGCCATTGGTCGAGACTCTTGACTGCACTCCAGTGACTGTATTCAAAGGAGTAGTCTGAAATAATCAATCCGCGCACATAGATATTTTCAGACTCGAAATTTTCTGAAATACCATTGATTGTTTTATTTTCCGGTACGCCGTAATTCCCTATAAGAGGGTATGTTACGCATAAAATCTGTCCGGAATAGGAAGGGTCCGTCAGAGATTCCGGATATCCCACCATGGCGGTGGAAAATACCGTTTCTCCGTCTGAGGGTGCCTCATAACCAAACGAAAAGCCCTGAAATTCAAGGCCATTCTGAAGTTGAAGTACTGATTCGGTTCTGTTAAGTATTTGCATTGTATCTGATGCTATTAAAGATTGTGCAAAGATAATTATTTCATCGTTTTCTCACAATATAATCTTCCACCTTCTACACGAATTATTGTAACTTTTTCACCTTTTTGAGCCATTCCTATAGTCAAAGTGGCTTCGTACAGCTTGCCGTCTATGTCTATTTTACCGCTCGGATGGAGGTCGCTCACAACAGTTGCTTCCCTGCCGATATGGGATGAAAGATTGGTTTCGACTCCCACACACCCCTCATTATCTTTAAGTTCAGTGCGAAGAGCAATATAATCGAAAGCTTTGCCAGGATATAATTTATGGGCAAGATATATGCACAGACATACGGATGAAAATCCTGCTATGGCTACTATTGCAAGCGGTTTGAACAGGATAGCGAAATTAATGTTTCCCTCAAAATAAAAGAGATTATTGTCAATCATTGCAAATACAAAAGAGGTGAGCATGAGGATTATTCCGGAGACTCCGGCAACGCCGAATCCAGGCGTGACAAAAATTTCCACAATCAACAATCCTATACCTATTACGAACAAGGCAATCTCCCAATATTGGGCAAGTCCGCCGAGATAGAGGGGAGCAAAGTAGAGAACGGCTCCAAAGATAGCCACAACGAGTGCAAAACCTATTCCCGGGCTCTGAATTTCAAAATAAATACCTCCTATTATCATCATAATGAAAATACCTTGAAGCAATGGACTCATAAGAAAGAGGATAATCTTGTCGAGAGTACTGAGTTTCTGCTCTTTAATGACATAATTGTCAATATCGAGATTATCTATTACTTCTTCAATATTTTCGGCTTTCCCCTCACAATAATTGGCATTGATGGCCTCTTCCTGAGTGAAACTCAATACGTTGGATGTATCGCACATCTGTTGCGCAATCTTCGGGTCGCGATGCCATACCTCTTTGCCGTTGATAATGACCTTGCCGTGAGACTCCGCTGTGGTCCTCATCATGGCTCTCATGAACGACTGATATTTATCGGGCATTACTTCACCGTTCTGATTGACCACTGTGGCAGCTCCGATAGATGACCCTTTGCTCATATATATTGAATCACAGGCAATTGAGATTAATGCTCCGGCTGATGCGGCTTGTGGGTTGATGAACGCGATTGTGGGGATGGGGGTGCGTATGAGCGATGTTCTTATCTTGTCGGCCGCATCCACGGCTCCACCGTAGGTGTCGATTTCTATCACTATATATTTTGCATCTAATCGTTCGGATTCACTGATGGCCATTGTCACTTTTTTGGCAGCCGATTTGTCTATATCCTGTCTGATTTCAAATTTGTAAATAATATTTTCAGCATGTAATGCGCTTATGCACAATAATATAAATGAGAGTATCGTGATTATTTTCTTCATTTGACCTATTTTTTTAACTTTTAAATATACTAATTTTTATTAGATTTGTCTTTTGTATTTCAGAATTAATATTTTTAGAATTAATAACACACAATTTAAACTAATCGAATTTATATGAAAATTAAAACTCTTTCTATCGTTTCGGTGTTGATGCTATTTGCTTCCGTGCCACTTCTCACCGCTCAAAATGATGTTTATGACCGAATGGATGATCAGTACAAAGAGAGTTGTACTTCCATTATGGTTGGCAAAAAAGCCTCTGTGGATGGCTCTGTAATGACAGCTCACACCTGTGATGCCAACTATCGCACATACGTCACTATCGAACCGCGCAAATCTTTTACAATCGGCAGCACAGAGCCTGTCTATGTCGGTCTTCTCCATAATGAAGAGCCTTGGGACATGCGTAATGTAGTTGAGAAAGGGAGGATTCCCGTAAAGGCTGAAAATACCTACCAATTTCTGAATGTGGCTTATCCGTGTCTTAATGAAAAGCAGCTTGCAATAGGGGAGACCACTACCGAAGGACGTCCGGAACTTGTCAACAAGAACGGCATGTTTCAGATAGAAGAGCTTGAACGTATGGCGCTTCAATATTGTACCACTGCTCGTGAAGCTATTGCACTTATGGGCAAGTTGGCAGAGCAGTATGGTTACGGTGATTGGGGAGAGTGCCTTACAGTTGCCGATAAAAATGAAGTATGGCATTTTGAGATTTATGGAACCGGCGCAGGCAATCCGGGTGCCCTTTGGGTAGCTCAGAGGATTCCTGACGATCACGTCGGCATTTCTGCCAATATTCCGCGTATCGGAAAAGTGGATTTCAAGGATAAGGACAATTTTATGACAAGTTCCGATTTGAAGGAGCGTTCAAAGAAGACAGGTTATTGGGACGGGAAAGAGCCTTATATATTTCATAAGGTTGTTTCAGGAAGAAAACCTTTCTCTATCAGAGAGTTTTATGTATTATCAACCCTTGCTCCGTCTTTAAATCTGAAATATGATGCAGAGGAGTTGCCTTTCTCCGTCAAACCTGAACAGAAAGTATCTCCTGAAAAGATGTTTGAACTTTATCGCGCCACATACGAGGGGACCGAGTATAATATGGTCAAAAATCTCTCTTACGAGGCAAGCCGCCGGGTAAAGCAGGCAGATGGTACTTATAAACAGTACAAAGAGACTGTATATCCTTTGTCCAATTTCATGCCGAGGGATTTGATGGACATGCTTAATCAGGTCAAACCTGGAGTTGTTGAGAGACAGCGTACTATTGCTGTTATTCAATGTTCTTATTCTCACATTATTCAACTTAGGAATTGGCTTCCGGACGAGATTGGCGGTGTCGCATATTTTGCTTTTGACAATCCTGCCCAGAGTCCCCGTATTCCTATTTATGCGGGTACGACCTCTCTTCCTGCAAGTTTCAACATCTGCGGTCAGCACAGGTATCGTGAGGATGCCGCAATATGGTCTTTCAGGGAGACTAATCGTATTGCTACCATCAATTGGGACAAGTCCCGCAAGATTCTTGAACCTGAACGCGCCATGTTTGAGAAGTTGATGATGGATCAGAACAAGCAGGTTGAAGCTCAGGCTGCCGCTCTTATCAAAGAGGGCAAGGTTGATGAGGCTAAAACGCTTATTACCAACCATACGCGCAATTTCGCCACGATGACCATGAACCGCTGGAAAGAGCTGAAAGCCAGCCTTTGGGAACTCTTCATCAGAAGCATGTAAACTGAATATTGCGTGCGTTTGTACGCCTCAGTTGAATGTTTGAAATATCAAAAAAGGCCTTGCGGGATACTGCAGGGCCTTTTTGAATAAATGACTATGATTTATTTTTTGGTGTAGGTGAGCTTGATTACCCATGTGTTTTCTTCGTTATCGGTCAACTCGGTGGTAATCAGATTGTAAAATTGAAGGTTTTTCTCTTTGATCTTGTCAAGTATCTGATCATTAAGCAAATCTTGAGGAAAAATAAAGAAGTCTTCGTTATTGTCTTCACATCTTGCACCAAATGTCAGCATGACTTTGTTCATCGGATGGAAATAGTATTTGTCAGTAGCAGAGTTGTATAACAATCTTTCTCTATCCAATTCAAACCCGTAAAGCTCGTCATTGTACTGATAGAAGTTTTTAATCATCCAGAAATAGTTGTGCTTTTTGCAATAATCCCAATAATCATCACTTGTCATCTCAGGAAGGCTTTCTTTAGCCATATTTGTGACGGTAGCAATAACCTGAGGTCTTTCTTCTCCTTCCTTTAATAAATAGACTTTGTCAGAATAACCTGTAAAATAAATAGTTTTATCGTCTTGACTATAATTGAAATGTCTGGGAAAATGAATTTTGTCTTTTGTAATGCAGGTTTTAGCCTCAAATTCATATTGGGAATCGTCGTTGTCGAGGATTACAAAATTGGTATTTGTCGCAAAAGTATTGGACTGAAGGAAGATGTGTTTATCTCCAAACGCTGCAAATTCGGTTTTTTTAATTGCCGGGAGTTCTCTTGTTTCTATATAAATTCCTACAAGGTCGTAAATTATTAAAAATTTTGGGGTGGTCACCTCAAGTGTCTTGTTGAGTCTGTTTACAGACATACCTGATACAATAGGTATTTCACCCGGACCATTCCCGATAGGAAGGGAGGTTATATAATCACCGTTTTTGTGGAATATTTTAACAGTTCCCATTGATGCTATATAGAGATAATCAAGATAAGCCTCAAATCTCATTCCTGACTCTGCCTTTACAAAAGCTTCAACATCACTGTCTAATTTAATAATTTTATAATCAATATTATAACCAAGCTCAGATGAAGGCAGTACATTATTTAAGTCTGTCGTAACATCTATGGTCATCCCTTCTCCTGTTTCATGATTGGAGCACGAAACAGTGCAAATTATGCAAATAATTGTAAATGAAGCTATTATTGTTTTATTCATACTTAAAATAGTTTATGTTTTTTATTATTTATCTGCTACACATCTTACTTAATATCCACCTCGATGAGCTCCAACAGGCGGTCGATGGCTTCTTCCTGCGGTATAGACCGCAGGACTGGTGTCCTGCCCTTGTAGAGGGTGACCTTTCCCCGTCCTTCTCCTACGTATCCGTAATCGGCATCGGCCATTTCTCCCGGGCCGTTGACGATACATCCCATAATCGCTATTTTCACACCGCTCAGGTGTGATGTCCTCTTTTTGACTTCGTTGAATGTCTTTTCAAGGTCGTATAGGGTTCTTCCGCATCCGGGGCATGCAATGTATTCCGGTTTTGTGAACTTTCTGCGGCAGGCCTGCATCAGTGTATCCTTAAAATCTGCTATTTTGGCAGGGGAGATATTGCAGTCATCAACGGTGCAACCGCTCAAATCGATGTCATCAATCTTGGAATCGAGGATGGCGGGACCATACGCAGATGCTATTTTTATGATGAATTCTTCCCATGTATGGGCATGGAGAGGCAAAGAGACCCCATTTCTAATGGCTTCTACTATAAAATTGCCAGCAGATATTTCATTTACAGGATTTTCCGTAAGGGAAACACGTATTGTGTCTCCGATTCCCTCCGAAAGGAGAGCTGAAATGCCGACAGCCGATTTAATCCTCCCTTCATCGCCGTTACCTGCCTCCGTTACACCGAGATGGAGCGGAAACATTACACCTTTATCTTCCATGGCTTTGTACAGAAGTCTGTAGGCATCCACCATGACACGCGTGTTGCTTGCTTTGAGAGATACGACCACGTTGTAGAAATCGTGTTCGATGCAGCTCTGAAGCCACTCCATTACAGCCTCTTTCATGGCAAGAGGAGAGTTGCCGTAGAGTGATGTAATCCTCTCTCCCAGAGAGCCGTGGTTAAGTCCTATGCGAATTGCCGTACCGTGGACTTTACAGACTTGAATGAGTTCCGAAAATTTTTTAGAGGCGGTTTCGTGGTCGGGTGCAAAGTTGCCGGGGTTGATGCGCACCTTATCTGCAACTTTGGCTGCCGCGATGGCTACATCTGCCGAAAAATGGACGTCTGCAACGAGTGGAGTGTTTATGCCTTTCTCTCTGAGTTTGGCTTTTATTTCTTTTAGCGCTTCAACTTCCTTCATTCCCTGAGTTGTCAGCCTTATAAGAGAAGCACCTGCACGGTAAATATTTTTGCATTGTTCTACACTTGCGTCAATATCGGTTGTGGAGGTATTGCACATGGTTTGCACTGAAATAGGGGCTCCGGCCCCGATCTCGACACAATTTCCTATTTTAAAATGAATCTGCCTCATGATTTTACCATAAATGGACGAACATCGATACACTAAGCATAATATTGCGCGGATAAGCAAATATCCAATACATATCGCTGATCTTATTGGTCTGATACATACTGCAAAGTGAATATTTATAGCTTCCCTCTATCTGTATTTCAAGAGGTTTGAATATCACGGCAAGTCCGGCTCCGGCAATTATGCCGTAATCGTGTCGCAGGTCATACTGATCGAATCCTCCGGGTTTGTCGGTGGAGAGACGGTATCCGTAATATGTACCGAGATCGACGAGCAGTCTGAACCTCGAAAAATCGATTCGGAATTGGGATATTAGGGGTACTTCCACAATTTTGCAAATCTCCCCGTATTTTTCATTTGTGGAGCTATAACCTTCTTGTCCGTATTTTATCCCGCACTGAACGCCGAAATTGGGCATATAATCCCATAATGCATGATAATATGTATATAGCAGGGATATATTCATGGGAATGTATGCATATTCTTCACCGATACTCGGATTTACACTTATTCCGCTTATATTGTACGCATACTTTACTCCCAACATGTGTACGCTTTTGTATTTTGGGGGAGGAGCAACGGTATCTATGTCTGCAAAGTCGTTATGCAGGTTGGCTATAACGTCCTGAGCAAATACAGGATAAAACAGTAGTGTGGCAAATATGCTGATTATCAATCGTTTCATTTGAACATTTCTTTTATGTTGATTGTCTGTTCCAAATCCGTGGATTCCGGTATTTCGATTACCTGATTGTCTTCTTCGAGTTTATACATGAGCACTTTTTCAGGCTGACGTCTCAACAGCAGATTACCTGTATCGAAAATATTGTTTTTATTGAGATCTTCGGTAATTCGGATTGAATATCTGTCTGCTTTCAGATAAGGGAATACCAAAGATGTATCCTGTTCTGCATAATATGTGCGAAATACCTTGTCCATTTTTTCATTTACAAGCTCCACGATGTATCTTGAAGAGACATCTGTCAGGTGGAGGGTCAGAGAACTGAGCTGTTCGCTGTTAGGTATGGCAAATTTGACTTTCTCCTCGTTGTTCGGAAGGAAATTCAAATTGGTAAATGTGCCGTGAGGTACAGTCAGCTCATAGTTATATCCCACCTGCAATTTTCCTTCAGGGCGAAGTATCATCCTTCTTATTTCGGTTGAGTCCTGTCTGATGGAATACTTCATCTCGGAGGTTTGATTTTTAGGATTTGTGCTTGTCAATTTGATTGAGTCTGGAGTAGAAGCGACTATAGGAGTGTCAAATGTGAGAGAAATGCCATCCTGCTCAACTGTTTCACTTGCAGCAGCAAGTTTCAATGAAAAAGCGGTATCTTGTTTGGTTTTGTCGGTTTCTTTCTTTTTGATGGCTGCAACGAGAGCTTCAGGCAGTCCCATTGCAATATCTTCGGTGAAAGGAGAGAGATTGCCAAGCGAATCGGTCTTAAGGTAATTAATCTTGACTAAAAGACTGTCTTCCAACTTATATTGAGTATTGATCCAGAAATTCAAACTATCTCTTGCCTGATTGTACTGAACGATTAAGGCTGATGAGTCCACTCCGAAGATTTCCATGGAGTTGATCTTGACATCGGGAGCGCTGAATTTCAAAAATCCCATCTTCTCGTTGATTCTGCCGCTATTTTGAAGGCTTTGAGATGCCTGCAGCTCGGTAAACAGAGAAAGGGTGAAGTCAGCTACTCTTTTCTGACAGAGCAACGTATCTTTCATCAAAAAATAGCCGAGTTCATAGATTGAATCCCTGATCACTTTTGAAGGGGTATATGTAGAATCGAGAAAAGCTATCTGATCTCCGGCAGGGGAGTACTTGCTGTCCGAATCGCCATCTGTGTAGGCATATACTTTGTATGGGATAGGTTTGAGATTTCTCATTGCAAAAAATCCCCATTCGTCACTCTTTACAGCCATGTCCGGATAGGTGTTGAAGCATGCCGAGTCGGACATGTCCGAAAAGAATGCGACAAGTATGTTTTTGACAGGTTTGAGAGTTTTGCAATCAATGACTTTTCCTGTGCAGTAAAGCGAGTCCACAACGTCTCCCGTTGAGAAACTATACACAAGACGATTGGCAGGATTACCCTCGTTGTTGTCTGCGAGGGATTGACCGAAGTCGAGTGAATAAGTGGTGTTGGAACGCAGTGTATCGGGGAATGTAACAATTATGTTTTTACCTTTTATCTTGGCGACAGGTCTCTTTTTGTGAGGAGGTGACAGATAGATGTCGGTTGCATTTTTGATGATGGTGTATTCATCATATTGAATGGCAATCTGTCCTCCGTAAACGGGAAAGTTTGTCGAATTATTGTCCGGCGTGAGTTTGATCAGCACGGGAGCAAGCGTGTCTTTAGGTCCGCCGCTCGGAGCGGTGGTTGTGTTTGCACATGATTTGGAAATCAGGCAGCAAGCTATAAAACCTATCAGCACTATGGTAACTTTACTTTGTCTCATTTGCATTAATATCTATTCGTTTGACACTTTCAACCCCTTTAATTCGGTTCAAGTCCTTAATCAGTTTGTCAAGGTCGTCAGTGGTGTGTACATACAAATCAATATAGCCTTCAAATATTTCATCATGGGTTTCGATAAATATTTTGCGCATATTGACACCCAGTACAAGAGAGATGACACGTGTCAGTTCATTTATTACACCTACTCTGTCAATACCATTAACTGAAATTCTGGCAAGGTACGACATCATATAATGTTTGCTCCATTTGACGGAAACGATACGATCTCCCTCTTTGGCAGCTATATTGGTTGCAACAGGACAGCTCTTTTTGTGGATAATCACACGTCCTTCATCTCCGATAAATCCGACTACTTTGTCTCCCGGAATAGGGGAGCAGCATTCGGCGGTGACAAATGAAATTGTGCCATCGTCAATATTTTCCTTCAATTCGTAATCCTGTTTTTTATCGATTTTACCGAGGTTGATTATCGGACTGAGCAACTTGACACCCCACATCTGAACATTTCTGCGCTCGGCATTGGTCTTCAGGGCCTTTTCTATATCGGAAAGGTCTATGATACCCATGCCTATTTTGTTGTAAAGCTCCTCTTTTCCACTCGTAATCTTGTAGTAATCAAGAAGTTTCTTCAAGACACGATTTTGGACGGATACTTTGTGCTCCTCCAATTTGTTTTTGAGAAGTATCATCCCCTCTTTGATATTATTTTTCGTATCATCCTTGAGGGCATCCATAACCATATTTTTGGCCTTGTTGGTCTTTAGAAAATCAAGCCATGCTCTCTTGGGTTTCCCCGTTTCGGAAGTTATAATCTCAATCTGGTCTCCGCTTGAAAGGACGTAGGAGAGGGGTTGAAGCTTCTGGTTTACTTTTGCGGCAATGGCCTTATTTCCGATATGACTATGTATGCTATAGGCAAAATCGAGTGCTGTAGCCCCTTTAATCATGCTTTTTGACTCACCTTTAGGGGTGAAGACATAAATATCGGATGTTATAAGTTCTTTATGAAAATCGTCGAGAAACTGAAGTGCATTGGCATCAGGATTCTCAAGAATTTCACGGACGTGCTTAAGCCAGATATCTATTTCCCGGTCACTTTCTTCTTTCGCATCATTGCCTCTCTTATAGAGCCAGTGTGCAGCAACGCCACGTTCGGCTATTGCATCCATCCTTTCACTCCTTATCTGAACCTCAATCCAGTTGCCCCCAGGCCCCATTATGGTGATATGCAGAGCTTCATATCCGTTGGATTTGTGGTTGGTAATCCAATCTCGAGTTCTGTCGGGCTTTATATAATATTTGTCGGTAATCAGATTTTTGATTTGAGAGCACTGGTCTGCCTCGCTTATTCCCTGTTTTGCCTCAAAAATGATTCTGACGGCATAAATATCGTAGATCTGCTCGAAAGGGATGTGCTTTGTTTCCATTTTTTTCCAGATGGAGTATGGGGTTTTAAGCCTTTTGAGTATTCTTACCTTAAAATGTGCCGCAACAAGTGCTTCATTAATAGGTTCTATAAATTTTTCAATCGAATCGGACCGCTCTTTCATCACTTCGTCAAGTTTGTCCTCTATCTCCGCGTAAGCATCCGGCTCTCTGTATTGAAGCCAGATGTTCTCCATTTCGGACTTTATGCTGTACAATCCGAGGCGGTATGCCAACGGAATGAATATATACATCGTCTCGCTGAGTATCTTGTCTCGTTTGTAGTCGGGCATAAATTGAATTGTACGCATATTGTGCAATCTGTCTGCGAGCTTTATCAATACTATCCTTACATCATCATTGAGGGTGAGCAGGATACGTTTGAAATTTTCAGCCTGAATACTCTTGGTTTCGTTTTTGCTGTCATTGTCGAGAGCTGTCTTTATTTTGGTAAGTCCGTCAACTAAAGAAGCAATTTTGTCACCAAAAAGACGTCTTATATCTTCGACAGTGTAATCTGTGTCTTCGACTACATCGTGGAGCAGTGCAGCACAAATTGATTTACATCCGAGTCCGATCTCCTGTACCACAATTTTGGATACGGAAATAGGGTGGAGGATGTACGGCTCTCCGGAGCGTCTTCTGACCCCTTTATGGGCTTCGTTGGCAAAATCAAAGGCTTTGAGGACAAGTTCGTACTGCTCCTGATCGGCACAGCGCTTCAAACTTGCAAGTCTCAGACCTTCAAACTCTTTGTTGATAAGATTATAATCTTCTTCTGTAAACATATATCGGTATTAATAGTGCAAATCTCTCTTCAATAATTATATTTTAGCTTATATTTTCTTTGTAAAGTCATAATTTTCAACGTGTTGGAAGCCGTATGAAAGTTCTGCTCCGAATAAAATGATAAACCAGCAGAAATTCATCCAGACCATAAATAAAGGTACGGCGGCAAATGCTCCGTAAACGGCACTTAATCGTGTGACCATCAACTGTGTCTCCATGTACAAGTACTGTAATACAATAAATGCGGCGGCAGAGACAATTGCTCCTTTCAAGGCAGCCCTGTAACTCACTTTTGCATGCGGTATGAACTTGTAAATGAGTGAGAGCACAAGTAATGCCACACCGTAAAATATCACCCAGAACAGATTGGTCGTCAAAAAACTGAAAAATCCGAGATATATCTGAATGTCATTAACAAACCTCGCGTAGTAAGCCCATCCGTAAAGGAAAAGCAGCAGTACGAAAGGCGCAAGGAAGAGAATTGTAAAATAAACGGCAACTCTCTTTAGTATGCTTCTCGACTTCTCCACATTCCAAATTCTGTTAAATGCCTGCTCAATGTTTAACATTAACCAAATAACGAGCCAGACAAATGTAAGGAAGCTTATCCATCCGAAAGCTCCCTTATTGGTTGACACTATGATATTATTGGCCCATCCGAGGATTACATTGATCAACTGTGTACTTGTAGGAAATGATTTGAACAGCATATCCGAAAGTGCCTTGTCAAGTCCGAATCCGTTGGAAACGAACAAAATTACCGCAACCATCGGCACTAAAGCCATCATTCCGAAATAGCTGAGTGCTACAGCTTCGCGCCCGATTCTCTGGGAGAAAAACTTATGCAGTGTGATAATCAGTATTTTCAAATGTTTGATAAGATTGGCTTTGACCTTGCTCAACTTGGAGAAGTCAAGCCGCCATATATCTATGGTGATAAATTGTCTGACATCATTGTATGTCTGCAAAGCCCTATCTTTCAAACGTGCCATCTATTCCAACTTTTTTAGAAATTTGGCGGGATCGATAATATATCTTCCGTGTGTTCCTGTTCCGAGGATGTTGCCACCGTCATCGGTAACTGTGACATTGAATGACAACTTGTTGCCGTCAATAACTGTAAGTTCTGCGGTGGAAATCACTTTTGACCCCGGTTTGCAAGCCCTTTTATGCTCTATGTTGACAATTGTGCCGACAGTTTCATGACCGGCATCGCGGGCCATATTGAAAGCAGCACACTCCATAATTGCAACAAGGGCGGGAGTAGAATATACATTCTGTGCCCCGGAATCATAAGCAATTGCCGTTTCATTATCCCTAACGATGTGCTCTACACTATATTTTTGTCCAACCTTTAACTCTTCACCCATATTATTTCATTTTAGAGGCAAATAACTTTGCCATTTCTTCCAATTGTGCGAATTTACCATCTTCTGCTTTGCCTGAAATCTGAACACACTCGGCTATAGTTTCAAATCCTTCCTGCTGTGCAAATGCAGTCAGGGCTTTTCCTCCCGCACCATTCCAAGTGGATGATCCGAACAAGGCGACAATTTTATTTTTAGGAGCCGAAATATGAAGCTCGCTGCAAAGCAGTCCCATCTGAGGATGCATCTCTCCGTTATATGCGCAAGTGCCGAGGATAAGACCTTTATATTTCCAGATTTCACTCAAAATAAAAGAAGGGTGGGTTTTTGAAACATCAAATATTCTAATCTGTCTGACCCCTTCTTCTGCAAGAACTCTCGCTACATAGTCGGCCATCTTTTCGGTATTGCCGTACATTGAAGCATATACGATGACCACTCCATCTTCACTTTGCCAATTGCACCATTTGTTGTAGAGAGAGAGTACCTTTTGTGGATTCGATCTCCATATAAGGCCGTGGGAAGGACAAATTGTCCCGATTTCCACATCTTTCAACTTCTCAAATGCTTTTTGGACGTTTACGGAGTATTTACCCACGATATTGGAGTAATATCTGCGCATCTCATCTTCATATTTGGAACTGTCTGTCTCATCATCAAATATAGCGCCGTCAAGCGTTCCGAAAGAGCCGAAAGCATCGCATGTAAAGGCTATTTTGGCGGTTGTATCATAAGTTACCATTGTTTCAGGCCAGTGAACCCACGGAATCATAACGAATGAGAGTTTGTGAGTACCCAAATCAAGAATATCCTCATCTTTAATCTCAACGACTTGCTCCTCAGGCACTGAATAATATGAAGTCAGGAGGCGTTGACACTGCCTGCTGCCCACAACTTTTACTTGAGGATAACGATTCATGACTTCTCCAATCATACTTGAATGGTCCGGCTCCAAATGGTTGATAATCAGGTAATCCAATGGTCTTCCGTCAAGAAGTGCATTTATGGTGTCAAAATAGTCGCTTTTAGAACCGTACTCCAAAGTATCGATTAGTGCGGTATGCTTGTCTGCCACGAGATACGAATTATATGACACACCGAACGGAAGTGGCCAGTTGTTTTCAAAAAGGGATTTCTTTCGATCATTCGTTCCTACATAAAAAACATTTTCATCTATTTTTATCTGCTTCATATATGATTATTTTTTAATTAGTTCATAAAATTGTTGTTCGGTCAGTACAGTTGTTCCGAGTTTCTCGGCTTTCTTAATCTTTTCCGGTCCGGACTTATCTCCGGCAATCAAATATGTCGTATTTCCGCTGATGGAACCGGCATTTTTACCGCCGTGAGCATCAATAAGATGCTTCATCTCTTCCCTTGAAACGGAAAATACGCCTGTTATGACAATTACGGCACCTCCAAGATTGTCCGACAGCTTACCGATTGCACTTTCATTGATTTCAAAGTGAAGTCCGAAATTTCTCAATTGCTCAATGGTGTCTATGTGGGCGGCATCCTTGAAATATTCAGCCATTGAATCTGCCATTGTCTCTCCAATCTCATCGACTTGAAGCAAATCTTCCTTTGTTGCCACTCGCAAATTGTCAATATTTTTAAAGTGCAAAGATAACATCTTTGCCGTAGTTTCCCCAATATATCTTATTCCCAAAGCGAAAAGGACCCTCTCAAACGGAACGCTCTTAGAGCGCTCAATGCTTGCAAGAAAATTGTCCGCAGATTTCCGCTTCCATCCGTCAAGTGTGAGCAGCTGCTCACCGGTCAGTTTGTAAAGATCGGGTAAATCTTTGATATATCCCTTGTTATACAACATGTTGATGGTTGCTTCACCTGCAAGAATATCCATTGCCTTGCGGGACACAAAATGGATGAATTTGCTTTTGATTTGTGTCGGACAGTGCTCGTAATTGGGACAATAGTGCTTAGCCTGATCCTCATCTCTTACAAGAGGAGTTCCGCAATCGGGACAAATTACGGGAAATGCCGGGATTGTGGCGCTTTGTGGGCGTTTGCTCACCTCTACGGCTGTAATTTTAGGGATGATTTCACCACCTTTTTCGACATAAACATAATCGCCAATGTGAATGTCGAGCATATCCATTTGGTCTTTATTGTGAAGAGAGGCCCTTTTGACTACTGTTCCGGAAAGTTGAACCGGTTCAAGATTGGCAACAGGGGTGATAGCTCCGGTCCTTCCTACCTGATAATCAATAGATAACAATGGAGTAAGGGCCTGTTCAGGCTTGAATTTGAAAGCTGTGGCCCATCGCGGAGATTTGGAGGTGAACCCAAGCTGCTTTTGGAGATCCAACTCATTGACTTTGATGACAATACCATCGGTTGCAAATGGGAGGAACTTTCGTTTTTCATCCCAGACATCAATATATTCGAGAGCCTCTTCTATGGAATAAGCCTTCTTGCTGTATTCGGAAACAGGCAATCCCCATCTGCATGCTGCCTCAATTGCTTCAATATGTGTTTTGAAAGGGAGATTATCACCAATTATATGGTAAAGGACACAATCCAGTCCCCGCTCCGCCATGAGGGATGGATTGAGCAATTTAAGAGAGCCTGAGGCGGCATTCCGCGGATTGGCAAACGGAGCCTCTTCATCTTCAAGTCTTTCAGCATTGAGCCTGTCAAAATCTTTGTACGGCATGAATATTTCGCCTCTTATTTCAAATTCTTCGGGAATGTCGCTTCCATGTAGAATGGTGGGAATAGTCTTTATTTTTAGCACATTACGTGTGACATCATCTCCTTTTGTGCCATCTCCGCGAGTTAAGGCACGCGATAGCTTCCCGTCAATGTAAGTAAGGCAGATGGCTGTTCCGTCAAACTTGAGTTCACATGAAAATGTGTATGGCTGTGATACGGTTTTAGCGATTCTCTGATTGAAATCTATCAATTCTCCCCGATTGTAAGTATTTCCAAGTGAGAGCATTGGATATTTATGAGCCACTTGTGCAAATTCGGTGTCGGCTCCTGCAGAGGAGGCATCCAGATCGCTGCCCACTTTTTGTGAAGGAGAGTCAGGCGTGATTAGCTCCGGAAACTTCTTTTCAAGCCCCTGCAGCTCCTGCATTAATATATCATATTCAAAATCAGATATAACAGGAGCGTTTAAAACGTAATAATTGTGGTTGTGAAAATTCAGTTCTTTTTTCAACTCGCTGATGCGCTCCCGTGCGTGTGTTCGTGTAACTTTTTCCATACATTATAAATATTACAAAAATACGCTTTTTTTATGAAAAAGTACTACTTTTGCAGCTGGAAAAAAATAGGAAATCAGTTATTTATTATCATAAAACAATGAAAGAATCAATTATTATTTTAACGGGTGGAGGACCTGCTCCGGGAATGAATACGGTTGTGGGAAGCATAACTAAAGCGTTTATTGCTCAAGGATACAGAGTGCTCGGTCTTCATGGTGGCTATAAAGGCCTTTTTTTACCAAATCCATCTTATTGCGAACTCGATTTTGTGATGGCGGATTCAATATTCAACAGAGGTGGTTCCTATCTGATGATGAGTCGTTATAAACCCACAGATAAGGATTATGCGGAGAATTTTAATCTGAAATTATTTGAGGAAAACAATATCAAATTGCTTGTGACTGTCGGTGGTGATGATACGGCTTCAACAGCCAACAGAATCGCAAAGTTCCTGACAGCAAGGAATTATTCTATTAAGAACATACATGTTCCAAAAACCATTGATAACGACCTTCCGCTTCCGCTGAATACCCCTACATTCGGGTACAATTCGGCAAAGGCAGAGGGAACTCGTATTGCCACAACGGTTTACGAAGATGCACGTACTTCAGGCAATTGGTTTATCGTTTCAGCCATGGGTCGTAGTGCAGGGCATCTTGCACTCGGTATCGGGGCTTCATGTCACTATCCGATGATTATCATCCCTGAAATGTTCAACAAAACAGAAATCACTGTTGACAAGATTATCAAGCTGTCGGTATCATCAATCATCAAAAGAAAGTTGATGGGTATTCCTTACGGCGGTATCATGCTTTCGGAAGGTGTATTTCATCTTCTTGACGAAGAGGAACTTAAGGCTACAGGAGTTAAATTTACATACGACGAACACGGACATCCCGAACTCGGCAAGATTTCCAAAGCCCAATTGTTCAACGATATTCTCGAAATCAAACTTAGCGAACTCGGCATCAAGATTAAAACCCGTCCTATCGAGATAGGATACGATATCAGATGTCAGGCTCCTATTTCATACGACCTTATGTACTGCTCACAGCTCGGATTCGGCGTGTATGAATTGTTTGCCCGCGGAGAAACAGGATGTATGGTATATGTTGACACCATCGGACGTATCAGACCTTTGTATCTGAAAGATTTCCAGGACCCAAATACAGGTAAAATTCTGCCTCGCATGGTTGATATAGAGGGAGATCTTGCGCAAGGTATTTACAAACATCTGGTTCATTACATTATCCCTGCAGATTACGAAGCAGCCAAGAAATACCTTCCGGATCCTGAAAATTACGATTTTCATAAAATTTTGAATTGGTAATTGCATTAACTTTGCTATGGAGGGTAAAGTTATAATATATCAATTGTTATTGAGAGCTTTCGGAAAAAGAGACTGTGTTTCCGGAGGCTCTTATTTGAAAAACGGCAGCGGTAAATTCAATGATATTACTGCCGATGTGCTCAAAAAGATTAAAAAACTGTCAGTAAGCGCCATTTGGTACACCGGTATAATATCCCATGCAACCAAAACCGACTTCAAGACGATACCTTCATGCAATAAATCCATAGTCAAGGGTGAAGCCGGCTCTCCTTACGCAATAAGAAACTATTTCGATGTCGATCCCGCACTTGCTGTCAATATGGACAACAGAATGGCCGAATTTCAATCAATGGTCGAAAGAACTCACAATGCAGGAATTGATGTCATCATCGATTTTGTACCTAATCACGTTTACAGAGAATATACATCATATTTCACCAAAGACAATTTTTATTTTTTGGATAAGCCCCTTTCACTTCCGAAAGAGCTGAAAAGCGATTATATCGAAAACCCCGCAAAAGCCACCGGCAACGATTGTTTCAGACCGGATCCGACACTCAACGACTGGTACGATACCGTAAAGTTGAATTACGACAATAAAAACACATGGCATAAAATGTTGGAAATCCTCTTTTTCTGGGCTAAAAAGGGAGTTGACGGATTCAGGTGCGATATGGTGGAAATGGTTCCTGCCGAATTTTTTGGTTGGGCGTTCAGTGAGCTGAAAGTGTTTTTTCCAAATATCTATTTTATAGCAGAGGTATATCAAAAAGATAATTACAGAAAGTATTCCGAGATAGGCGGGTTTGACTATCTGTATGATAAATCGGGATTCTACGACACTTTGAGAAAGATTCTTACCGGAACAGGTCCGGCCTCTGCGATTACCGCCGAGTGGCAGTATCTTGGAGATTTGCAATCTAAAATGTTGAATTTTCTTGAAAACCACGACGAGCAGAGAGTTGCTTCAGATTATTATGCAGGGGCCGGAAGAGCTGCCTTTCCTGCACTTGCGGTATCATTATTGTTCAACACATCTCCGTTCATGATCTATTTCGGTCAGGAATTTGGAGAGAGAGGAATGGAACAGGAAGGATTCAGCCAGATAGACGGAAGGACCTCTATTTATGACTATTGTATAGTTCCTTCCATTAAAAGATGGCTTGAAAACAAGACGAAAGTGGATGAACTTGTGGTTTATAAAGAATATTGCAGACTGATGAAAATCGCCACGGCAGATGCCATGTTTTCAAAAGGAAAGACATTTGATTTGATGTATGTCAACCCAACATCGGACCATTTCGATTCTGAAAAACAGTTTGCATTTATGCGTGGGTATGATGGGGCCGCAATGGTAATTGTTGCAAATTTTGCATACGAACCAGTTGAAGTTGATGTGTTTGTGCCGCAACTTGCATTTGATTACCTCGGAATAAGGAAAAAAGAGCAGACGGTGCATTTAAAGGTATCGGCTCGCGATTATATGAGAATGGATATTTCAGATAAATAATTAATACTCAATAACATGAAGACAATGCGACTTATTTTCTCGAGTTTATTTCTTTTAATAGGTATAACCTCACTTACGGCTCAAAATATTGAAGGATATTGGAAAGGAACACTGAATGCCGCAGGAACGGAACTTGTGCTCGGTTTTGATATTTCTGCCACAGCAGACGGTTATACGGCAACGCTTGATGTTCCACAACAAAGCTTATATAAGATGCCTGTGACAGTGACATTTGATTCATTAAATCTCAAGATTGAGATGAAGCAGTTTAATGCCATATATGAAGGTATGTTTGTAATCAACAGCTTTGCCGGAAAATATACTCAAAATGGAATGTCTTTTCCGCTAAACCTTGCAAAAGGGGAAAGGGAAGCACTGAAAAGGCCTCAGACACCGCAGCCTCCATTTCCTTATCATTCTGAAAAGGTGATATTTACAAATACAAAAGAGAACTTCACTCTTGCCGGAACCCTTACCGTACCGCAAGGAAAAGGGCCATTCCCTGCAGTTGTGTTAATCAGCGGTAGCGGTTCGCAAAACAGGGATGAAGAATTGATGGGACACAAACCATTTGCTGTGTTATCAGACTACCTGACTCGCAATGGAATAGCTGTTTTAAGATATGATGACAGGGGAGTGGGAGAGTCCGGAAACGGAAATCCCGGCGGAAATTCGCTCGATTTGTCTTATGATGCAGAAGCAGCTTTTGATTATTTGAAATCCAATAAGGATATTAACACCTCCAAGATAGGTCTGATAGGGCATAGTGAAGGTGGTGTAATCAATTATATGGTGGCAGAACGCAGAAGTGATGTCGCTTTCATTGTTTCGCTTGCCGGTCCTTCAATAACCGGTATTCAGACACTTCGAGTGCAATTGAAAAAACTGTTGGAGGTGAGTGGCCTTGCTCCCGAAGCGCAGCAATCTTATCTCGGATTGTATTATACCGTTCTGGATATGATTGAGTCTTCATCAGATAATACTCCGGAACTTCAGAAAAGTATCAAAGATAAATTGTTGTCGGTAGGACTTCCCGAAGATCAGGCTGCTAAAATGGTCTCTGAATATACCAATCCGTGGATGTATTACTTCCTGAAATACGATCCTTCGGACAATATCATAAAAGTCAATTGTCCGGCACTTTTACTCAACGGTTCTAAAGACAGACAGGTGGTTGCGGAAATAAATATTCCGGCATATAAGGCCATTGCCGAAAAATACGGAAAGACGAATATGACCATTTGTGAAATCCCCGATCTGAATCATTTGTTTCAACATTGTCAGACAGGGGCTCCGACAGAATATTCCACTATTGAGGAGACAATCTCTCCGGCAGTACTTCAAATGATAGCGGATTTTATCAATAATTTGTAACTTTGCATCATTGTAAACATAAAAGTCATGAGAAATATTCTAATAACAGGTGGCGCAGGATTTATAGGATCTCACGTAGTAAGGTTATTTGTTACTAAATATCCTGATTATCATATAGTTAATTTCGATAAACTTACTTATGCCGGCAATCTTGCCAATCTGAAAGATATTGAGAATAAGCCCAATTATACATTTGTAAGGGGAGATATATGCGATTTTGAGAGTGTCAGAAATTTATTCGTGAAGTATGATATTAACGGAGTGATACATCTTGCAGCTGAAAGTCATGTGGACAGAAGTATCAAAGACCCGTTTACTTTTGCAAAGACAAATGTACTCGGAACGTTGTCTCTATTGCAGGCCGCACGCGAATATTGGGATGGCAATTATGATGACAAATTATTTTATCATATATCGACCGATGAAGTATATGGAAGTCTGGCTTTCGATGGTGAATTGTTCAGGGAAACCAATAAATATGATCCGCACTCTCCGTATTCTGCCTCAAAAGCATCTTCTGATCACTTTGTGAGAGCTTTTCATGATACCTACGGTATGCCTGTCATAGTTACCAACTGCTCTAATAATTACGGTCCATATCAATTCCCCGAAAAGCTCATACCTCTGTTTATCAACAATATACGTCATAATAAACCATTACCTGTGTATGGAAAAGGGGAAAATGTTCGCGATTGGCTGTATGTCGTAGATCATGCTCGTGCAATAGATGTCATCTTTCATAAAGGTCGTGTCGCCGAAACATACAACATCGGCGGATTTAACGAATGGAAGAATATCGACCTGATAAAAGTCATGATAAAGGTTACAGACAAGCTGCTTGGTCGTCCTGCCGGTACATCCGATCATCTGATTACATACGTAAAGGACAGAGCCGGACACGACTTGAGATATGCAATAGACTCAACCAAACTCAAAAAAGAACTCGGATGGGAGCCGTCACTTCAGTTTGAAGAGGGAATTGAGCAGACCGTCAGATGGTATCTTGACAATCAGGAATGGTTAGACAATGTCACTTCCGGAGAGTATGAAAAGTATTACGAGAAGATGTATTCCAACCGATAAAAGTAAGGGGACTAATAATTTCTGCGCCTGAATTCGGAACACACTATCGATGTGGCTATCGCTACGTTGAGAGATTCCGATGTGTGTGCATCGGCAGGATATGGCGGAATGAACAATCGCTGCGTAATCATAGAAGCAACCTCATTGGATATTCCGTTAGATTCCGACCCCATGACAATAAGTCCCGAAGAGCTCAAATCTGTAGAATATATCGAATCACCGTCAAGAAAAGTTCCGTATATCGGTATTTTTGCTAAAGTAAAACTTGAAATAATATCATTTAAATCGCAATAAATAAACTTAATACGAAAGATTGCACCCATTGTGGCCTGAACAACTTTCGGATTAAATATCTCTACAGTATCTTTTGAGGCAAATATTGCATCGATTCCGAACCAGTCGGCAAGACGTATGATAGTACCTACATTACCGGGGTCTCTTAACCCGTCGAGAGCAAGAGAGAGAGGTTTGCGCGAGATAAGTGAATTGATTTCATCTTTGGTAATACTGTCAGGCTTTCTGATTACGGCAAGAATAGGGGAAGGGGTGTTAAGTTGCGATATCCGAGACATATTGTCTTCTCCAATCTCCGATGTTTTGTAAATGCCGGCTATTTCAAATCGGGACGATATGGCTTCATTGACAATTTTCTCACCTTCGGCAATAAATAATCCGTTCTCATCTCTGAATTTTTTCTGAGAAAGGGAACGGATAAATTTAATATCGTTTTTGGAAATCATAACTCTGATAGTTGTTAATAACCCAATATTTTCAACATGGATTTGTATGTTTGTTCCTTACTGAACAACTTGGTTGTATATTCTCCATCTTCATCCAAGTCGATAATGACATGCTTTGGCGCAGGTTGCAAACAGTGCTGAATACCTCCATATCCTGAAATAGATTCCTGATAAGCACCTGTATGGAAGAATCCGATGTACAGCGGATCCTCTCTTCCGTTGATGGTTGGGAGGAATATTGCATTTGCATGGGCTTCAGCATTGTAATAATCCTGACTGTCACAAGTAAGTCCTCCGAGAAATACTCTTTGATACTGACTGTCCCATTTATTTATAGGAAGCAGTATGAATCTCTGCTTGATACCCCATGTGTCAGGCAAAGTGGTCATGAAAGAGCTGTCAACCATATACCATCTCTCACGGTCATTTTGTTGCTTTACATCCAATATCTGGAAGATAGTGGCACCGCTTTCACCGACTGTAAAGCTTCCGAATTCGGTAAAAATATTTGGTTCGCGCACTCCTCTCGATTCACAAATACTTTTAACCTGAGCAACAATTTCTTCAGCCATATATTCATATTCGTATGTCTGGGCCAAAGTGTTTTTAATAGGGAATCCCCCTCCGATGTTGAGCGAATCGAGCTCAGGTGACAATTGTTTCAAATCGCAATATACATTAACACACTTGGCCAGCTCGTTCCAATAGTAGGCATTGTCCCTTATCCCTGTATTTATAAAGAAGTGGAGCATCTTCAAACTGAATTTGCCGTTGTTCTTGATTTTATCCTCATAGAACGGAATGATGTCGCTGTATCTGATGCCGAGACGGCTGGTATAGAACTCAAATTTAGGCTCTTCTTCGGCTGCAATTCTGATTCCTATTCTTGTCGGCTGTTCGACTTTTGCATCCAAATCGTCAAATTCCCTCATGTTGTCGAGAACAGGAATAGTATTGTACCATCCGTCATTTATGAAGTTGGCGATGTTCTCTATATAACTTTCTTTCTTGAATCCGTTACATATAATATAGAGGTCTTTGTTGATGATTCCTTCATCATAAAGCGCTTCAATCAGATTCAAATCAAAAGCAGACGATGTCTCTATATGAATATCATTTTTAAGTGCTTCTTGCATAACAAATGAAAAATGAGAACTCTTGGTACAATAACAATAGTGATAATCACCTTGATAATCAACCTTGGCCATCGCCACATTAAACATCCTCTTGGCTCTCTGTATCTGTTGTGAAATCTTCGGCAGATATGTGATTTTGAGCGGTGTGCCATATTGTTCAATTACATCCATAATAGGAATATTATGGAACTGAAGTTCATTCTCTTCTACCTTGAATTCATCTTGTGGAAACTCGAAAGTTTGTTCAATCAAATCGATGTACTTGTTTTTCATTTTTCAAATGTAAGTTTGTTACTTTCTAAAAAATATGTCAATCCGACTCAGTCGGATTGATTTAGAGCGCAAATGTAAAAAAATATATTGATATAATGTGATGCAGCATAATCTTTAGTGACTTTTTTACTAACTTTGCATCGTATGAAAAAAATCATCATTGTTATACTTTGCTTTATAACAGCATCTTGCAGTACCACCAAGCTATTGCGTGATGATGAATACCGCCTTGCAGAGAATAAAGTGGTCATACTTAATTCCAAAGATTATACTGCCGCCGATTTACAACCATACATCAAGCAGAAGCCCAATTCGTATTATATCGGGGGATGGAATCCGTTTCTTTACGTCTATAATTGGAGTTCCGGTCGTGGGACCAAGTGGGATAAATTTGTGGAAAAGCTTGGGGTAGAGCCTGTTGTATTTGATTCGACACTCGTTCAAAGTACTGTTAAAGGCATGCAGACCCACCTTGAATATATGGGTTACTATGATTCCAAAGTGGATTATACCATCATAAAGGACAATAAGAAGGCAAAAGTAAGATATGATGTAACTCTCGGTAAACAATACCTGATACACGATATTGATTATATCATCAAAGATAGCGTACTTGCAGGTATAGTTGCCAAAGATTCAGCCAACTTTACCCTTTTCAAGGGAGATCCCCTCTCTCAGGAGGCATTGGAATTTGAGTCCGACCGTCTTGCTACGCTATTCAGGAAGAATGGGTACTACGGTTTTACAAAAAACTACTTTTTCTATTATGCCGACACCAATGCCGTGAAGAATATGGCAAATCTTGTCGTAAACCTTGAAAACTACACAAGAAACGAATCGGCTGCATCGGCTGAACCCCATAAGCAGTTTTATATCAATAATGTGGCAATATTGCCTCAAAACGGCCTTTCTGTTCGCGCCAAATTTCTTGAGAACCTTAATACCGTCAAGCCTGGAACGTTGTACAATGAGACGAATATCAATAATACTTATCAGCGCTTTACAAGCATAAGGCTCTTCAGTACGGTGAATATTCAGTTGGAACAAGTGGATTCGGCTCTCGTGGATTGCAGGATTCTGCTCTCTCCATCCAAGTTGCAGGGGGTGAAATTCAATCTTGAAAGTTCATTCAACTCTTCCGCATTGTTCGGAATCACGCCGTCACTATCGTATTACCATAAAAATATTTTCGGGGGAGGAGAGATGCTTACCCTCGGTTTCAGAGGTAATTTTCAGTTTAAATTGAATGACCCTATTCATTCCAATGAATTTGCAATATCTTCGTCCATCTCATTTCCACAGTTTCTGCTTTTGCCGGAGAGATTGTTTACGACCAATGTTCCGCGTACAGACATATCTCTTTCATACAATTATCAGAGCCGTCCGGAATATACGAGAAATATCGTTTCCACCTCATACGGATATAATTGGAGCATGAAAAACAAGTTTTTCTACCAGCTGTATCCGATCCAAATGAATATTGTCAGGATTTTCGATATGAGTCCCGATTTTTATGAAAATCTTAAAGACCCCTATCTTATTAATGCCTACCAGAATCACTTCGATTTTGGAGCCGGGGCCATTATGTTTTATACTACGGATCCATCAATCAACCCCAAACACTCTTATTTCTACCTCAGATGGCAGACCGACATTGCCGGAAACTTATTGAGCCTCTTCAACAACACAATGGAAACCGACAAGATGGGGAAACACCTGATATGGGGAATACCGTATTCGCAGTATGTGAGGAGCGAAGTTTCTTTGGTTCAGACACTTCGCTTCGGCAAATCCGACAAATTCGGTTTGGCGGGCAGGGTTGTTGCCGGTGCAGGTTACGCCTACGGCAATTCATACGCTCTTCCTTTTGAAAAATTCTTTTATGCAGGTGGAGCCAACAGCTTGAGAGGATGGCAGTCCAGATCTGTCGGCCCGGGATGTGCTCCTATAGATTCAACGTTTTCGATAGCCAATCAATCCGGAGATATGCGCATGGAAGCCAATCTGGAGTTTCGTTTTCCGATGTTTTGGAAATTGCAGGGGGCTTTGTTTGCAGATGCCGGAAATATCTGGAACATCAAGCGAGAAAGCCTTCCTCAGACAGAACGCGATGCAGATGGTCTGTTCTCTTTCGCAAATCTCGGCAAAAGTATCGCTGTTGACTGGGGATTGGGTTTACGCCTCGATTTCAATCTGTTATTGGTAAGATTAGACCTTGGTATCAAAGCCTATAATCCTGTAACTCAACAATGGCACTCCCCCAAAATGTGGTTTGACAAGGGAGGTTATGCTTTCCACTTCGGAATAGGATACCCTTTCTGATGATATTCTGTATCAACGTTGAACGTCATCTTGTTTAGGATTGTACTCAAGGCCTTGTACGGGAATTATGATTACTTTGGAAACGATGGCTTTATTTACATTTGATGCAAATGGTACCGTATAAAAGACAGTGGCGGTATCATCAGGCCTGATTTCTCCGATAGTAATCGTCTTTGCATTTTCAGTATTGAAACTCAACACTTTACCTTCATCAGTCCGGATAATAAGCCCGTTGTCTTTAGTGGAAAGAATAACCCCTCTGTCACTGCGCTCTCTATTGCATCCGCTCAATAACAGAAGAGATGCAATTAATAATAAAATAGTGTGTTTCATAAAGCTTACATAGGTTTTCGCAAAGTTATAATAATAATTGTAACTTTGTTCTCCAAACTTAAAATAAAAACAAATATGAAATCACCTGCAATAATCTTGTCCATTTTAGCTTTTTTATCCGTATTGTCTTGTTCTAAAGGATATTCGGATTATCAGATAATTCCTTTGCCGAATCATGTTGCAATCTCTTCAGAGGCAGCTTTCGTATTGAACAGACACACTTCAATTGTGTATGACTCTCAAGATACCGTAATGGCTCGTAATGCACGCTTTCTTTCCGATTATATCAGTGAGATGACAGGAATAAGAGTAGGTATGACCACCAAGGGGTCAAAATCAAAAAACATAATAAGACTTACGATTTCAGAGCAGGACAATCAAAGCAGGGATGCATACAGTATGGTTGCAGACAGCTCCTCAATCACAATCTCCGGCAACTCCCATTCCGGAGTATTTTACGGAATCCAGACTTTACGCAAATCGCTTCCAGCCGGTAGATTTGCAGAGATTTCCTGCCCTGCAGTGGAAATAACCGATTGTCCGAGGTTTGAATATAGAGGAATGATGCTTGATGTATCACGTCACTTCTTTTCAGCCGATTTTGTAAAGAGGTATATAGATATTATGGTGTTGCACAATATCAATACTTTTCACTGGCATCTGAGTGATGATCAGGGGTGGAGAGTGGAGATTAAAAAATATCCGAAACTGACATCAATAGGCTCAAAACGGGAGCAGACCGTCATCGGTCAGAATACCGGCAAGTATGATGGTATTCCATATAGCGGCTATTATACGCAGGAACAGATCAGGGATATTGTTAAATATGCAGCAGAAAGGTATGTTACCATCATTCCTGAAATAGATATGCCTGGGCACATGCAGGCTGCACTTTCGGCATACCCTGAGTTGGGTTGTACAAAAGGACCTTACAAAGTGTGGCAGCAGTGGGGGATCTCGGATGATGTTCTTTGTGCGGGAAATGACACTACAGTCGGATTTGTAGAGGACGTACTATCAGAAATCATGGAGTTGTTTCCGTCTGAATATATTCATATAGGTGGTGACGAATGTCCTAAAATTCGTTGGGAACAGTGTCCTGCCTGTCAGCAGAGAATAAAGAACGAAAATATCAAAGCCACGGAGCAGTTTACCAAAGAACAGGGGCTTCAAAGCTGGTTCATGAGGCGAATCGAACAATATCTGAACGAACACGGACGTTCGATTATAGGTTGGGATGAAATACTTGAAGGAGGCCTTTCTCCGACAGCCACCGTTATGTCATGGAGAAGTACAAGCGGTGGGATTGAAGCTGCCAAAATGGGGAATAAAGTCATAATGGTCCCCAATCAGGATCTTTATTTTAATTATTATCAGACACTTGAAATAGACAATGAACCGCTCGCCATTGGCGGATATGTTCCTATTGAAAATGTTTACAATCTGGAACCGGTGCCTGTGGATCTTCCTCAGGAGGCAAAAGACAACATAATAGGGCTTCAGGCTAATCTTTGGACTGAATATATTGGAGATGAATCACTTGTGGAATATATGGTGTTGCCGAGAATGGCGGCTTTGTCTGAGGTTCAATGGTGTAACCCTGAAAATAAGAGTTACCATGGCTTCTTGAAGAGGATATTTCGCCAATTCAAGATTTACTCTCATTTGGGCTACAATTATGCCACTCAATTGCTTGACGTGAGGATGGATCTCAAAAGTAAAAATGGAACAGTATCTGTTACAATGTCCACGATAGACAATGCAGATATTTATTACACTCTTGATGGAACCGATCCAGACATAAACTCCGAGAAATATTCTGCTCCGATCAGGATACAGCGCAATTGTGAGTTGAGAGCAGTTGCCATAAGGGGAGAAAAAATAAGTAAAGTATCAAAAGAGGTTTTTACCGTATCCGAAACAACAGGCAAGCCCATCAACGTAAAGACACCACCACACAGACAATACGGATTTGGTGGACCAAATACACTTGTTGACGGATTGAGAGGAAATATCAATTACAGAACAGGTCGATGGATAGGATACTATGCACAAGATTTTGAAGCGGACCTGACCACCAATGCCGAAATCAGTTATGTGTCGGTCAATGTATGTGTCAACAAAGGAGATGGGTGCTTTGACATACGCGGCATAAGAGTTTACGGACGCAGAGTTCCTTCAGATGAGTTTTCTCTTATTGCATCAGCAGATTATCCTCCGATGAATCGAGAAAGCCCCAATAGCGAAATTATAAATCATACTGTAATGTTTCCTCCGGTTGACTTCAACGTATTGAGAGTTGTGCTGCTTCACGAACATTCAATGCCTGAATGGCAATCAAATTGGGGAGCGGGACAGCCTGCATTTATCTTTATAGATGAGATAGAGGCCGGATACTCTATGTCATTTCCCGGTAGGCAAAATCCACCGCAGCGTTGATGATTGTGTTGAATTTGTAACATAATCTGAAGTCGGCGACTACATTTTTTACAAGATTTTCGCTGAAAATATAATCTTCATCAATGTACTTGTTAAGCAGCACATTTTTGAGTTTGAAATATTCGGCATACTCCGAGTCTGCCGGAAACCCTTTAGGGATATTTTTGAGGGCATAACTTCTGTCAAGTTCAAACCCTTCGGCCTCTTTTATACTCTCTGCAAGACCATCGCCATTAAGCATGAATTCTTCTCTGATGCTCTTGAGTACTATGGGTTCAGGAGCGTATGCTCCACAACATAATAAGCTGTGCTGCAAATAATTGGCTCCATTCGGCTCTATGTGGAAATAGTAACCTGAATGTCCGCTGCATTTGCCTCCCTGGGCAACGAATACTCCGAAATGGGTTTTGTAGGGAGATTTGTCTTTTGAAAATCTTATATCTCTGTAAAACCTATAGGTACAGTCTTTTAATCGTAACCCCCTGACTGAAGGGTCAAATTGTCCGACTCCTTCTATAATTTCGGCTGCAATCCGGTTAAATGTGGCCTGTGCTTTAAGATAATCCTGTTTGTGAGCATCAAACCATATCTTATTGTTATTTTCAACTAATTCCGAAAGAAATGATAATACTTGTTTCATGAAATTGCTATTTTGTGGTACAAAATTAAAAATATTCTTAACTTTGGATGATAACTATTTAACAAACTTAAACAAATGAGTAGAAAAGTTGCACTTGTCCTTGCCAGCGGTGGAGCACGGGGACTTGCCCATATTGGCGCCATAGAAGAACTTGAAAAAAGGGGGTTTGAAATAACTTCCATTTCCGGAGCCTCTATGGGAGCATTGATAGGCGGTATTTATGCCGCCGGTGGATTAAATGCCTTTAAAGAATGGATGAAGAGCGTTGATAAGATGAAAGTCTTTACATTGCTCGATTTTACGGTAAGTATGGATGGATTTGTAAAAGGACAGAAGATTATCACCGAATTAAAGAAATTTGTTCCAAACAAGAATATTGAAGATTTGAATGTCCCGTTTACGGCAGTTTCAACAGACATAAAACACAGAAAAGAGGTGGTCTTCAACAGTGGCAATCTGTTTGATGCCATTCGCGCCTCAATCTCCATTCCCTCTCTGTTCAAACCGTATAAAATAGGGGATATGATACTTATAGACGGAGGAGTGTCAAATCCGATTCCTCTCGACAGAGTTCAGAGGACAGACGGAGACATATTGGTATGTGTTGACCTTAATGCTCCATTTGCATTCAAGCGTAAAACACCGAAGAGTACATTTCAGAAAGAAGAGGAGAAATCTTTTTTTGAAAAGCTAAAGATTCCAATCCACCATCTGATGAGCTTTGAAGAGAAAAAGTCGCTTTCCAAAGAGGAAAAGGAGTCACTTAATTATTATACGCTTCTTTCCGACTCGTTTTCCATGATGCTTCAAACCAATTCCGAGCGCTCTATAGCCTTATACAAGCCGGAGGTAGTGGTAAGCATCCCTAAAAACGCATACAGTACCATGGAATTCTACAAATTTGACGAAATCGTGGAAATGGGGCGTCAGGCTACTATTACTGCACTTAAAAAAGCTGAATTATAATTCACTAATCATTAAGGACATCCATATAGTGGTTAATCCATCAAATAGACAAAGGAGGTGATGGCAGCTATTCCTTTTTTGAAGGCTGCCTGATCCACCTTGTCAAAATTATCGGAAGAAGAATGGTGAATATCGAAGTACTTTTCGGTATTTGATCTGTACAGATAGAATGGAGCATGTACTTTTTCGGTCAGAGGCCAATTGGCACGACCGCCTTTCAAAGATTGTATTTCTTCTACTCCGTAACTTGAAAGATATTGGTTGACAATATCTTTCATTTTTATATAGAATCCCTCCGGCTCGCTTACCATAAATGTCTTAGGTCCGCCTGCACCGCTGTCCATTTCCATATTGAACAGATATTGTTCATCTTTTTCCTTTGCAATCTTTGCATATTCCTTCATTCCGGCCAAACCTGTCTCTTCGTCTTGATAAAGAACGATGCGAATGGTATTTTTAGGCTTTATTCCAAGCTTTTTGAATGCTCTCAGTGTCTCGATGGCAGCCACGCAACTTGCGGCATTGTCCTGTGCTCCCTGACTGTTGAACCAGCAATCGATATGGGCGGAAAGGAGGATAATGTGTTCAGGATGCTCTCTGCCCGTAAATTCGGCGACAAGATTGCGTCCAATGGCATCAGGAAGTCTTTTTGAAGTTGAACTTATGGAAAGTTTCATACGTTTGTCATTTTTCAGCTCCGCAGAGAGCTTGTCGGCCCCCATAGTCGAAATGGCTATTGCAGGAATCTGCTTTACCGAATCTTCATAGTTGGTAACGCCTGTATGAGGGTCATCATTGGTGAGTTTGGTCAGAGAACGTACAATCACACCGACAGCACCTCTCTTTGCGGCCATGGCTGCTCCCTGTCTGCGTTGCCATCCGGCCTTGCCATAGCCATTTTCATCACTCATCGCTTCATTGAAAAAAACTATTTTATCTTTGATTGCAGCTTTATCGAAATCTTCTCTTGAGGATACTTCCACAACATCTGCCGTAATGGTTTGGCCATCCGTGCCTATGGAAAGCCCCAAAGGAACGGAATTAAGATTAAAGGGCTCCCCTTTTGATGGGATACAGGTGACTTTCGTCTCACCCGGATTCCAATTGGGAACTGTGACATCCTGTGTCCAAAGATTATCGGGTTTGACATATTTTCCCAAAACAAGGGTAAAATAGTCAATCGCATCAGAATTGTTCTGACTGCCTGACATACGTGCAGGATAATTATTGCATACTGTTTCAAGTGTTGAAACAGCGGAAGTATTTTTGTCGAAATAATTGAAAATGCGGGCAATCTGCTTTTCAGGAGTCATTTTAGTACATGAAACAGCAGAAATAAGTACGAGTAGTAGTAAGTATTTTTTCATTTTAATTGTTATTGTGCAACGAACAGCTTCTTAGCAAAAACGGTTCCAAAGATGTTATAAGTCGCTATATCTTGGCGAAAAAGTATCACCGTCGTTGATATTGCCTGTGCTGAGTCCTTTTTTAAGCCAGCGCATGCGTTGAGCCGATGTACCGTGATTGAATGAATCGGGAACGGAATAGCCTCTGGCCTTTTTCTGAAGGTAGTCATCTCCAATCTTCGATGCGACATTCATCCCTTCGGCAATGTCTCCATCTTCGAGTGACCTGAAGCGTTTGTTGTCGTTGTATGCCCATACGCCTGCATAAAAATCGGCTTGCAATTCAAGTCTTACTTGTATCTTATTGCTTTTGGACTCACTTAGGCCGCGCATCTGATTATGAGCTTCCGAGAGTGTGCCGAGCAGATATTGTACATGATGCCCCACTTCGTGTGCGATTACGTAAGCATACGCAAAATCTCCATCGGCTCCGAGCTGGTTTTTCATATCCCTGAAAAATGAGAGGTCAATATACACACATTGATCCCCCGAACAATAGAACGGACCTGTCTGTGCCGATGCATAACCGCATCCTGACTGTACTGCATCTGTAAACAACACCAACTTAGGGGGTTGATAAGTACGTCCCATTTCTCTGAAAATATCGCTCCAGATATCTTCTGTACCGGCAAGTATCTGCTTGGAGAAAGTGGCTAATTCTTCCTCCTGTGCATCAGGAACATATTCTGTCTGTTGTGAGGCATTGCCTGAAACGGCAGCCTGGTCACCGATTACTTCAAGAGGGTTACCTCCCATAAGCCATGTTATGAGTCCGATGATAATGAGACCGCCGATGCCGAATCCACCGACTTTTGCTCCGCGTCTGCCGCGGCGATCATCAACATTACTGCTGACTCTTCTTCCATCAAGTTTCATATAATTAAGTGTTTATAATAATTATTTAGTATATGTGATTTATTGTGCAAATATACCTAATTAATTTGGCATATAATATTTTTATCACTATCTTTGAGAACTATACGTATGATTTGCCAAAATGAATGAAATAAAACGCAATAACAGCATCATTTCAGCCATAGAAACCGATAAGAGGAGTGTCTTCCGTTTGTCGGACGTGGCAATGCTTGTCAACGAATTTGATTTCGATTCAATCAATTACCGCCTGAATTATGCTGTCAGAACCGGCAAATTGCTCAATCCTCGAAAAGGGATTTACACCAAGCCTGAATACAAGTTTGAAGAGCTTGCATGTCTGCTCTACACTCCGGTCTATATTTCGTTTCAGTCGGTTCTCTACAGGAGTGGCGTAATCGCCCGTCACGATGGAACCGTCACACTTGCAGGATATTTGAGCAGAAATATCAATATTGACGACAAAAATATAAGAATTACAAAGTTGAAGGGTGAAATTCTCGTTTCGACATACGGAGTAGCCATTAAAAACGACATCAATATTGCAACTCCGGAAAGGGCATTCCTTGATACTTTATATATTGATTCCAATGCACATTTTGACAATTTGTCCGGGTTGAACAAGAAAAAAATATGCGAAATGCTTCCGTTATACGGTTCAAAAACTATTGCAAAAAGGGCAAAACAATTATTGAAAGATGGGGAACAATAACAAATTTTTGATAGTAACAATTCTGAAAGAATTATTTTCAGACTTGTTGATTGCCTCCGGTGCAGTTGTGACAGGTCCGGTTGTCTCTCTTCTTTTCGGATCGGGAAAATGGAGTACAAACACTATAGATTTATCTCTCATGGATTGCACTATTGCCAAAGCCGTCTCCGATCAGATACGCTCCATGCTCTCGGATAGGATTATAGACGAAGCCATGACAAATTCGGGCCCCATATTCGTAATAAAAGGCAACCTTACCGGAGAGCCATTGAGTATAAGACTTGATACACAAACAGCAGTTTCCGATACCAAAATCAAAAATTTTCTCGGAATTATAATGAGAGTGGCTGTCTGACCTATTTTTTACGCGATTTGACAGACCATCCGAAATTGCCGATATATTGTCCGAGAGTAAAATATTCTCCGTGTGAATAGGCTAATGGAGCCGCTTTTGAAAGATCGAATTTGCCTGTACTCTTATCTATGTATTTACTGTCGATCTGAACATTCACAACATCTGCCATAAACATATCGTGAGAACCGAGTTCAATGATATTCTTTACTTTACATTCTATTGAGATAGGGGATTGCTCAATAATCGGAGCTTTCAGATGCAGTGAAGGGGCAGGGGTGAGCTTCATCTCTTCAAATTTGTTATACTCTCTTCCTGAACGGACTCCGCACCAATCTGTGGCGCGTGCAAGCTCTTCTGTGGTGATATTTATTACAAATTCGCCTGTTCTTTTGATGATTTCGTAAGAATGTCTCTCTTTGCGAAGAGAAATATAGCACATCGGAGGGTCGCTGCATATAGTGCCGGTCCATGAAGCGGTCATTATGTTATACTCTTCGGGAGTTTCTCCACAACTGACAAGTACGGCAGGCAGAGGATATATCATGGTTCCCGGTTTCCAATTTTCTTTCATTTTTTCAGATTTTAATTGATAAATACAAATTTATGACAAAATATTAATTTTCCATGACAATTCAAAGATGTCTATACGGAAAAGAAGAGCCAGATTGAGACACCAATCATCACCACAACCACAATTCGCTGATATAACTTGTTTTTGACCTTTTTGATAGTTTTAAGCGCAATATAATTGCCTATAATCATTGCTGCCCCGATACACAATCCGACAAGAAATATGTTGCCGTTCATCAGGTTGAGCTTTCCATAAACTATAGTCTTGATAATGTGCATGGCAGAGGCAGCTGCCGCTTCCGAAGCAATATAGGCTACAGGGGCGAGTTCGAGGGTTAGAAATACAGCACTGCTGAGCGGTCCCGAAATGCCGAGCAATCCGTTGATAAGCCCCGTAATGCCGCCTCCGATCAACATGGTTCCCCTCTTTTGAGGCAACTTGAACTTACCTGTCAGTTTAAGTATTGCAAAAATGATTAGAAAAACGCACAATATCTTAGTCATCAGCTGCTTGTCAACTTTAGCAAAACCGAGAGCACCCAAAGCTGTAAACGGGGCGGCCAGAATAAGAAACATACCCACCTGCTTCCATTTAATCTCCTTAAATCCCATTCCCACTTTTGAAAGATTACTCATCAGCTGGGCTATGGTCGAGATAGGAACTGCAACTTCAACTCCGTAAAAATAGGTGATGATGGGAAGAATAATCATTCCTCCGCCAAAACCCACGGCGCCCGAAAAAATTCCGGCAATAAATCCTAACAATATGAGAGACCAGTGCATTGTTTTTTTGCAAAGATATGACTAATTCAAAAAATAATGTACGGTTGATTCGATTATTGCAGATATTTTCCATTGGAAATTTGTTCTTTTGGAAAATGGTACTATATTTGCATATTATTTCTTATGGAAATAATTAATGATGGAAAATAAATATATAATATGAAGTACTTAATAATTGGTGGTGTAGCAGGCGGAGCAACTGCAGCTGCCAGAATCAGACGAATTGACGAATCCGGAGAGATCATCCTTTTTGAAAAGGGAAGATATATCTCTTATGCCAACTGCGGACTGCCTTATTATATAGGCGGTACGATTACGGACAGGGATAAACTTTTTGTACAGACACCTTCATCTTTCGGGAAAAGATTTAATATAGATGTGAGGATTCAGAGTGAAGTCATCGAGATTGATACTGAATCAAAGCAAGTGAGGGTAAGGCAGGAGGAAGGCGTAGAATATTTTGAAAAATACGACAAGCTGCTTTTGTCTCCCGGAGCCGTTCCTGTACGTCCTCCTTTGAAAGGGATAGATGACGAGGCGATTTTCACACTTCGGAATGTAGATGATACAGATAGCATCAAACACTTTATTTCAACTCGGAAGGTTGAGAGCGCCATCGTGGTCGGCGGCGGCTTTATAGGACTTGAAATGGCCGAAAATCTTCACAATATCGGGGCACGTGTCGCTATTGTCGAGATGGGAGACCAGGTGATGGCTCCGCTTGACTATTCCATCGCATCACATGTTCATCAGCATCTGCTCCGCAAAGGAGTGTCGCTATACCTGAAGCAGGGTGTTGAAAGCTTTTCTAAGAATGGAAGCAAGGTTGTCCTCCATCTCACCTCCGGAACAGAGATTGAGAGCGACATGGTGATTCTCTCAATCGGGGTCAGGGCAAATACGACTCTGGCACAGAAGTCCGGACTGAAAATCGGTGAAGCGGGTGGTATCCTGGTAAATGAGTTTCTTGAAACATCTGTTTCTGATGTGTATGCTGTGGGTGATGCTATTGAATATCCGCATCCTCTGACAGGAATACCTTATCTTAATTTTCTGGCAAATCCGGCGAACAGACAGGGGAGGATCGTTGCAGACAATATGGTATTCGGAAATAAGGTTAAATACGAAGGGGCGATCGGGACATCGATTGCCAAGGTGTTCGATCTGACAGCCGGGGCTACCGGTCTTGCTGCGAAACGTCTTAAACGACTGGGGATTGAATATGCGAGTACAACTACTCATTCTGCTTCACACGCCGGATATTATCCTGATTCCTATCCATTGACAATCAAGCTTGTATATAATCCTCATTCTGGACAATTATATGGTGCACAGTGTATCGGGGCTGATGGTGTTGATAAGCGTATAGATGAAATCGCGACCATCATCAAGCACAACGGGACTGTATATGATCTCATGCAGATAGAGCATGCGTATGCTCCTCCATATTCATCGGCAAAGGACCCGGCCGCAATTGCAGGCTATGTGGCTTCTAATGTGATAAACGGGACAATGCCGATTGTTACATGGAGAGAGATGGCTGCTGCCGACCCTGATAAGGTGCTTTTGCTGGATGTACGTACTGAGGAAGAATTCAAGATGGGGAGCATAGCGGGTGCGGTCAACATTCCTCTCGATGATTTAAGGGACAGACTTTCTGAAATACCGGACGATAAGGAGATATATCTTTTCTGCGCTGTAGGATTACGTGGATATCTTGCGCTCAAGATATTGACAGCAAAGGGTTTCAAGAATGTAAAGAACCTTACCGGAGGTTATAAGACATATTCTGCGGCAACGGCTCCGATTACGTCAACACCGGCGCAGACACCAACGTCAACACCGACTGCTGCTTTGAAAGCAGCCTCGAATGTCAGAATTTTAAAAATTGATGCATGCGGATTGCAATGTCCGGGACCGATTATGAAACTGAAACAAGCTGTCGATATTGCATCTGAAGGGGACCGTCTCGAGATAGTTGCAACCGACCCCGGTTTTGCAAGAGATTCTCAGGCATGGTGCAATACTACCGGCAACAAGTATGTCTCTATGAGTGAGGAGAAAGGGAAATTCAAAGTGGTGGTTGAAAAAGGGGGAGATAAGGAGTGCGCTCTCACGACGTCATGCGATAACAAGGCCAAGACGCTGATCATGTTCAGCGACGACCTTGATAAGGCTCTCGCGACATTCGTTCTTGCCAACGGAGCTGCCGCGACAGGTCATAAGACTACCATTTTCTTCACATTCTGGGGGCTGAATGTGATAAAGAAGAGAAAAAAGCCTCATGTTCAAAAAGATTTCTTTGGAAAGATGTTCTCCATGATGCTCCCGTCTCACTCACGCAAGCTCCATCTTTCAAAAATGAGCATGTTCGGAATGGGTGACAAGATGATGCGGCTTATCATGAAACGTAAGAATATTGCTTCTCTTGAGGAGCTACGCCAGCAGGCCGTCAATAATGGTGTGGAATTTATAGCCTGCCAGATGTCGATGGATGTGATGGGTGTGAAGAAAGAAGAACTGCTCGATTGTGTAACTGTAGGTGGCGTTGCTACTTACATGGAACGCGCCGAAAATGCTAAT
>JAQUBZ010000049.1 GCA_028686425.1 Bacteroidales bacterium | reverse complement strand
ATAATCGACAAAATTGAAATATTTTTAAAGAAATTTTTATCCCCCCCCCCATCAGAAGTGCCTCTGAGGCCGATTTGGGAAAAATACAACTTCTCTGTCGCTCATCCAACATCACAAAAAATAGTCCCTTTTTACCAACCACTTTTTGCATCATTACCAACAATTTTGGCTCATATAGCAAACTTTGTCACAACTTTAATTACTTTACGAAATAACCCCAAAAAGTCGGATAAAACTTTTAGGGGTCATCAGGGATTTTTTTGTTTTGAGCGGAAAACGAGGTTCGAACTCGCGACCTTCGGCTTGGGAAGCCGACGCTCTACCAACTGAGCTATTTCCGCGTTTTGACGGGTGCAAAGTTAATTATTTTTTAAGAAATGCCATACGAATTTATCATTATTGAAAAATTTTGGTAACTTTATCCGATTAAAAAGTGTTTTGTATGAAATATCTGAAATATTTAACTCTGCTTATGCTTTTGTCTTGCAGTTGCAAACACGAGCCTGTCAATCCTGTACCGGACCAAAGTGAATTTGCAAAAGGGGCGGACATCAGCTGGGTTACGCAGATGGAGAAAGAGGGGGCCTTATTCTATGATTCACAAGGTGTTAAGACGGATTGCTTTGCATTGATGAAAAGCCTTGGAATGAATACTATACGACTTCGCGTATGGGTAAATCCGGCAGACGGATGGAACTCGAAGGAGGATGTCCTCTCCAAAGCCAAGAGAGCCAATGATATAGGAATGGAGCTGATGATTGACTTCCATTACAGTGACAGTTGGGCCGATCCCGGCAAACAGAACAAGCCTGATGCGTGGAAATCATTGGATATGAAGGGCTTGAAGTCGGCAATAACAACTCATACCAGAGATGTGCTCAACTCTCTCAAGGCCAATAATATCTCACCGAAATGGATTCAGATCGGGAACGAAACCACCAACGGAATGTTGTGGGATGACGGAATGGCCTCAAAAAGCATGAAAAACTATGCTGAATTGAACAATGCAGGCTATTATGCTGCAAAAGAAGTATTTCCCGAAGCAAAAGTGATGATTCACATAGATAACGGATGGAATAAAGAACAGTATAAATGGCTCTTGACGGGCATTGCCGAGTACGGGGCCAGATATGACATGATCGGAATGTCTTTGTATCCCGATTCGGATAACTGGAAGGTGCTCAATATCCAGTGTATCGAGAATGTCAATTACGTATCAAGTACGTTCAGTACGACCGTCATGATCTGCGAAGTTGGAATGAGCTGGGACAAGGCTTCCGAGTGTAAGGCATTTTTAAGCGACCTGATATACAGGGCTAAAAACGAGACGAATGGCAAGTGTCTCGGAGTGCTCTATTGGGAGCCTGAAGGATATGTCAATTGGAGCCATTATACCAAAAGCGCTTTCGACAACAGCGGAAAGCCTACAATTGCCCTTGATGCCTTTAAAAACTGAATCGACTTATGAAATACAATGTGAAATATGTTATCTATCCTGCAGCTTTTATTGCAATTGCTTTTATATTCATTATCAGCTGTTCACGTCATGAACCGATAAGGAGTGACGTATTGCTTGAGACGGGATGGAAATTTGCAAAAGGTGATTTTCAGGGAGCCGAAAAGGTGAATTTTGATGATTCGAGGTGGGCGGATGTCACTGTTCCTCATGATTGGGCGATATATGGCCCTTTCGACAGATCAAACGACCTCCAGAATATTGCAATAACACAGAATTTCGAGACTGAAATATCGGTCAAGACAGGGAGGACCGGAGGGCTGCCGTATGTCGGAACAGGTTGGTACAGAACATCTTTTGATGTGCCGAATTTTGACAGAAACAGAAAATCCGTATCAGTACTGTTTGACGGAGCCATGAGTGAGGCGAAGGTGTATATCAATGGGAACTTTGTAATAGAATGGCCTTTGGGGTACAATTCATTTCACTGTGATATAACAGATTACATTAATAAAAACGGGAAAGACAATGTCCTTGCTGTGAGGCTTGAAAACCCTCCTTTTTCTTCAAGGTGGTATCCTGGAGCCGGTCTCTATCGTAACGTCCACATAATTACCAACAACCGAATACATATTCCTGTCTGGGGAACTTATGTCACTACGCCTGAAGTAACTTCAGATAAGGCCAAGGTGATGCTTCAGATCAGTATTGATAATGCCAAAACAAATGAAGTGGATTTCATGACAGAAATACTTGACGGCGCAGGACATCAGGTGTCTTATTCCGAAGAGTTTGAAATAAAGGACGATAGTACTGCCGTACAGACTTTTATGATAGATAATCCCGAACTGTGGTCGCCGGAAACGCCGTTTTTATATACTATTCGGACCAAAGTGATTGCCGAAGCGAACACTATAGGCGTTTTGAGCGGAACTCTGCTTGATGAATACAGTACACAATTCGGTATCCGCTCCGTGGAAATAATTCCTGATAAGGGCTTTTTCCTGAATGGGGTAAAACGTAAATTTAAAGGGGTGTGCAATCATCACGATCTGGGACCGCTTGGCGCTGCCGTCAACAAGGCTGCCATCAAAAGGCAACTGACCATACTTAAGGATATGGGATGCGATGCCATCAGAACTTCTCACAATATGCCGGCTCCGGAATTAGTACAATTATGTGACGAGATGGGATTTATGATGATAGTCGAATCGTTTGACGAATGGGATATAGCCAAGTGCGAGAATGGTTATCACAGATTTTTCAATCAGTGGGCTGAAAAAGACATGGTCAATATGATTCACCACTATCGTAATAATCCGAGTGTGGTGATGTGGAGCATAGGCAACGAGGTGCCTACCCAATGCGATGATCAGGGGTACAGGGTCGCTTCATTTTTACAGGGAATATGTCACAGAGAAGACTCTTCGCGAGCGGTGACTTGCGGCATGGATCAGGTCTCTTGTGTGGTAAGTAACGGATTTGCAGCCCTTATGGATGTTGTGGGGCTTAATTACAGGACACTCAGGTATCAGGAGGCATACGATGATTTACCTCAAAAAATAGTGCTTGGCTCGGAAACCGCTTCTACTGTAAGTTCCCGAGGAGTCTATAAATTTCCTGCCGAGCCGAAGGCGGGAGCTATGTATGATGACCATCAATCATCATCTTACGATTTGGAATACTGCTGGTGGTCGAATATTCCGGATGAAGATTTTGCTTTGGCAGATGATTATCCGTGGACTATAGGACAGTTTGCATGGACCGGATTTGATTATCTGGGAGAGCCGACACCGTATGATACAGACGCCTGGCCTAACCATAGTTCGCTTTTCGGCATTGTCGATCTGGCTTCGATCCCGAAGGACAGGTATTTTCTCTATCGTTCCATCTGGAATGAACAAGACAACACTCTGCATCTGCTCCCTCATTGGAATTGGGACGGAAAGCAGGGAGAGTGTGTTCCGGTATTCTGCTATACCAATTATCCTTCGGCGGAGTTGTTTGTCAATGGAGTGTCACAGGGAATAAAGACTAAAAATAAGAATTCCCTCCTTGAACGGTATAGGCTTATGTGGCCGAAAGTGATTTATCAACCGGGTGAAATAGAGGTGGTTGCGTATGATTCAGCAGGTGTTGAACAGCAGCGTGCCAAGATGGTTACGGCCGGAGATGCAGATCATATAGAACTTTCTGCGGACAGGCTGAAAATAGCGGCTGACGGTAAAGATCTGGTATATATAAATGTGAAAATCACAGATAAAAATGGAATTCTTTGCCCGAATGAAAATAAAATGATTAAATTTGGGGTAGAAGGAGACGGGCGTTTCAGAGCTGCCGCCAATGGAGATGCTACAAACACCGAATTGTTTCATATTCCGCAAATGCACACATTCAGCGGACAGTTGACCGCCATAGTACAGTCTTCTACAGACAGGGGGACGATAAAGTTTACGGCAGAGGCTGACGGTCTGAAAGGAGCGACAATAGTAATAAAGACATATTAATTTAAACTTCAATACTATGATAGATGAAAAAACTGTAAAAGAGTGCTTTGAAAAGCAATTCGGCACTGACAGGTGCGCAATCTTCACATCTCCGGGCAGAATCAATCTTATCGGAGAGCACACAG
>JAQUBZ010000036.1 GCA_028686425.1 Bacteroidales bacterium | reverse complement strand
CGGATCCAATCCGAGAGAGTCAGCCACTTGGCGACACTCCATAATCCTGCCTTCACCTGCATTATATGATGCAAGGGCGAATTTAATTACATTGGCTGAGTCAATCCCCTGATCGTGGAACATTTTAAGCAGGTAGTCAATATGCAGAGTGCCTGCCTTTACATTGAGTTCAGGGTCGTACAGGTTGTCGATTCCATATCGAGATGCAGTTCCTTTTTTAATCTGCATCAGTCCGAGAGCGTTGCGCGGAGATTCGGCCCCCATTGAATATCTCGATTCCTGATATATGACGGATGAGAGTAATCTCCAATCCACACCTATGTATTTGCTGTATTTCTTGATAATCGCATCATAAGGTGAAAGGGCGCTCACCTTTTCTCCATCCGGCACCAGATACGGCTCAATTTTATAAGATCTGAAATACCTATATATCATCTGTTTATAAGACTTGTCGTCTTGAAATTCGGCCAACCAGAAGTTGATGGCATTCAGCATTTTCAAGTTGTCTCTTGTGACGGCCCATACTCCATTGTTATTAATTGGAACACTTAGGAATATCATGTCCGAATAATATTCGGGGACCGTATCATTTATGTTGACAACAAGTATATCGTAATTGCCTTTGACAAGCTCCTTCCAGCAATCGTAAGATTCTGCCGGAGGATCGATATTGGCTATACAGTTGTTGAAGTCTGCAAAGACACGTAATAATTCGTAATTGAATCCGACAGGTCTCCCTTTCGATGCAAACATCCCTCCATTGATGAGTATCGAACACTCTACTTTTTCTTTGGAAAAAGTGTAAAAATTGTTGTCATTTCCTACCTGTGACGGCGTTATCATCCATATCAGAATAATGACAATCAAACAAATAACTATTTTTAAAAATGGTTTAATCTGTCTTTTTATCATAGTCGCTATTGTACATAGAACGGCCAGAATATACCAAATTTTATACCATGTTGAGGTTTAATGTAATGATATGCAGAAAAATAGTCGGAATCCGGCCATCCTATAAACGTGTTGGTGTATTTGACAAATACACATGCACGCTTCCATTGAACATTGACAAAGGCGTCAAAGTAAGGTGTACTGCCGATTTTTTCCTGATTTTGATTATAGAACACTCCTAAGTCCGGACTGTATGTCTGGGCATAATATTTTGTATTAAATAGTGCATTCAGTCCTATTTGCATACTCATTACATCCTTCACGATATTAAATTGAAAGTAGTATCTGAGGTTTAAAGCTAATGTGGGCAGTGGAACGGCATCTTGATTGGACGATAGTTGGAATAGAGCCCTGTTATCAAAGTGCAATACCCATAATTTAAAGTTTTTCTCGAGGTAAGCGCTCATTATGCTTACGGGAGAATCAAGCTGTCTAACGACAGACAAAGTGTCGTAGTAAATCATTCCATCAACTAAGGCATATCCGAAAAATGCCTGCAATTTATATTTCGGAATATCGAAAGTTCCCTCAATCCTTGTTTCGGAAATTTTTTTAAAATCGTTATTCCATACGTGATGGTTCGTATATATTTTCTGATTAAATAAATGAGGTTCACGAAGTGATGTATGGAATTTGCCCGTCAGGTGCATTCCATCCTCAAAAGGATAAACCGACAATCTGATTTTGCCGTTTATATGAAAGTCGTTGATATTATATCCTGCAAAATTGTATTTGCCGTCAGCTTCCCATGAGAGATATTTTTTGAATTGACCTGAGGCTCCGGCATACAGATACATATTGTGTTGCGATTCGGATTTGTTGCCGGTTACATAAAATGAAGGATTAAAAGAATAAAGGGATAAAATCTGGTATCCCACTCCGGCATCGAGCTTTGAAATCATTGCATCCGGAGCAAAAGGCTGGAGACGGATAAATCCTTTGTTTTCAAATCGTGTGACACCGAGAGAGTCGGCACTGTCAACCTTATTCAGATTAAATTTGCCGAAATAGAAATTTCTGCCGTAAGTATCACTTTCCGATATTTTATCAACGTATTTTTTTGTGTATGTGGAATACTCACCGCTGTGACCTATGTAGGCAACTGTCCCTTCTCCCAAAGAGAGCGAATCGGCATCTTTGCGGAAGAAATTGATAGGAATGGAATATGATTGCGTTATATAGAAAGTACGCCTTTTAAGGGCATTAGATGCACTTGAAAGATTGACTTCAATGGCTTTTGCATCAATGGTGGTATCTCTTATCCATGTTGATTCCCTGATACCGCCGTTTTCCGTTCTCGAAATCCGATGTCCTATATATCCCGCATTCATCAGATACTTTTTGCCAAGATAATTGATTCCCACCATAAACGTTCTGTTGTCGGTATTTTCATTTTTGAGCATACCTTTCGAGCCGAAGCGCTGATAGCTCAATGTAAAATTGAGTGCGGGAGTTATATTTTGGGTGGAAAGTATCTTCAATTCAGACTCTTCCTTCTCTTTTATGGCAAATAGCGTCCCCCAATACGCCAACTCGGTATATGGAGTTTTAGTGTTATATTGGGGCATTGTTTCGGGAGTAAATGAATATCCTATATACGGATCCATCATAGGAAACACTTCAAGCCTTTCGCGTTTAAAATAGTTGTAATTTTGTGTGGCTGAACCGATTACACCTAAATACGTGGCGTTTACATCCTTTTTCAGGAAAGGATAGTCGTTGAAATGGTAATTATAGTTTGTATCCAATTTTTGAAGTTCGAGCTCATTGAATCCTCTATCATGAGTCCACATAAGGAGCCTTTCATAGTACAATGAGTCTGGAATGGCAAAGGTACTGAGAATACGGGGCGTGGCAAGCCTCACGCTGTCTTTGTATTCCCTTCTGACTTTACGCTCGGCCCGCTTGACATCCCTTGCATCCGGGAGTATAAGCTCAAGCGAGTCAAAATATGCAGTATAGACAGAATCTATATACGGCAGACTTAATGTATCGACTTTCCAGATAAAATTGGAGTCAACAGGGTATATGGAAGAGTAATAGCTCTGGCGTGCAGCTCTTGTGGCGGAAAGCGAATCCTGTGCCGCAGTCACACTGTCCTGCCCGGCAGGTATGCGAAATCCGAAGCCATACGACACTCCGGTGGGGAAAATCCCCATGCAGGTAATAATCAATATTAATTTTGCTACTCTTCTCATATATAAATTCATCAAAACCTATTACGCCTTTTCAGGTGTCTTGACAGTTGAACATCCTATCAGGAAGAGAACTATCAGACATGCTATCGAGCATAATATCACTATCGGAAGCGATTCGGCACCGAGTACACCTACTAATTTGTTTAGCAAAGTATTGCCTATCAGAGCAATAACAAGTGCGAAGCTGAATGCCGTTCCTGACATGCTGCTGTATTTCGCTCCAAGTATTCCGAAAGTAACGGGGAATGTTGCTGCAAGTCCCATGCCTAAAAGTGTGGTTCCGACAATTGCAACGGTATTTGTCTCGGCAATCATAAGACAGACTGTGCCGACAGCAGCCAATAACATGCTTGTAATCACAATTACTCTGCTTGAAGCCATTCTCGATACGAAGACAAGTACAAATCTGCTGATTGCAAGGCCTACAAGGATGAAACTTAAAGCATAAAGAGCTGTTTCAGTAGAAAATCCGACTTGCGGGGAGCTTAGAAATTTGGCAGCCCAATTGTTGGAAATCCCCTCAAGTGCGCTTTGGAAAAACAATGCAAAGCTGAAAATGATGAGAGTAGGCTCTTTTATCATTTTCAGGACACTCTTGAACGGAACTCCCTGTTTGCATTTAGCTTCAGGAAACGGAATAATCAGATAGTAGAGCAATGAAAGGAACATTACGGCTCCGGCAACGGCCACGATAGGAGTATATGTAAAGTTTTCGGACATTGTCGCCATAATCCATGGAATGGTAAAAGCCCCTATGCAATACACCATTCCGAGAAGAAACAAGTTGGATGTCCTCGCCTTGTCGCTCGAAATGTCCGAAACGATCGCACTTGTCGAACCGTTCAACATCCCTCCGCAAAAACCTATCATGAACACGGCTATAACTATTACTGAAAATAGGGAAGAAAATGCAAGTATCTCAAGGCCGGCCACACCGATTGCAGTCGCTGCAATAAGAAGCAATTTATATCCGTACCTGTCTATTATCGGACCGAAAAACATTGATCCGAACAGTACTCCTAAAGGGAGAATGCTGGCCAGGGTTGACTCCTGCTCTTTTGAAAGGGAAAAAGCCTCTGTCAGAGATGGAAGAATGGCACCCATTACCAAGAATGCCATCCCGAAGAAAAAGATGCCGAGAAAAGCGGCAACCAATACCTTGATGTTCGTTTTTTGTTGTTCCATAGTTTTATTTTGCAAATTTGATTGCCACGGCACCTGCACCGTATAGACCTGCAAGTTTAGGCAATTGTGTTTTAGTGAATTCTACTTGTTTCATACTGATAGGCTGCGCCCATTTTGAAGCCTCTTTCTTTATCCTGCCAATGAATCTGGAGGCAGGGCCGAATACTCCTCCTCCGAAAATCACTTTCTCTGGATTGAAGATGCTCACTAAATTGGCGGCGGCCATTCCCCACATCTCGATGGCCTGATCTATAACTCTCACTGCTATGGGATCTCCCTCCTTATAAGCTTGAAATATATGGTACGAAGTAATATCTTTAATCTTGTAATTTCTCAATTGTCCGCAATATTGTTTGTCTTCTTTAAGAAAATATCGTGCCTGAGTTGCAAGTCCTTCACCGGAGCAATGTGACTCAAAACATCCGCACTGGTCGTATTTTTTAAGATAAGGCGGTTTGAGGGCGAGCCATCCGATGGCTCCCACAATATCGGAATTGCCGTGAAGTACCTGATTATCAATCAGTATTCCCGCTCCAATGCCTGTTCCTACTGCAATAAATACAGCATTTCGGCATCCTTTGGCACATCCCATTGTAGTCTCTCCGAGTATATAACAAGTCCTGTCGCTTTCAATGGTTACGGTTGCATTTGGAATTTCCGTCATGATTTGTTCTCTTAACGGGTAATTGTCCCATCCCGGAATATTCGGTGCCCAGACACATCCTGTGGCAGAATACGAAATCCCCGGGATACAGACGCCGATGCTTTTTTTATCGGAATGGGAGATGTCCCCTTCTATGCAGAGGTCTGCGCAAAACTCACATACCAGATTACCGACATCCTTGCCGGTCCTGTCGTTGAGGAGAGAACTCTTCTGAAGCAGAATTTCTCCATTTTCATTAAAAACAGCCCCGGCAACCTTAGTGCCTCCGAGGTCGATACCTATATATTTCATATCAAATAATTTTAACACCTATCTTTGAAAGCTCCCTCAATACCTTGTTGTGCCCTTTTTCGTCAATATATCCGAGAGAATTTTCCAACAGAAACACATTATGTCCTGTCTTTACGAGGTCAAAACAAGTCTCACGAATGCAATATTCAGTGGCTATACCGCTGACAATCACATCTTTGGAGATAACGGAATTGAGCTCTATCCCTTCGCGGTCGTGACTTTCAAAACCTGAGTATTGCTCTTTTTTAGGATTAGTCCCTTTATAGAATTTATTGTCACGAGAAGGTCTGTTGCCCTCATTTTCAATGGTATAGAATAAGCTGTGAATATCTCCTCCCTTAGTTTGCATTACGCAGTGAGCCGGCCAGATGCCGCCATATTCCTTAAATGAACAGTGATTGGCCGGGTGGTGGTCAAGGACATAGAACACTTTCTGGTCAGGGTGACTATTGATATACCCGACACTCTCCCTGACTGCATTTTCAGAATTGAGACAGGCAAGTGAGCCATCTATAAAGTCATAAAGCATATCCACCACAACGTGTGAAAAATGTCTGATTCCGCTTTTGTCTGCCAATTCGCTCATGTGATTGATCTGCTGTATAATCTTATTGATAAGCCTCATCTTCAAATCATACAAGTCATCAGAAATATCCACTTTGTAGTAGTGCGGATTGATGATTCTGGTCTGTGTCTCATTGAGAGAGCGAAGATTGGCTAAATAGTAATCTCTTTTCTCGAAAATGGTCCTCTCGTCTGCAAAAATAACTCCGTTGTCATATACAAGATCCTGCAATTGCTTATAGGTATAAGAGTTTGCAGGATAAGTGGTTATTTTCGTTTCGTCAAGCTCGGCAGTGATGGTGATTTCTTCATATTTTTGAATTGCTTTTGCAAATGAGTCATCCCTGAGACAGGTGACATCCGCCTGAAATTTGCCATCCTGAATGATTCTGTAAGTAATCTGAAATCCGGGATTAATCAGCTTGGCTTTATCCTCGGAACGTTTGAGCACCGGCTCATCATCAACTTGTACAAGTTTATAGACATTGCCGAAACAAGGATTGTGCTTACTTGTGGCGATGGCATCTCCCACTCCGTAAGAGTCTATTTTTGCATCCTGTTTCTCAAGGTCCGAAATAATATACTCGTCAAGCGAGTTGGTAGCAAATATTCTGCATTTAAGAAGTCCTTCAGCATCAAGCTCTTCACGACATTTCCTCGATAGATATGCAAGGTCTCCGCTGTCTAATCTGATACCGTATCCGTAAGTGTAACTATCATCTATACCATTGTCTTTAAATGCCCTGATTGCATTTTTAAGACCGCATTTGAGAGTGTCGAATGTATCGACAAGCAATATAAGTCCCTCATTCTTATGAGTTTTGATATAGGTATCAAAAGCATGATATTCTCCTTCAATCGAACAGCCGAACGATGTGGTGTAGCTGTGAGCCATCGTCCCGCTTGATTGGAACCCGAATTTGGTGGCTGTCAGGATATTGGAGCTGTTGAGGCACCCTCCTATGAATGCTGCTTTTGCCCCATAAACGGCAGCCCACGGACCATGAGCTCTGCGTGAACCGAATTCACTGACAGGATGTTTGGTGGCACGTGTCACTCTTGATGCCTTTGTGGCAATAGCCATCTGGTGATTCATAATGCAAAGCAGTGGGGTTTCAAGCACTTGAGCTTCAATTATCGGTCCTACGATAGTTAATACAGGCTCTCTCGGAAATACGATTTCTCCCTCTTTCATGGCATAGACCTTTCCCGTAAATTTCATTTTGGAGAGATATTCCCTGAACTCCCGATACTCATCTCCGGGCAAAAACTGCTCAAAAAACGAAATATCGGCACTACCTAATGCTGCAATCATTTCCAGAGCCTCTTTTATTCCACTTACGACAGCCCAGTTGTTATTGTCGGGAGCACTTCTGAAAAATAGATTGAAAACCGCAATTTTGTCTTTCATACCATTGTCGTAGAAAGATTTCCCCATAGTATATTGATACTTATCGGAACAATATGAGTAATTCGACATAACTTTTTATATTTAAAACCCAAAATACAAAGATAACCAAAATAAAAACAGCTTCCTAAACTTTGAAAAAAGAAATAAAATCGTTAATTTTGAAAGATTATAATTTAGATAAATGAAAAAAGAAGAAAACATTGATAATTTTCTCAAATTAATTGATATAGAGGCTAATGAGATGACACGTGAAAATGCCAATCTCAATACCGATACACCTGCAGGAATGATGCTCAAATTTGCAGGCGAGACCACAAAGTGGTTTGCGAAAGACGAGTTGCTTTCGGAGGAGGCACGTTCGGCTGTGGAGAATGGGTATATCCATATACATGACCTCGACTATTATCCCACGAAAAGCCTTACCTGTGTACAGCATCCTCTTGACAGGATTTTAGCTGAAGGGTTTACCGCCAATCATGCCGAATCGCGCCCTGCAAAGCGTATAGAGACAGCGAGCGTACTTACATGTATGGCTCTTGAAGCTGCTCAAAATGAGATGCATGGAGGGCAGGCAGTACCGGCTTTCGACTTTTATTTAGCTCCGTATGTTAGGATGACATTTATAGAGGAGCTTAAATTGATTGGACAATTTGAGGGAGAAGACTATTCTTGTTACAACGACATTCATATAAACGACTATATAAAGAGCGATTTGAATGGGATAACAGGGAAGGAGCGCGTTGTACAATATGCAATCAACCGCACAACAAAAAGAGTACATCAGGCGATGGAGGCGTTTATCCACAATATGAATACAATCCATTCGAGAGGAGGCAATCAGGTGGTATTCAGCTCAATTAATTATGGAACAGATACTTCGGCAGAAGGCAGATGTGTTATCAGAGAACTTCTGACGAGCACGTATGAAGGTGTCGGGAATGGTGTCACAGCTATTTTTCCTATTCAGATCTGGAAGAAAAAAAGGGGAGTGAGTTACCTTCCGTCAGATCCGAATTATGACCTCTATCAATATGCCTGCAAAGTGACTGCAAGGCGCTTTTTTCCCAATTTCGTAAATTTGGATGCAACATATAATCGGCATGAGCTATGGCGGGAAGATGACCCGGAGCGATACAAATACGAGCTTGCCACAATGGGATGTCGTACAAGAGTGTTTGAAAACAGATTCGGAGACAAGACATCCATAGGGCGGGGCAACCTCTCTTTTACATCGATCAATCCGGTCAGACTTGCCATAGAATGTATGGATATTAAAGACAAAGAGCAGCGTATTGATATGTTTTTTAGCAAGTTGGATAGAATACTCGATGTTACGGCACGTCAGCTTAATGATCGTTTCGATTTTCAGAAAACGGCTATAGCAAAGCAATTTCCTTTCCTGATGTCATCCCTCTGGACAGGTTGCGAACATCTGAGACCTGAAGACAGAATCGAATCCGTCCTCAATCAGGGGACATTGGGAATCGGATTTATCGGCCTTGCAGAAGCTTTGATAGCTCTTACAGGGCATCATCACGGCGAATCAGATGAATCTCAACAGCTTGGATTGAAGATAGTGCTGCGAATGAAGGAGAAAGCCGATCTGTACTCCGAACAATACAAACACAATTTCAGCATAATAGCAACTCCCGCTGAAGGGCTGTCAGGTAGGTTTACAAAGATTGATAAGGCCCGATTTGGTGAAATAAAAGGAGTTACTGATAAAGAATATTACACCAACTCCAATCACGTTCCCGTTTATTACAAATGCTCTGCCTCTCATAAGGCAAGAATAGAGGCTCCATATCACGAACTCACACGGGGAGGGCATATTTTCTATGTGGAAATGGATGGAGATGCAACTCATAATACTGAAGCGATAATGTCTGTTGTCGATTTGATGGATAAATACAACATGGGATATTGTTCTGTCAATCACAATCGTAATCGCTGCTGTGATTGCGGATACGAAGACGCTGCAATTGACCTTCAGAAGTGCCCTGAATGCGGAAGTGACCGTATAGACAGGCTTCAACGCATTACCGGCTATCTCGTAGGGACTATCGACAGATGGAATTTTGCCAAGAGGGCGGAACTAAAGGACCGTGTCACTCACACCTAAATCTGCAATTTTCCCCACATCGTGCATTTCGAGGTGTGCCATTTGTACCCCTTTTATCACGTATTTATCACAAATGGAGAGATAGAAATCAACTATCGAAAATTTCTCCGGCCACTCTTTCATTAACGAAAAAATGGCAGGCGATATGTAGTGTATCCCTGCAAAAGCCAATTTCGTACATTTTGAGACATCAATGTCCGTGAAAGGAGTTTTAATCTCTCCCGTAGCGATATTTGTCCATCCGACAAGATTGCAATTATCGTCAAATAGAAAGTATCTTGTTGTAGCTCTGCTGCTTACAAGTATAGTGGCTATCAGTTTGTCTTCTCCGTTTTCGACTGAAGCGGTGCGGTATTCATGTTCAAACCATTTTAAGTCGAGATTGGAAATAATATCCACATTATGCACTAAAAACGGTGTGGGAGTGGGACTTACAAGGAGGGGGGCAGCATGTCTGATGCCGCCGCCTGTCTCTCTAAGAAGGTCTCTTTCGTCTGAAAGACGGATACGGACTCCAAAATTGTTGCAGGAGTTGAGATATTGTTCGATTTGCTCTGCAAAATGGTGCACGTTGATGACGATGTCGTCATAACCGCCTTCAATCAGCTTTGTCAGCACTGTTTTAAGAAGGGGAGTGCCGTTAATCGGTACAAGCGCTTTCGGCATGGTGTCCGTCAGAGGCTTTAATCTTGTTCCGAGACCTGCGGCGAATATAAGGGCTTTCATGATGTTTCTAAAATTCCTGTTCGGTCTCCTGCTCGCGATGGAACAACTTGACCTTTACATCAAATTTGTTGGCAATGTGCTCTGCAAGGTGCTGGGCACAATATACAGAGCGGTGCTGACCTCCGGTGCATCCGAAAGAGAACATCAGATGTGTAAACTTTCTTTCGATATATCTCTGTACGTGAACATCGGCAAGTGAATATACTTTATCCATGAATTTCTGCACTCCTCCCTCATCTTCCATAAATTTGATAACTTCACTGTCAAGTCCCGTAAAATGTTTGAAGTGCTCATACTTGCCGGGATTTTCAAGAGCTCTGCAATCGAATACATATCCTCCGCCGTTACCGCTCACATCGTTAGGAATCCCTTTTTTGTATGCAAAACTGTAAATCTTCACTTCAAGCTTGCGTTCCGGATTCATTTCGGTAAATTCGCGCATCGTAGTGAGTTCAAGCAATATTTTTGAGAGATAAGGATACTCTTCAAACGGAATTTTGAGGAGTTTCTTGATATTGTCCATTGCATAAGGGACACTTTGAAGGAAGTGAGGTTTCTTCTCGAAATAGCCTCTGAATCCGTAAGCTCCGAGTACCTGCAATGTCCTGAAAAGGACAAAATGCCTTAAAGTTTTTAAAAATTGCTCTTTTTCAATAGGGCAATAAGGCTTCAATGCTTCAAGGTATGTGTCAATCATCTCCATTTTCAGCTCTTCAGAGTAATTTGCCTTGGCCTGCCAGATGAAAGAAGCCACGTCATAGTAGATTGGTCCCTTTCTTCCTCCTTGAAAATCAATGAAATATGGATTATTGTCAACAAGCATCACATTGCGGGCCTGAAAATCGCGGTACAAAAAAGTGTCGGACATGCTTTTCATCAATATGTCGGACATGGCGCGAAAATCATTTTCAAGCTTTATTTCACTGAAATCAATCCCTGTGGCTTTCAGGAAGCAATATTTGAAATAATTCAGGTCAAAGGAAATCATCGTCTTGTCAAACTCCGGCTGGGGATAGCAAATATTGAAGTTCAGTCTCTTTGCCCCTTCAAACTGTATTGAGGGGAGTTTGGCAATGGTGTTGAAAAGCAGCTCTTTCTCGCTGTCTGAATATTTTCCCTTTTCTCTTCCCTGGCTTATAGCGTTGAAAAGTGTGTCGTCTCCCAAATCTTCCTGCAAATAATACTTAAAATCGGAACTGTGTGCAAGTACTTTGGGGACGGGAAGTCCCTTTGAATGGAAATTCTCGGCAATGGTCCAGAAAGCTATATTTTCATCTACGCAGGTTCCCTTGGCCCCAATCAGGGTTTTGGAAGTTCCCCTTATGCGAAAGTATCTTCTGTTGCTTCCAGACGATGGCAGTTCGTCCAAGGAGATAATATCTTCTCCTGTAAATTCTTCAAAAAGTATCTCTATTTCTTTCATATTTTTCTATTCTTGGCCACAAAAATAGTAAAACTATTGCACTTCTCACTAAACAAGTTGGACAATCGAATTGCTTTGCAGGGAACGTGTCACGTCAATTATTCTCTGATTGGAACTTCCCCTGAATCGCAAGGACGTATCTCGGAGCGATAATTCAAATGGTCCGTCAACCAATACATCAATATATTTGAGGAGTCGGAAGAGTTTGGAATTGCCGATAATCTCCTCAAAAGTGTATCCTGTGTAGCACCAGATGGTTTTGCCTGTTTCCTCTTTAATCTTTTTGGCAAGTTCCGAAAATGATTCTGCCTGAAAAAACGGATCTCCGCCTGTGAATGTGACATTGCTGAAATCTGCATCCCTGATGGTGTCCAGAATGTCATCAATATCTGTTTCTGTTCCATTCCCGATGTTCCATGATTCGGGATTGTGGCAGCCCTGACAGTGGTGCGGGCATCCTGCAGCGTATATCGACGTCCTTAATCCGGGACCGTCAACAATCGTATCTTCCACAATTCTGAGTATGGAAATAGTCTGCGGCATAAATTATTTACACCAGCCTGCAGTGTGGACAAGAGTGATGACTTGTGATGGTTTGAGATTCAGCATCTTGGATAGCTCTTCTTTTGGAACCATGGCACGAGTTACGCTGCATAATCCTTCGGAGGCACAGAAAAGGTAGATATTTTGAGAGATAAATCCCGTATTTGCATATATGGCTTCAGTTACCCCCTGCGGAGTTTTGCCGGTAATCTTTTCTGTATCGGCCACCATGGCGATATTTATTGGCGCGGATGCTACAAATTGTTGAGTACCTGTATATTGTCTCCAATCTTCGGTGTTTATGCACACAAGTTCGTTATTTCTTGCATCGTAAATGTATGTACCGCATTGAAGAAATACATACAAATCTATCTCCTGTCTGTTGTGAGAAGAAGGGGCAGTGCGTTTATTATCCCGATTATATCCCCATGCAGCCCATAGCATATTGGAAATTGTTTGATAATCAAGAGCTTTATCGGAATATTCTCTTCCTGATACTCTGCTGTTGAGTGCTTCCATGAGCGGTTTGCCTCCCGTGGTTCGAGGTTGAGGCAATTTGATGTTTTGTGCAGGCATATTTATAAATAATAGTAGTAATAGAGTAATAATTGTACATTTCATAATTCACATAATTTACATAAAATGCGACAAGATAAAAATATTTTTCAATTTTTGAAACTTTTTTCTGTTTTTAGCGTATAAGGGGTGTGAGTTTGAATTTTATAGTCTGTACGGAAGAAATAACACTACATTAATATATGAGACAATTAAAAATATCACCAACAATTACTGTCAGGGATGGTGCCATTCTCGACAGATATTTGCAGGAAATCGGAAGAGAAGAATTGATTACGGTAGAAGAAGAAGTGGAATTGGCACAAAGAATTAAAAGAGGTGACCAGGCAGCATTGGACAAATTGGTTCGTTCCAATTTGAGATTTGTGGTTTCTGTTGCTAAACAATATCAGAATCAAGGACTTACACTTTCAGATTTGATCAACGAGGGAAATCTCGGTTTGATGAAGGCTGCCGAGAAATTTGATGAAACAAGAGGTTTTAAATTTATTTCATACGCTGTATGGTGGATACGTCAGTCTATATTACAGGCGTTGGCCGAACAATCGAGAATTGTGCGACTGCCTCTCAATCAGGTAAGTTCCTTAAATAAGATCAATAAGGCGTTGTCCAAATTTGAACAGGAGAATGAACGTATGCCTTCTTCTGAAGAAATTGCCGAAATTCTTGCGGTCCCTCAGGATAAAGTTGCCGATACTTTAAGAGTTGCCGGAAGACACGTCTCTGTCGATGCACCGTTTGCCGAAGGGGAAGATGGGAGTTTGTTGGATGTGCTGGTCAACAATGATTCGCCAAATGCAGATAAAGAGCTTGTGGATGAGTCTCTTAACAAAGAGATTGAAAGATCTCTCTCCACATTGACGGAGAGGGAAAGGGATATTGTAAAGTACTTTTTCGGAATAGGATGTACAGAAATGACTCTTGAAGAGATTGGCGAAAAGTTTGATTTGACTCGTGAAAGAGTGCGACAGATTAAAGAGAAATCGATTAGAAGATTGAAACATAGCGCAAGGAGCAAATTATTGAAGAGTTACCTTGGGTAGGTAATATGGCTTCTTTAAGACAGCAACTTGTATCAGGTGTCTTGTACACAGCGATATCTAAATATATAGGTATCGTTGTTTCTTTAGTGGTCGCCGGAGTGCTTGCAAGATTGCTGGTGCCGGATGACTTCGGTATAGTTGCAATAGCCACGGTGATTATCTCTTTTTTCAGTGTATTCAGCGATCTTGGTATTTCCACAGCCATTATTCAGAAAAACGAATTGACGGAGAGGGAATTGTCGGATATTTTCTCCTTTACGGTATGGATGGGAGTGATAATTTCCGGGATTTTCTTTGCCGGCAGTCGGTGGATTGCAGAATACTATGATAAAGAGGTACTTATGTCATTGTGTAGGATATTGTCTGTCAATCTGTTATTTGCAACCATCAATATTGTTCCCAACGGATTGCTTTCGAGGGCAAAGCGATTTAAATATCTGGCTGTTGTCAGGCTGTCTGTTCAGATTGTATGCGGCACGGCTGCCGTAATTGCCGCTTTGTCCGGTCTGGGACTTTATTCTTTGCTGATTAACCCGGTGTTTTCGAGTATATTCATTTTTCTGGCATCATATAGAGCATATCCTCAAAAGTTCAGACTGTTTTTCAATTGGGGCGCCCTCCGCAAGATATTCAATTATTCTCTTTTTCAGTTTCTGTTCAGTATTGTGAATTATTTCAGTAATAATCTTGATAAATTACTGATAGGTAAATATATGACGATGAGTGATCTCGGGTATTACGAGAAGTCGTACAGGCTGATGACAATTCCTCTGCAGAATATTACATACGTGGTCACACCTGTGATGCATCCTGTATTTTCCGATTTTCAGAACGATAAAGTTCAACTTGCCACCTCTTATGAAAAGGTAGTGAGATTTATGTCGTTTATAGGTTTTCCGTTGGGAATTATACTTTTTTTTGCAGCGAGAGAGATGATGCTGATTGTCTATGGGATGCAATGGGAGCCATCAGTGCCCGTTTTTCGGATTTTGTCTATTACTGTGGGAATACAGATAGTGCTGATGACTTCCGGTTCCATTTTTCAGGCATCCAATGATACTAAAAGTCTCTTTATATGCGGCACATTTTCAGCAATAACCAATGTGTCGGGAGTTCTTGCCGGTATTTTTTTCTTTCACGACCTTGAATCCATAGCATGGTGTCTGACAGTGACATATACCATCAATTTTATTCAATGCTATTGGAGAATGTATGCCGTGACATTTAAGCGGAGCATTGTTCCGTTTATAAAGGCAATGATTTCTCCTGTTATGTGCAGCATTATTTTGATAGCAGTAATGATTCCCGTATATCTGCTATTAAAAGGTGAAAATATTTTTCTTACCCTTGCGGTTAAAGGTGTGATATTTGTCGCTGTGTGTGTCGGGTATGTTCAACTGACCAAAGAGTATGATCCGATAGGGTGGTGCCGGAAAAAGATCAGGGCTATACGTGGTACTTTTTGAGAAATCCTTTGTCCCAATCATCTGTTACGGGAGCCGCCTTCCTCTGTTTGATGCGTTTGATGGCGTAATAGATTTTGCATCTGATTTTCCCGGTAATGTATCTGTGTGCCGTTCTATAAGAGAGTGGCAGCATAGGGCAGAAATGGACGGCCATAACTTTTCCGACATCCATATTTATTCGTTTGATGATCATTTTGGGAATCATGTAGAATCTTCCGAATGTTGTGCTGCTTCCCTGATACTCGTATGGAATTTTCAGTCCTTCCTCTATTGCAGGGAAGGTAGCAATCGGTTCGCATTGCTTTCCGAATATGTCGTATGCCGAAAGAATTTGTGAGGCAAAGGAACTTGTATTGATGATGAGGAACAGTCTGATAATGTCTCTCTCGTTATGCTCTTTAAGGATAAAATGGGTCGAGATGTTATCAAATTCCGATTTGACAGCCTCTATAAACTGCTCCACATAGATTTCTTCATCGATGTTGGCTTTGGCTTTTGCTGAAAATGAGGTAATTACTTCGTCGATAGTATTGAATGGCAGAGTGGAGTATAATTCTGTTCCGAAAGTGCCTCCGAAACCGAGTTCGCAATCGTTTGCGTTGAGCAGAAGATTGGTGATGATGGAATTTTCTTTAGGGGCAAGACCGTCTGTCAGATCAAAAAACAAGTCTTCCATGGAAGTATCTGTTTCATAGTCTTTTATGGAGGAACCTATAATTTTGGAGAGTTTGCGTGCAATGTAGTAGTCCCATGAACTTACACCTTTGAATGTGGCGATTCTCAATGTCGCCATGGGATAGTATTCGTGTACAATTGATGTTATCAGCCGACTGTCAAATCCTCCTGTCAGTGTGGTCTGAATGGTTTTGTCTTTGTATTCGGGATAGCATGTGGTATTACGTAATGTCTCAAGTGTAAGCAGTTCGAGTTTGTTTACGTCAAATATTTTGGTGTTGTCTATTTTGATTGTAATATCGCTTACCGAAATATTACCGGTGGTTAAATCTACGGTGAGGTATTCATATTCTCTCAGTCGCAATATTCTGGAATCTATTGTCACATTTCCCATCCATCCCGGGTAGCAGCATTTTTTTAACGTGAAAAATTCATGATATTTGTATTTATCGACAAATGCAGCATTGTTTCCAAGTATGTTGTATAGGGTTTCAAATGATGTGCTGATTAAGTGGTCGTGAAATGAATAAAAGATGCTTCTGATCTGTAGGAAATCCGAGAATATATATGCTTTGTCACCAATTTTGATGATGGTCGTGTATTGTCCGATGAGTTCTTTTTTGATTTGCGGAATTATGTCGGGTGTGAAGTTGGATAGTAGTTCTTTCAGGTATTCGTTTATGTTCCGATTTATGACGGATGCAAATCCTATGACAATTATTTGCGATGTGTCGTTGCTTTCGGATATGATGTTATCGTTATGATAGACAGTCAGACCTTTGTGCAGCAAGACTTGCTTTCTGTAAAGATTGTTGAATTTGGTTAGCGCCAAATCGGCGTGGTTGTAGTCGTATATAAAATCTGCCATAGCCGATTATACGTTGTGGTAATTAAAAACGCTCTCAAAAGTACGAAATAAATTGATAATTATCAGCATGCTATTTGGTTTATTTTTCGGTTTCGCAGTCAAATGATATTCGTGATACTCTTACTTTTTTACAGTAGGATGAGATTTTGACATGTTCCGGGTGGGTTTTATATTTTTTCAGGTCTTCCATGGATTTGAATTTTGAGATCAGGCATGCGTCAAAATCTCCGTCCGATATGTTTATTCCGACTTCACATTCGATTAGTTCGGGAATGATTCCAATCAGAGCTTCCAGATGTTGTTTCATCCATAGTGCATTTTCTTTTCCGGAGAGTCCTTCGGCTTCCGGTTTCATTTTCCACATGACGATGTGTCGTATCATTTCTTCTTTTTAATTTAGTTGTCGTAAAGGTACGATTTTTAGTAAAACAGTGAGTTTTTTCTTAATTTCTAATTAAAATGCGTAAATATTTTTATGTATGACCGATGTTTGTTGAAATGTAATTTTTTGTATGGTCAAACGTGGTTGTAGTGCATTCATTCGGCGTTTTGATGTAAGATTTTTGTTTTTTAGGGATGATTTTTTCATCTTCGATTCGTAAAAAATCTGTGATTTTTGATGTTTTTAGAAAAATATTTCACTTTTTTTTCAAAAAAAATTGCAGAATAAAAAAATAGCGCTACCTTTGTATCGGTTAATACAAATAACCAAAATAAACCGTTTTCATAGCTGTGTGCGCGTCATCGTAAGGTGGCGCGCATTTCTTTTGCCCTGATACCATTTTTTCTGACCCCATCAGCCTATGGCAGCTTCCCACTTTTTCTACCCCTTTTGTCGCTATCGCGACATTTTCCCCGTAGGGGACAATGGTTCACGCACTCCCGGCCTTGCCGTGTTCTGCGCTTCACTTGAACACACGGCCTCCGTGCGGTCCGCTGATGCGGACTTCTCTTTCACCATTTCGCTCTACATTAGTAATCAATCACTTGCAAATCAACACTTGCATTTACTATACGACTATTCATGGCTCACCCGTAAAAACCTGTGTTTGGAAAAGTTTTTAACTTTGCAAAAAAAACATGAATCCATATTTAAAGTTAACGAGTTACATATTACCACAAGAGATTAATGAATCATTTGAATTAAAGGAA
>JAQUBZ010000013.1 GCA_028686425.1 Bacteroidales bacterium | reverse complement strand
AATAGTAAGGGAACTATCAGATGGAACATCAAAACTTACAATTTCAAAACGGGATTTACTGAACTATTATGTAGAATACTTCCCAATAGGCATACAAAATGAGATTGTTAGGAGTTATGATGATGTGTCCAAACGACAAAAAGAATTAGAGGAGGCAAAACAAATCTTGCAATCAAAAATGAAAGATTTATTATAAAAATAGCAGGGTTTTCCGCCCTGCTATCCAAATAAATCGTATCTGTATGATACAGAGGTAAACAAGATTAAAGTAGATAATTCCGAAAGAATTTATAACCGGTAACCTGTTCAATTTGCTTGAAGACTTCCTGAAAGCTTGCATCCTTGTATTTGATAGATATTCCCGTGGTCTGTGCAGGAGCTTCTATACATACAAATGAGAAAACGGCCACCATCAATATGGTAAGACATCTTCTCAGTTTCAAATTAATAGCGTCATTCATAATTCTAAGTGTATAATATTTTTAGTGTATAACGTCTTTTGATGTGACTATTATGGTCTTGTTCTCTATTGTATATTTGATATTGGCGCTAACAGCCACCGTATTCATCGCCTCCTCCACATTTTCACTGTTAAAACGGCCGTTAAACCGTTCAGAAGACTTCACTTCCGATTTGTTGATAAATTTGACGGAGTACCATCTCTCAAATTGTTTCAGCATTTGGTCGAAAGTGAGATTATCCACGATAAGAGTATTGTCACGCCACAAGAAATAATCTGCAATATCTTCATTTTGAGCAATATCTATTGTACGATCCTCAATATTGACACACAATCTCTCATTTTTGTTTAAAGTCACCTCCCTGTCAAATGCTTTAACACTTACACACCCCTCCATAATGGTAACATATTCACAACCGTCATCGGCGTATGAAGATATATTGAATTTGGTTCCCAACACTGTGGTCAGCATATTTTCGGATTTGACACAGAACGGCCTCGTGCTATCTTTTCCGACATCAAAGAATGCCTCCCCCTTCAAAGAGACATATCTGTTGTTATCCTTGAAAATCAGGGGAAAATGGAGCGAACTTTCGGAATTGAGCAGCACTTTGGTCCCATCCGGCAATACGACATTGAACTTTTTCCCTTTCGGAACCGATATTGTGTTGTAGGCAACTTCACGAACACCTGTCTTAGGATTTCTGACTATCATCATATTGTCAACCTTATCAAGCTGAACACCAGATTCCGAAATAATGGAAGTATCAGGTTCAGAGAGACTTATCAATTTGCCGGAAGCCATGGTTAAAGTCACCTCTTTGACATCAACAGGAAAACTTGTATATACAACATATTCATTCACAACCTTTTGAGGAAACAAATATCTTATTCCGAAGCCGGCAACAAGCACCAATGCCAATATTGCAGCATATTGCATTATTTTGCGCTTTACAGTAAGGATGCGGTTATATTTTTGAGGAGACTCAATATATTTGAGGTACTCTTTCAGGGCCTTTTTCTGCTCATCTTCGGTCAGATGCACCCCTGCCGTAAGATGATACAACTGCTTATACTCGATAAAATATCGTTTATTTTCCTCATCTGTAATCCATTCGGTAAATACAGCCATTTCCTTAGAGGTAGCTGTACCTCCAAGTATTTTTTCAATTAATTCGTCAATATCTTCTTTCATTTCACGTTCCCGTTTTGAGTAAAGACGAATAATCGCTGCAAATTCCTTAAAGAAATTTCAATTTTTTAATGAAAATTGTAAAAAAGAATAAAAAATGTAAGCCAGCCGAGCTCCTCTTTCAGTTTCTTGTTGGCAATACGAAGTTGGGAATCGACTGTCTTGACCGAAATATCGAGTTTCTCTCCAATCTGTTTGTAGGAAAAGTTATAAAACCTCCGCAAAATGAACACTTCCCTGCATTTTGGAGGAAGGGTGTTAAGAGCCTGATTGATATGTGTATTATAATCTTTGCTTATCAGATCAAGTTCCATTTCCGGAGTTTGAGCTATTTCTTCATTGTAGAGTTGAAGATTGTGATATTTATTCACTATCTTCTTGTGCCGTACCGTGTCGATACATTTGTTATAGGTGGTTCTGTAGAGATAGGCATCTATCGAGCGTATGTTCTCCAAAGAGCTTCTGTTGTCCCACAAATTAAAAAATATATCCATTACAATATCTTCGGAGATGTGTTTGTCCATCAATAACCTCGAAGCATAATTGACAAGAACCGGATAAAGCCTCACAAAAAGTGATTCATATTCACTTGCTTTTCCGGCAATCAGGTCTGTAACGGATTCCATCGTGATTTATTCTTCGTAGAGCAGATAGGGACGGCGCTGCTGTTTGAATTTGACTACATCGTCTTTCCACATAGCTTTTATTTCGGCTGCAGTGGCTCCCTCCATCATCATTTTACGTACATACCCCTGACCAATCAGATTTTCAAAAAATGAACGGAAAAAATGAGAATCGAGATTAAGGTTGTTATATGCATCTACAACATATTCAAGATTGATTCCTTCTGCATTGATTTGGTCTATTGAAGGTTTTTTGCGCAAATCTACTCCATAGCATTTTCTGTTAAGTTGAGGAGGGTATTTGGCTCCATCAATACTCCTCGGAGTAAAAGAAAATTTATACCCTTTCATATTCGGGTGTCCGTACATCTGAAAAGCAGTGGTTGTCCCCCTGCCAAGGCTTATAGGTGTCGCCTCAAAATAACACATTGACGGGTAGAGATATACCGAACGCATATTGGGAAGATTCGGAGATGGTTTGATTGGAAGCTGATATTTGGACTTGTGGGTATAATTTCGGCACTTGATGACCGTAACGTCACATTGTCTCCCGTCCGGAAGCCATTTCTCTCCGTTAATCATATTGGCCATCTCCCCAAGTGTCATTCCGTGCACTACCGGAATCGGCAGATACCCCACACCTGACTTGTATTTCATGTCGAGAATGGGACCGTCAACGTAAAATCCGAGTGGATTGGGTCTGTCGAGGATAATCATCTGCTTGTGATTTGTGGCACATACCGCCATCATCTTGGCCATTGTGGTCAGGTAAGTATAGAATCTGCATCCTACATCCTGCAAATCAAACACCAGAACATCAAACTGATCTATTGTCTCTTGAGTAGGAACTCCCCCTTTTCCGTCATAAAGAGATCTGATCGGAACTCCGGTCTTCTCATCAATCGAGCTGTTTACAAGCTCTCCGGCATCTGCCGTCCCCCTGAAACCGTGTTCCGGAGAGAGGATTGATACCACATTGACTTTCAGCGAAAGCAATGTGTCAAGCACATGCCTCTCTTTTGTGACCATTCCTGTCTGATTGGAGAGAATACACACTCTTTTCCCTTTTAACAGCTGAACATATTCCGATACCGACTCGGCACCGGGAATGATTCGGTCGGAAGCAGTACTATTTTGAGATGCTGCACTGCATTGTAAAGAAAATATGAGTGATACTATCAAAAACAAGGTAATCGTGCCGGAATGTAAATATTTCATCGTTGTTTAGTTTATTGGTCATTTATGAATATCTTGCGAATTTAGATATAATTTTAAAATTGCGCAATTTTATCATTACTTCTGCCTCTTTATGAACGTATATGCCGTCACCCCTATCGTCTTTACCATGTAGTAATTCATAGAACGGGCGCTTGCAAATCCGCTTTGCTCCGCAATATCAGGCACATACGGACGTTCATCCCTCTTTTTGCTCAACAGTTCGATTGCGTATTGTATTCTGAAAGAGTTGATATAGGTCTTGAAATTAAATCCTTTTGAACTCAATATCCTCGTTATATAGGTTCTGTTGGTACCTACTTCCCTTGCAAATTTATTGATGGTCAATGAGTTATTTAAGAATAGCTGCTTCTGTGTCATAACCATCTCCATTCTTTTAAACAACACTTCGTGTGACACTCCCCTTTTTACTACGGCCTTGCGTTTCTTCACTTTTCCCAAGATAAGAGAGAGCACGCGCTTCTTGAAATAATTGTGTTTCATAGTCTATCCCGTTAAATTAGGGTGCTAAACTATTCAATTGTTTTCTGAATCGAAAAAAAAAGATGCAACGGACGTAACAACAATCCATTGCATCTTTTTAAATTATTTTATTTGTAAAAAAATATCTCTTTTTACTTTTTTATCTGATCGAATCCTTTGCCATAAACCCCCATGACACTACCTACAGAGACAAAGGCTGTATTATCTATCTCCTTGACAAGGCGCAAGATACCATTTGATTCGTTCTTGCGGACCACCACCATCAGCAGCTTTCCGTCTTCTTTGGAGTACCATCCCTGTCCGTTCATGACGGTGACACCACGTTTGGCTTCATGAGTGATTTTATCTGCAATTTCAGCGTATTTTTTGGAAAAAATAAATATTTGTACCGATTGTTTGTTGCCGGAAATGAAAACATCGACTGTAAAACTGAATACCCCCGCCATCACATATCCGTAAATCACTGTAGCGAGCCTGTGTCCCCAATTGCCGTCACTCGGAATAATCAGAGACGAGGCAATTATTATCATATCTATAATTACCAATATCTTGCCGGGGGAAATGCTTCTGTATTTGTTGATCATGAGTGCAATAATATCTGTTCCACCGCTGCTTCCACCCTGGGAAAATGTAAGAGAAACACCGAATCCCGACAGAGCGCCACCGAATATTGTGCAGAGAAGTTTTCCGTTTTCCACTGCAATTTCGTTTATGAAAGAGTCGGAGATAATAGTCGGAACTACTTTGAACATAAGTGACGTTACAAAAATAGCATACACTGTCTTTGCCCCAAATCCCTTTCCGAGCACCTTTAGAGCTATCAATAAAAGCAAGCCATTGATAATGAAGAAAGAATAACTGACCTCAAATCCTGTACAGTACTGAATAATTGCAGCAATACCGGTCACACCACCTCCCACCATGTTGTTCGGTATGATGAATACCGACCATGCGAGAACATAACACAACAATCCCACAGTGATAATAAAGTAGGACTTTATTGTTGAGAAGATTTTTTTAGTACTTTTTTCCATTCGTTTTTATTTACACCTGTTTTTATCTGTTCAAAACCCTTGCCATAGACACTCATAGCTTGAGTGACCGAAATGAAAGATGTATCATCAACCTCTTTGATGGCACGGCTGATCTCTTGCAGCTGGTTTTTGCGGGCCACTATCACTAATACCTTCCCATCCTTTTGAGAATACCATCCAATTGAATTGAGGGCCGTTACCCCACGGTGCATATTTTGTGTAAGCATATTTGCAATCTCCTCGTATTTTGAGGAAAACACCAATATTTGGACAGATTGCTTGTTGCCCGTAAGTATTGTATCGAGAATATAAGAGAACGACACCATCTGAATATAACCATAGATTACATCCTGAAGGGTTTTACCCGGCAAAAATATGATAGATCCTATGATTATCAGGTCACAAAACAGAAACACCCTTCCCGGAGAGGTCTCTTTGTATTTGGCTATCACAATTGCCACAATATCAGTTCCTCCGGCACTTCCACCATTCATAAACACAAGGCTGATTCCCACACCGCTTATGGTACCGCCGATAACGGCATTAATAAGTTTGTCCTCAATATCTGTCACCCATGGCAACATTGGCAGAAATTCGAGCATCAAAGTGGCCATGATTATACAATATATTGTTTTGAAGCCGAATCCCTTTCCGAGAATCATAGTTCCCACTATAAGCAATACAAGATTGATTCCCAGATACATATACGGAACAGGTATGCCGCTGGCAAAATATATAACGGTTGCCAGACCTGTAGCCCCGCCGCCGGCTATACCTTTCGGTATAAGAAAGCCTGTCCAACTGAAGCAATAGAGCAACATCCCTATCGTCATAATCAGATAAGAGCGAATTTCCTTATAAACCGACTGTTTCTGCATATTTCAGCAAACTATGTTAATAATTTTTGATGGGACCACAATTACTTTTCTTACAGATGCACCCTGAAGATATTTGGATGTATTTGCATCTGCAAGAACCGCTGCCTCAACCTCTTTAACAGACATGCTCTTCGACAAGGTAATCTTGAAACGCATCTTTCCGTTAAATGACACAGGGTATTCAAAGCTATCCTCAATGGTATAAGCCTCTATGTATTGAGGGAATGAGGCAAAAGCGACACTCTCTTTGTGCCCGAGCAGACTCCATAGCTCCTCGGCTATATGAGGGGCAAGTGGCGAGAGAACTATTACCAAAGGCTCAAGTATTTCGCGTTTGTTGCATTTCAAGTCGTATAGTTCGTTAACGGCAATCATAAATGCACTTACAGTTGTATTAAAAGAGAAATTTTCAATATCGGTCTGAGCTTTTCCTATCAGTTTGTGCAACACTTTCAATTCGGCAGGTGAAGCTTTTTCATCGCTGATGCTGAAATCATCTCCCTGAAAATACAGCCTCCACAACTTGCGCAAAAATCTGTGTACTCCGTCAATACCTTTTGTGTCCCAAGGTTTTGACTGTTCCAAAGGTCCGAGAAACATCTCATACATTCTCAAGGTATCTGCACCGTAATTATCGCAAATCCTGTCAGGATTGACCACATTGAACATAGATTTGCTCATCTTTTCCACTGCATAACCGCATATATACTCTCCGTCTTCAAGGATGAATTCGGCATTGGCAAAATCGGGCATCCACGCTTTAAATGCTTCAATATCAAGTCTGTCGTTATTAACAATATTGACATTTACATGAATTTCGGTGGTATCGTAAGAGTCCTTCAATCCGTAAGAGACAAATGTATTGGTATTTTTGATTCTGTAAACAAAGTTGGAACGTCCCTGAATCATCCCCTGATTAATCAGCTTCTTGAAAGGCTCCTGTTCGCACACATATCCGCAGTCATACAAAAACTTATTCCAGAATCGAGAATAGATAAGGTGCCCCGTAGCATGCTCTGTACCACCTATATACAGATCGACATTTCTCCAATACTCATCTGCTTCGCGACTTACGAGGGCCGAATCATTGTGAGGGTCCATATATCTCAGATAATAGGCGCTACTCCCCGCAAAACCCGGCATTGTACTTTTCTCGATAGGGAATCCGTTATATTCCCAATTTTCGGCACGTGCCAAAGGAGGCTCTCCACTCTCCGTAGGGAGGAATTTGTCAACTTCAGGCAGCTCAAGAGGAAGTTCCGATTCACTCATTGCCGTCGGAATACCATCTTTGTAATAAATAGGAAAAGGCTCTCCCCAATATCTCTGGCGTGAGAAAATTGCATCTCTCAAACGATAATTTATCTTTCTTTTGCCGATTCCCTTTGCTTCAACATAATCTATTGCTGCCGGAATAGCCTCCTTTACACTCATTCCGTTGAGGAATCCGGAGTTGCACATGATTCCGTCCTTGGCATCAAAGCTCTCGGTAGAAATATCGCACCCTTCTATAAGAGGAATTATCGGCAGATTGAAACACTTTGCAAATGCGTAGTCTCTGCTGTCATGTGCAGGAACCGCCATAATCGCACCTGTACCGTAACCGGCAAGTACATATTCCGAAATCCACACGGGAACGTTCTCTCCCGTAAGAGGATTAATGGCATAAGAGCCTGAAAATACGCCGGTAACTTTTCTTGTTTCGGCCATTCTCTCCCTTTCGGTCTTCTTCTTGGCCATCAGCAGGTAATTATCGACTGCTTCTCTTTGTTGGGGAGTTGTCAGCTTGTCAACCCACTCACTTTCAGGAGCAAGTACCATAAATGTGACTCCGAAAATAGTATCCGCCCTTGTGGTGAAAATTGTCATATCGTATTCAGTGTCTCCGTTGGACACTTTGAATATCATTTCGGCTCCCTGTGACTTTCCAATCCAGTTGCGCTGCATATCTTTCAATGAATCGGTCCATTCGAGCGGTTCAAGATCTGCAAGCAATCTCTCGGCGTATGCTGATACTCTGAGCTGCCATTGTTTCATCTTCTTCTGTTCGACCGGGAAACCTCCTCTGACCGAAAATCCCTCCTTCACCTCATCGTTGGCAAGGACGGTACCGAGCTGCGGGCACCAGTTGACAGCCGTTTCTCCCTGATATGCAATTCTGTACTGCATCAGTATTTCGGATTTGTCAGCCTCGCTGAAAGATTTCCATTCTGCTGCCGAAAATATTTTCTGATTGCTGCATGCTGCATTGACCAAGCCATTCCCCTCTTTTTCAAACCTTGAAATAAGCAGGTCTATCGGCTCAGCTTTTTGAGTATCGTTGTTGTACCAATGGTTGAACATCTCAAGAAAGGCCCACTGTGTCCATTTATAATATTTAGGGTCACATGTTCTCACTTCGCGAGACCAATCGTAAGAAAATCCGATACGGTCCATCTGCTCTCTGTAACGAGCTATGTTGTTGACCGTTGTAACTTCAGGATGCTGCCCTGTCTGAATGGCGTACTGCTCAGCCGGAAGTCCGAATGCATCATATCCCATGGGATGCAGCACATTAAAACCTTTCAGGCGTTTGTATCTGCTGTAAATATCACTTGCAATGTATCCCAACGGATGACCGACATGCAATCCCGCCCCTGAAGGATAAGGGAACATATCCAATACGTAATATTTAGGCTTTGAATTATCACTCTTTACTTCAAATGTTTTGTTGTCGGCCCAATAAGCCTGCCATTTTTTTTCGATTTCGACAAAATTGTACTCCATTGCAATCTATAAAATGATTAATTAATAACTTGCAAATGTAATACTTTTGTTGGAAAGGAAAGGTACTACTTCAGACGAAATTCTATCGGAAGGACTATTTTGGTGCGCACTTTCTTCCCTTTGATTTGTCCCGGAATCCATTTTGGGGAGACCGAAACCACTTTTACCGCCTCATCGTCAAGCGAGTCGTCAACTCCGCGCACCACTTCGACATTGGTGACACTTCCATCTTTTTCTATAATAAAACTCACTGTGACTACCCCTTTAATCCCCATTGCCACAGCGGATTTCGGATATTTTATGTATTTATAGACCCACGTTTCGAGGAAGTGCTTTTCGTCAGAATGGAAAAATTCGGGACGTTTGTCACAATCTGAAGCAGCATATACATTTTCAGGATTGCCCACAACCTGATTTTTTCCGAACTGAGGGAATATTGCATCTTTTCCCGCCAGGGTTTTCAAAAAATAGAAAATATAGTTACAGTTGCTCTCCATGTTGCTGTATAGAATAAACTTAGGCAGGTCTCTCGGACTGTGATATTCTCTGTGCATTCCGGTGGTAAACGATACAATCGGAATACCGACATTGTAAAAAGGAAGGTGATCCGATACCGTAATCTTGTGTTGTGCAATCTCAGGTTGCTGAACAATCGGTTCATTTGTAACCTCTTCCATCAAAGATGTCAATTCAGCCTGTGATACTTGTGAAAATATTGTAAACGGATTTTCGGCATTGCCTCTTCCAAGCATATCGAGATTAATCATCGCCCTGACTTTTCCAATCCCTTCAAAAGCCCTGTTTACAAAATATTGCGAGCCTGCCACAACAAGTTCTTCTGCACCGAATCCCACAAATATTATTGAACGGCGAAACATAAAACTGCATTCGGAAACACGCTTGGCCAACTCAATCATGGTGGCCACTCCCGAAGCATTATCGTCCGCCCCCGGATATATTTGAGTAACCGGCTTCCCATCAACCGTTGTGGTATATGTACCGAGATGATCGATATGTGCTCCCACCACAATATACTCCTCTCTCAATGCAGGATCGTAACCTTCGACTATCCCGACTATATTCATTGATGAAATGGTATCTTTTCCATCTACTATCGAAAAATCCTGTCCCTTTATATCTGTCAGCATGATTACTCCGGCATCCGAGAGGCACTTGTACAGATATTCCGCCGCTTTCCTTTCCCCTTCACTACCTGCTCGCCTCCCCTGCAACCGGTCAGATGCAAGATATTCTACATGACGTTTCAATTGTTGCCTGACATCGTATATCTGGGCAAATGAGGCTGTTGCAAAGATGACTACAAACAGCTGGAGGATGATGATTTTTTTCATATCGGTCACTTATGCAAAGATAATGCCCGCTGTCATTTGCACAACAGAGGGCATCATCAAAAAGTATTATTATGAAAATTATTTTTTATAGAAAGGCATTTTTACAACTTTTGCATGCAACAATTTGCCGCGGACACTGATATAGATATCCGAATCCACTTTATTGAATGGAACGTTGACGTAAGCCATGCCTATAGGTTTCTTTACCGTAGGGCCCATTGTTCCTGAAGTCACATGACCTATCTCATTACCCTCTGCATCACAAACAGAATAGCCGTGACGAGGAATACCTTTGTCAACGAGTTCAAAACCGACAAGTTTGCGTTTCAGACCCTCTTCTTTCTGTTTCAGCATATATTCCTTGTCAACGAAATCGCCCTTTACGTCGTTAAATTTGGTAATCCAGCCAAGACCTGCTTCAAGAGGGGAAGTAGTATCGTCAATATCGTTACCATACAGACAGAAACCCATTTCAAGACGGAGAGTATCTCTTGCGCCAAGACCGATAGGTCTGATTCCGTACTCTTTACCTGCTTCAAAAATCGCATTCCAAAGTTTGTCGCCATCTTCGTTTGCAACATATACTTCACATCCGCCGGAACCGGTATATCCTGTGGTTGAAAGAATTGCATTAGGAATACCTGCAACTGTCAATTTTTGGAAAGTATAATATTCCATAGACATAATATCCTTATCGCAGATTTTCTGCATCACTTCCAAAGCCTTGGGCCCTTGAATGGCAAGCTGGCAAATCTCGTCAGAGGCATTATAAAGCTCCTTACCGACAGTCAGTCCGAATTTGGGAGCAAAACCGCATAAATGGTTCCAATCCTTGTCAACATTGGCAGCATTGACCACCAGAAGATATGTGTGTTCATCTACACAATAGACAATTACATCATCGACAATACCCCCCTTTCCGTTAGGAAAGCACGAATATTGAGCCTTGCCCGAATGAAGGACAGAAGCATCATTGGATGTAACATATTGTATGAATGGCAAAGCGTTAGGACCTTTAACCCATATTTCGCCCATGTGTGAAACGTCAAAGACTCCGACCGATGTCCTTACCGTGTTGTGCTCCTCGTTGATGCCCACGTACTCTACAGGCATGTTATAACCTGCAAACGGGACCATCTTAGCACCAAGGGCAATGTGCTTTTCTGTAAATACTGTATTTTTCATTTAATATTGAATTATTTAGTGTGTTAACTATTCATGTAAATTGGTGGAAGCATCATATATCCATATATCGTATGGACAAAAACCCGTCTCCATCGTCTTATCCATCACCCTATATGCATCAGCATAGTCATCAGAACCGTAAATTGCGATGGCCTCATATCCGTTCTTAAAGTCAAAAACATACACCGTATATCCTTTTCTCTCTAAAAAACTCTTGAAATTCACCGCATTATCATGTATTTTAAAACATCCCATCATTACATAATATTTTGCATCAAGGGGTGTATTTGTCGTTTGCACTGCCTGCGCCAACGAATCTCCGGCAGCCTTAACTCTTGCCAAAGAATCCCTCCGGGCAGCGGCAGCAGCCTCTTTTTCCATTCTTATTTGATTGATCTCCTCGGAAGTAGGCTTACCTAACATAGAACGAAAAAAGTCACATCCACTCAAAAGCATCGAACAGGCGAGCAAAATCGATAAGATTTTAAATGTTCTCATATTTTCAATAATTTTAAAGTAGTAAACTCTTCCACACAAAAGTAAGGATTAATCGCTCAACAACAAAAAAAATGTATCTTTACATTTTAAAGTATTGAAAATACCATGGGGAAATTTAAAGAACAACTGAAAGAAATAGTAAACCTCACGAATTATATCGATATTTCAAATGCTGCAGACAGTATCAGAAAAAATATAAATTTCAGAGGTCCTAATGTCTGGATTCTTGCATCCGCAATCATAATTGCATCAGTCGGGCTGAATGTCAATTCCGTCCCTGTCATCATAGGTGCGATGCTTATATCACCTCTTATGGGGCCGATTATCGGTCTCGGACTCGGTTTGGGAACAAATGATACAACTCTCCTTAAAGTATCCCTGAAAAATCTCGGAATCATGGTTGCCATAAGCATTCTCGCCTCAAGTCTCTATTTTCTCCTTTCTCCACTTGAAATGGAGAATCCGACAGAACTTTTGGCCAGAACCAACCCTACAATTTATGACGTACTGATTGCCTTGTTCGGCGGATTTGCAGGAATCATAGAGATTTCGAGAAAAGAGAAAGGAACCGTTATTTCGGGAGTTGCCATTGCCACGGCCCTCATGCCTCCGTTATGTACCGTGGGTTACGGAATTGCAACTTTGAATATTCACTATCTGATTGGAGCTTTATATCTGTTTTTCATCAACAGCGTATTTATCGCTCTCGCTACTTTCGTCACAGTCAAGTATTTGAAATTTCCGACCATACAGCTGGCCAATCCTTCAAAGCAGAAAAAACTCAACAGAAACATAACCCTCTTCACTCTCATAATGATTATTCCGAGCATATTGTCGGCCATTGTGGTAATTAACGAAAATTCCTTCAACCAGAATGTCAAACATTTTATCTCTGAAAATAAAACCATCAACAATAGTTACATTTATGACTATGATGTCACCCACGAGAAAAGGAACGGTTTTATAACTATTTCGGTCGGAGGAGAGGTATTGACCCCTTCCGACAAGGAACTGCTTTACCGCTCGGCCGAATCATACGGCATAAAACGGGAGAACCTGACCATTAACGAAAATGGAGCCATTAAAGATAAACTATCTGAAAATGAGATGATTAAAAGTATTTTTGAGCGTAATGACCAGGAAATAAAGAGACGAGAAGAGATGTTGGATCAAATGGACAAGGAGCTTCAGTCGTTCAAATCCAAAGAACTCCCTTCAACTCAAATAGCGAAGGAAATTGCATCGCAGTACCCAGATCTCGTATCATTCAGTATTTCGAGAGGCTCGGCCGTCAGCCCTTCCGATTTATCTCAAACAGAGCAAATTATAATTTTAGTAAAATGGAAAAGACCGGTTGAAGACGAGACTGTGACAAGATTGCAGAAATGGTTGTCGGCCAGACTGAATTTCCCTAATGTAAAAGTAATTCAAGAGATTTAATACCTGATGGCAAGATTTCCGACTACATTACTTACACTTTTTTCAAGCGTTTTGCTATTCGGGCAGGCTGCCGACACCACACGCATAGTATTCATAGGTGATGTCATGGCTCATACCCTTCAGCTTAATACTGCCCTCATAAGCGAATGTGATTCATCATTATCCGATTCATACGATTTCGGAACATATTTCAAATATTTACAGCCGCAGTTTGACTCCGCCGACTTTGTCGTTGCCAATATGGAATTTCCATGCGGAGTTACCCCGTTTTCAGGATATCCTGCATTTTCAGCCCCATATTCCTTACCGATAGAGGCTAAAAAAAGCGGCATAGATCTCTTTCTGACCGCAAACAATCATATTTGCGATAAGGGAATTGAAGGACTTGACAGCACTTATAATTTTTACAGCAGTCTGGGAGTAAATTTTACCGGATTGTACAAATCGGAAGAAGATGAGAGGAAGAACAACCCTCTGATACTCACCATCAATGATATATCCGTTACCTTTGTCAATTTTACATACGGGGTCAACGGTGTGGGGCGAAACATTCCCGAACCGTACAAAGTCAATCTGATGGATACGCTCCATGTCAAAGAGGTGATTGGCAGAGCTAAAGAGAGAGGGGCGGAACTTGTTGTCGCCCTCCCCCATTGGGGAGAAGAATATTACCTCGACTACTCTCAGACTCAGAAAGAATGGAGAGACTTTCTCTATGCCTGCGGGGCCGATGTCATAATAGGAACACATCCACACGTTGTGCAAAAAACCGAATATGACGGTCTGCACGCCATAGCTTACTCGCTCGGCAACTTCATCTCAAATATGAGCATTGTCTATGGGCAGATCGGGATGGTTTACGAGATGAGGCTTATCCGGGAAGAGGATAATACCATCTCGATACTACCTCCGCACATACGCTATGTATGGTGCGCACGAGGCGGTAAATTGGAAGAAAACTATACTGTCATTCCCATTTTGGATTTTATTGAGAAAAAAGATGCCTTCATGGTCGATGCGGAATATCGGAAGATGAAGAGAGAATGGGATGCAATTGTAAAAAAATTCAAACTCTGACTTTAGATATAATGATAGAGAAAAAAATAATCCTTGAAGAGATTGACCCGTTGGATATATACGGCGTCAACAATAAGTTGTTTAACATGTTGAAGAACAGATTTCCCAAAATAAAAGCTGTTGCAAGAGGTTCGGAGATACTGCTTGAAGGGCCTCCTGACGAACTGGTTTTGTTTGAGGATAAGATCAATGCCCTTGTACACAAAAGGAAAGTCAAAAGTGTTCTGACAGAGTACGACATTGACGAATTGTTTGAAAACAATGACCGCTCTGCCGAGATTGGAAAGGTAGAAATGCCCAATAATGAGGACTATATCATAGTTTATGGTAATGACGGACGTGTCATCAAGGCAAGAACACCCCATCAGAAAAGACTTGTAAAAGATTATTATCAAAACGATTTGATATTTGCCATCGGACCAGCCGGAACAGGTAAAACCTATACAGCTATTGCGTTGGCTGTAAGAGCATTAAAGAACAGAGAGGTCAAGCGGCTTATTCTCACAAGACCTGCAGTTGAAGCGGGAGAGAGACTCGGATTTCTTCCAGGGGATTTGAAAGAGAAACTCGATCCATATTTACAGCCCCTGTACGATGCTCTCGGTGATATGATTCCTGCCAAAAGGCTGCAAATGCTTATGGAAGACGGAATCATCCAAATAGCTCCTTTAGCATATATGCGCGGCAGAACCCTTGACAGAGCATTTGTAATCCTCGATGAAGCACAAAATACTTCATTGGGCCAGCTTAAAATGTTCCTTACACGTATGGGAAGCGATGCCAAATTTATCGTGACAGGTGATGCCACTCAGATTGACCTGCCCAACAAAAGAGACTCAGGACTTGTCAGAGGGGTTGAAATTCTGAAAGACATACGCGGAATAAGCATTATAGAATTTGGAAAGGAAGACATTGTCAGACACCCTCTTGTCACCAAAATAGTAGATGCTTTCGAAAAAGAAGAGTGATAAGACTACCACGAACCGCCTGCTCCTCCGCCTCCGAATCCGCCACCACCAAAGCCTCCGAAACCTCCGCCGGAACCGAAGCCGCCGGAACCTCCGAAACCGCCTGCTCCTCCAAAACCGCCGAAGCCGCCACTCGAACGACCTCTTCCCCCTCCCATTTGAGACAGAAGTATTATATCCCAAAGGCTCATTTTACGTTTGCCGCCGCCACCAAGATTTGAAGAGTTTCCGCCACCCTTTATCAATCCTATTACGAGAATTACGATAAAGAGCAAAAACATAATAAATACAAATGCGGCTACCGGATATTCGGCATTATCTTTGTCTCGTACCTCTGAAATTTCTCCCGATATTAACGGCATCAGGACATCGAGAGCATCCATGACACCTCCGTAATAGTCATTTTCTTTAAAGCGGGGTATCATCCTATTCTCGACAACACGTTTGGCAACAGCATCGGGAACAACTCCTTCAAGGCCGTATCCTACAGAGATATAGGCCTGACCTCTGCTCATAAGAGTTTTAGGCTTTATTAGAATAACTATTCCGTTATCGAATTTCTCTTTTCCCACACCCCATTGCTGACCTATCTTGTAGGCATACATGGCAATATCCTCCCCTTCCAGATCTTTGATTGAGACAACCGCAATCTGATTGGAGGTCGTATCGTCAAAACTTACAAGAGTCGATTCGAGGGCGTTAATTTCCCTGCCTGAAAAAATATTGGCAAAATCATTAACAAGCCTTTGTGGTTCAGGCCTTTGCGGTATTGCGGCAAAAGAGCTGCAAAACGACAAAAGAAGCAGAATAATTAAAAAAGTCTTATTATGCCTCATCTCCGAATGAAATCTCGTTAGTTTGTTCATTTATATCACCGTCTTCGTATGGGAAATATTGTTTAAGTGCCTCTCCCACAGATATTACAGCCTGACATATCCCTTCAGTGAAGCGTCCCGCCGCAAAATCCGACTTCATCCGGACTTCGATATCCCACCAGAAATTGCCCGGAACAAGGTCATTAATCCCCTTATCTCCGATAATTGCAAATTTGCACGACTCGAAAGCTATATAAATCAACACTCCGTTGCGCTTCCCGGTCTTTTCCATGTCAATGATATCAAACACTCTGACGGCTCGTTGAAGTACATTCTTTTCCTTGCATCTCGGCTCAATATGTACACGAATCTCTCCAGAAGTATTTAACTCCGCCTTTGCTATAGCATCAACTATCTGCAATTGCTCCGATTCCGGTATGAACTCTGAAGCTTTCATCTATTTAATTAATCTCACACACCTGACACTTGCTCCAAAATCATCTTTTGCAGTGAAATTCATAGGGAACGATGATTGATCGTAATAAATATATCTGAAATATGCCTGTTTATCGTTTTTCTCAGCAGCACTCCACCAGAAAGCGTATTCATTCATACCTTTGAACAAAGTGTTGCCAAACTGCGTATTGCCTGTCGGAAGAGCATTCCACCCGAACATATTTTTATTGGCATTGTCGGGAGAATACGGCCACATCCTTTCTCCGTTAAAATAGGCATCAACCGTGACCTTTTCACCAAGTCCCGCCCAATTATCCATAAAAGAAACAGCTTTATTGCCGTTCAACGCCTTTCCAAGGTCTTCCCAATCTTCATTTGTAGGGATACTCCATCCCTTCGGACATACACCTTGAGGCCCTGCCCCAAGTCCCGATGCCGATACACCGCCCGTAGCTTCATTCCAATAATAATATCTTCCGAATAGAGAATGTGTTGCAGAAGACCATTTGTAAGCCACTCCTGCCCCGCTCCAAGCAAGATTCTGAGCAAACCATTCAAGATTACCAACCTTGGTGGTTATATATTTTTGTCCGTCCCTTACATCTGTAAATGAACTGTTTCCATAAATCAATCCCGTAAGAGATGCCCCTCTGGTCGTATCCACGGTAGTAATCAGCCGTGCATTGGAAGAGTTATAATATCCCGATTTGCTGGCAATTGCCGTGATTGTATATGAAGCAAGACTATCCGGAAAGGTGATAGAAATAGTATTTGTCGTTAAAGTATCGCCAAACAGCGACGGAATATGCCATTTGTAAATGGGGTCAACCGGCTTTACGATACCTGAGGCGGTCATAGTATATGTCTCATTGACCATTACATACGAAGGAATGGAATACTCCACATAACCTGACATGTAAGGAAGTGTGGTAGTTTCTTCTTCGCTCTTTTTGCATGATACCAGCGCCAAAACGACAACGATGGCCAATAGCCACATTAAGAGGGATTTGTTCATTTGTTCTTTAAAGTTATCAACTTGCAAATATGCACAAATTTTACACTTTTTACAAGTTTAAAATATTTATTGTAAATTTGCGATAGAATAAACCAAAATCGTGCCACTGCATTATGTCTAATAAATTCATATTGTTACTCGTTACACCCCTATTGCTGTTTTCAATTTTTTCGTGTAACAATGAAGATAATGAAAAATATATTCAGATTACGGGAATTGCTCAGGGTAGTACCTACCACGTAATCTGCTCTCTTCCTGAAGATGTAAAGGCCAAACACATTGAAAACAGTATAAATCTGACACTTCAGACCATTGACAACTCCATTTCAGGGTATAACAAGGGTTCTCTCCTTTCAAAAATAAATGACGGTGAGGATCTGCCTCTCGACTCTATTTTCATAAATGTATTTATCAGATCAAAAGAGATATGGCAGGAGAGTAACGGAATGTTTGATCCCTCGGCCTCTCCCCTTTTTGACTTGTGGGGTTTCGGATTTAAAGAGAAGGATAATGTAACTCAGGCAAAAATAGACAGCATTCTCCAATTTGTAGGGATGGACAAAGTATCTCTATCCACTTATGCTGACGGCTCGACACATCTGATAAAGGAAGATTCACGTATGTCACTTAATTTCAATGCTATAGCACAAGGATACACTTGCGATGTCATATCAAAAGTACTCGACAGCATCGGAAGCCTCAACTATCTGGTGGAAGTGGGGAGGGAAATAGTATGCAGAGGTGAACGTTCACAGGGTGGAAAATGGAGAGTGGGACTTGACAAGCCGATAGACGGAAATATGGATGAAGGTAAATATCTGCAGGAAGTAATCAATTTCAGCGATGGCGGTATTGTCACATCCGGAAACTATCGCAAATTCTATATTGAAAACGGAGAAAAATATTCACATACTCTGAATCCTGTCACAGGATACCCTGTCAAACACAATCTGCTTAGTGCAACCGTATTGGCCAGGGACGGCTCTACTGCCGATGCTTATGCGACATGGTTTATGGTAGTGGGAATCGATCAGGCCAGACAAATTACCAAATCAAAGGAAGATGTGGATGCTTATCTGATTTATGGGGAGCAGGATGATATGAAATCATGGTGCTCAAGCGGTATAATACTCGACAACAAAATTTAACACATAATGAAAAGACGTGATTTTCTAAAAACTACAGCCATTGGAGCGGCAGCGCTCGGCATCGGATTCTACGGTGGACGCAAAATAGGTGTAAAACAGCCATTCGAGACAATTATCAAAAACGGTGTAATCTATACAGGTGATGGAAAAAATCCGATAAAGGGAGACATAGGTATCAGAGATGGCAGGATTGCCGCCATAGGTCTCTTGGGAGATGGTGCAGATATGGTTATTGACGCCAAAGGACTTGCAGTTTCTCCCGGATTCATTGATATTCATACACATACCGATACCAACCTGTTTGATGCCCCCAAGGGGGACAGCCGCATATTTCAGGGAATAACCACCGACATCGGGGGCAATTGCGGAGACTCTCCATTCCCATATTCGGATGCCTATTATGCTTCCAAAAAAGATTCGATGCGCCACGGATATCCGTTCTGGCAGGATATTGACGGATTTTATGATGCACTTCGCAAACAGGGCATAGGGATAAATTACGGAAGTTATGTGGGACAGGGGCAGCTTCGTTCTGCGGTAATAGGAGATAATAATGTTCCGGCCACACAGCAGACACTCAAAAAAATGTGTGATATTCTCGACAAAGAGATGGAAATGGGAAGTATCGGAATATCATGCGGTCTGGAATATGCTCCGAGTTCATACGCTTCAGATGAAGAAATTGTCGAATTATGCAAAGTTGTAGCACGACATAACGGTCTTTTTGCGATACACATGAGAAATGAGGACGACAGAGTGGAAGAGTCTTTGAGTGAAGCTATTGCTATTGCAAGAGCTTCGGGAGTAAGACTTGAAGTGTCACACCTGAAAGCCCAGAATGCAGCCAACTGGCACAAAGCTCCACATCTGCTTCAAATGATAGACGAAGCTCGTCAAAGCGGACTTGACATAGCTTTTGACAGATATCCTTACGTCGCTTTCTCTACCGGTCTCACGTCGTTTATTCCACTTGATGACAGACAGGGTTCAAACGCCGATATTCTTGCAAGACTTACCGACCCCGTCAAATCGGAGGCCATCGGAACTTATGCACAAAGCCGCATAGTAAGACTTGGCGGACCTCAAAATGTATTGATTGCAGGGTGTTCACTTCCTGAAAATGCAAAATATTCGGGTAAAAACCTTGAAGAGTGTTGCAATATGTCAGGTATGGAATTGTGGCCGATGATTAAACATCTTCTCGTCTCCGAGAAACTTTCAGTTCAAATGGCCGGTTTTGCGATGAAAGAGGATAACCTTAAGATGATCTTTGCACATCCCCTTTCAATGCCTGCTTCCGATGGAAGTGTCTATTCTCCCGAAGGAGTGTTGGGCGAAAGTATTCCTCACCCGAGATCTTACGGAACATTCCCAAGATTTTTCGAGAAATATGTACGTGAAGAGAAAGTTTGCGACCTGAGCACTGCGATTTACAAATGTACCGCACTGCCTGCATCTCGTCTGTTACTGAAAGAGAGAGGATTGCTAATACCGTCATACCACGCCGATATTGTCGTATTCAACCCTGACACTATCGCCGACAAATCCACATACGACAAACCGCACCAATTCCCTGAAGGAATCGAGCACGTATTTGTCAACGGTGTGTGGACCATAAAAAATGGCCGACACACCGGTAAACTTGCAGGAACAATAGTATAAGCCTATTTGAATCTTGAGAAGAAATCGTTGCCTTTGTCGTCAACAAGTATAAAAGCAGGGAAATCGACAACCTCTATCTGCCAGATGGCCTCCATTCCAAGTTCGGGATATTCAAGGCATTTGACACTCCTGATGTTGTTTTGGGCAAGAATAGCGGCAGGTCCTCCGATAGAGCCGAGGTAGAAACCGCCGTGTTTCTTGCAGGCATCTGTTACCTGAGCGCTTCTATTTCCCTTTGCTATCATTATCATGCTTCCCCCATTGTCCTGAAACAAATCGACATAGCTGTCCATACGCCCTGCAGTTGTGGGACCGAATGAACCTGAAGCCATTCCTTGAGGAGTTTTGGCAGGACCTGCGTAATAAATCGGATGCTCTTTCATATATTGTGGAAGCCCTTCCCCTTTCTCGATTCTCTCTTTCAATTTGGCATGAGCTATATCCCGACCCACTATAATGGTTCCCTCAAGAAGAAGGAATGTAGATACCGGATATTTGCTCAAATCGGCAAGGACCTCATTCATAGGACGATTGAGATTAATGTGAACCCCTGTCGAATGAGCTCCGCCCTTTAGATATTTTTCAGGGACAAGCCTGATAGGATTGGTGTCAAGCTGTTCAATCCAAATGCCGTCCTTATTGATTTTGGCTTTGACATTACGATCCGCACTGCATGAAACGCCCATTCCGACAGGACATGAAGCACCGTGACGAGGAAGTCTTATCACTCTTATGTCATGAGCGAAATATTTACCTCCGAACTGGGCGCCTATTCCGGTTTTTTGAGCTTCGGCAAGGAGATGTTTTTCAAGTTCCACATCTCTGAAAGCACGACCAAGATCATTACCAGTGGTTGGCAGTTCGTCATAATATTTTGCAGAGGCAAGTTTGACTGTTTTAAGGTTCATTTCGGCAGAAGTCCCACCGATTACAAATGCAATATGGTAAGGAGGGCATGCCGCTGTACCGAGAGTTTTCATCTTTTCCACTAAAAACGGCAGAAGTTTCTGCGGATTCAGAAGAGCTTTAGTCTCCTGAAACAAATATGTCTTGTTGGCCGAACCACCCCCTTTTGCCACAAACAGAAAACTGTACTGATCTCCATCTACAGCATACACATCCACTTGTGCAGGTAGGTTGTTGCCGGTATTTTTTTCTGTAAACATATCGAGGGCCGCTGTCTGGGAATATCTCAGATTATCTGTTGTATATGTGTCATACACACCGTGATACAGCGATTCTACATCTGACCCTGCTGTCATGACTCTCTGTCCCTTTTTGGCAACAATTGTAGCCGTACCGGTGTCCTGGCAGAAAGGGAGATTGCCTTTTGATGCAACATCTGCATTCAAAAGCATCGTAAGAGCTACCGCTCTATCGTTATCGCTTGCCTGGGGATCATCTAATATTTTAGCAACCATCTCATTATGAGCAGGTCTCAACATAAACGACACATCGTGCATAGCCTGACGTGCAAGAAGCCTCAATCCCTCTTGTTCAACTTTCAATATTTGCTGACCTTCAAAGTCAACAGTTGATACAAAATCTTTGGTAATCAACCTGTATTGTGTTTTATCCTCTCCAAGAGGGAACATTTCCTGATATTTGAATTCCATATTATTTTCCTCCATTTTCCATTAAAAATACTTTCATGAATTTATTTAAATCTCCATCCAAGACCCCCTGGGTATCGGATGTTTCGTAATTTGTACGTAAATCTTTGACCATTTTGTAGGGATGAAGCACATAACTTCTGATTTGTGACCCCCACTCTATTTTTTTCTTCTGCCCTTCAAGTTCAGCCTGTTTCTGCTGCCGTTTCTTCAATTCCAAATCATACAAATGGGATTTCAAAATACGCAACGCATTCTGGCGATTATCCAGTTGGGATCTCGTCTCGGTATTCTCGACTACGATTCCGGTCGGAATATGCCTTACACGCACCCCTGTCTCAACTTTATTGACATTCTGTCCACCGGCTCCGGACGAACGGTATGTATCCCATTCAAGGTCGGCCGGATTTATTTCAATCTCTATCGAATCATCCACAAGGGGATATACAAAGACTGATGAAAACGTGGTCTGACGCTTTCCCTGAGCATTAAAAGGGGATATTCTGACAAGACGGTGAACTCCGCTCTCGGCTTTCAGATAACCGAAGGCATAGTCCCCCTCAAATTCGATGGTAACCGATTTGATACCGGCCTCATCTCCATTCAGAAGTTCCGCTACGTGAACATTATAGCCGTTCCTCTCGCCCCAACGAATATACATTCGCATCAGCATTGCGGACCAATCATTACTCTCCGTTCCTCCCGCACCTGAATTGATTTTCAGAAGGGCACCAAGATTATCTCCCTCGCCTCCGAGCATATTTCTCAACTCAAGGGTATCGATTTTTGCTTCAAGATTGTTGTAGGCATTATCTATATCCATCTCTGCATCAGCTCCGAAGTCATAAAGCACTTCAAGGTCTGACATAAGGGATGAAACCTCGTCATATCCGGTAATCCAAAATTTGACTTCCGATACCTTTTTCAGAAAAGACTCCGCAGCTTTAGGGTCATTCCAGAAATCGGAAGAGAGCGTTCTCTCCTGTTTCAGAGCAAGATCTTCTCTTTTGGCAGGTATGTCAAAGACACCTCCCCAACGTCTCTATCCGCTGTTTTAATTCTTTAATTTGATCTGATGATATCATAAGCTTTCTTTATTTGTTCATATTTATAGCCCCTTCCCATAGCAAATCTGAAAAGTTTGGCATTCCTCACATCTTGATCTTTTTCTCGTTCAAGTAACTTATACTTAGCCTTTAAGATAGATACCAGCTTCTTTTGGGACTGTTCACAATCTATCCCGTCCAGCGCTTCTTCAATAGTGGTATCCTCAATACCTTTACGCCGCAAAGCTAATCTTATTTTCATTTCTCCCCAACCCTGAAGCGAACTTTTATCACGTGCAAACGCCGCGGCATATCTCCTGTCATCAATAAAATTCTCTCTGCACAATATGTCAACCAGCTCTTGTGGAGAATCAATGTTATATGATTCAATCTTCTTGAAAATATCACTGCGGCACTTCTCCCCTTTACTGCATAGCGCCCTCATCCTGTTCAATATCTGCTCTTTATTCATTTGTATAGTATAGTCGATTTAGAATGAATATCCGAAACTCAGATAAGCTCCCACTCTGCTTGTATAGTCAGACCAGTGCAGGTTGAACGAAATAGGTCCAATCATAAAATCATACGAATATCCGAGCCTCACACCTAAAATGCCGGCATCTGCAAATATATCGGAAAAACCCTCACTATCAATAGAATAACTTGCCGATGCCGTAATATAGTGATTGTTTCCGATTCTTACCCTCGCATCCATTGAGGCAACTGAAAGAATATTTTTGAAGGCATAAGTGTAATTGAATCCCATAAACGGCATCTGCTGTTCCATATATCGTCCGGCTTCATATCCTCCCATAAGGTTCATATATGAAACCGGAATATTGCCCCCGATCAGTGTACGATGATACAACGAAGGTATCAGGGCAAAACGGTCGGAGAGAGATGCAACACCGGTTATATGAAAATTTACGGCACTGAAAGGATAATTATCTTTTGTAAGCCAATTGAAGTAGTAGGAGTAGCCTGCATCAAAAGCGATTCCCCTTGTAGGAAAGTATTCTTTGTCAAGTTGGTCAAATGTGGCCTTGACATAAGCGCTTATAAAATTGTTGCGTTCCGTATCGGGATCATATATTGAAGGTACATCTGAAGGAGAAAGTTCGGAGGTATAATCAAAATTCTCGTACTTCATCCCCAATTCGGTATAGATACTCCGAAATTTTCTTGAAGACAGACTGACATAAGCTGCCTGATTTATGAAAGATATGTCATCGGAGCGCAATCCCTTGTTAAATAGGTTCAAGTCAGATGATTTGAACGAATATCCGGTATTAAATTGTACCTGGGTACGGAAAGCGTATGAATAGTTGGCCTTTATGGCATTATTGTACGCAACCTTGGCAGTCAGCGAATATTTTGAGCCGTAAAGCGCAAGTCTGTTGAAACTTACATTCAGCAAAATAGTAGCAATCTCTTCCGTGTCAAATCTGAAACCTATACCAAGTTGGGAACGTAACCCGGGAGTGAAGTTAATTTCCATATCGTAAGGACTTTCCTGCCCTTTCAAGATATACGTTACCGATGAAAATGCGGATGTGCTGTAAAAATCGGAAATTGCCTTGTCTATGTCTTTTCCCGTTACGGAAGCCCCGGATTTCAATTTGCTGCCCCCCAGCAACCACTCCGCATCCCTCAAAGAAAGACCGTTAAAGGAGACATGCCCCAGAACGATGGTGTCCTGATCTATGTGTATCGCCTTTCTATAGGATTTTCGGACGTACTTGGGGCCGACCATGTTTTCTTCCTCCTCTTTTTGCTTTTCATCGAGAAGATGTTTAAGCCTTCTCAATTCGACATCTTTCTCTCTGGCAGCCTTCTCTCCGTTGTCAATCAGCACTCTCAGACTCGGCTGATCGAAGCTCATTGTACCATATCCTTTGATACTCGGTGTAATGAGAATATCTGTCATATCGATAGCCGCCTGATATTTGTCTTCCATGTACATATCGAGCATTTCCGAAAACACATCTCCTATGCTGTTGACGGAAACCTCTTTTTTCTCGCTGTCAATTCCGAGTTTAACCCCTATGATAATGTCGGCTCCCATCGCCTTGGCCACATCCACCGGATAGTTGTTGCGCACACCTCCATCTACAAGCACCATGTCGTTGAGCCTGACAGGGGCAAATACTCCCGGAATAGCCATTGATGCACGCATGGCCTGAACCAGATTGCCATTACGGAATACCACCTCTTTTTTGCCGACAAGATCAACTGCCACACAGGCATAAGGAATAGGCATATTGTCAAAATCGAGCGAATCCTGATACCCGACAGAGAGCCTTGTAAACAAATTGTAAATATTCTGTCCGCCTATCAGAGCCATTGGAATATTGCTCAAAATAGAGCCCGGCTCAGGTGGAGCATCTTCTCCTGCATGAGCCCTGAAAGGCAGTTTGGGCGCACCACGCCCGAATGGTATTTTCAGAATGTAATTCTCTCTGTATTTTTTGTTTTCAAAGGAAATATCCTGTCTCGGAACCCTGTCACTCATAATAGTAGTCCAATCCTGAGCCATGATTAGAGAATCCAGATCGTCACCCGAATATCCGATAGCATGTAATCCCCCAACGATGGCTCCCATACTTGTACCGACAATATAATCGACAGGTATCTGATATTCTTCAAGTACCTTCAATACACCTGCATGAGCAGCCCCTTTCGCCCCCCCGCCACACAATACAAGCCCCACTTTCGGTCTTTGTGCAAAAAGCTGAAAGCAAGTCGTAAAGATTAATACTATGGTCAAAAATCGTTTCATTCTGCCTGCAAAATTAATAATTATTTTTCCCCGCCAGCAATCCGCAAGCTGCAAGAATATCTTCACCGCGCGAGGCTCTCAGGGTTGTGGTAATTCCACCTTTGTTAAGCCTCTCCCTGAAAAAATCAATGGTCTGCATAGGTGAGGCGACATACGGCGAATCAGGTATGGTGTGAAACCTTATCAGGTTGATGCGGCACTCAAGCCCTTTCAACAGCCTCAGCAGAGCATCGGCATGCCTTTTGGAATCATTCAGCCCCGCAAACATGATATACTCGAAACTGACCCTCCTCTGCCCTGTAAAATCGTATTTTTTGATCAATTCCACAACATCCTCTATCCTGAATCTTTTCTGCACGGGCATCATGGCAGAGCGTTCTTCGTCAAACGGATTATGCAGACTTACTGCAAGATGGCATTTACTCTCATTCAAAAATAGTTCCAACTTCGGAATAACTCCGATGGTCGAAAGAGTGATTCTTTTCGGACTCCATCCGAAGCCCCACTCCGCAGTGAGTATTTCAAGAGCCGTGCGAACATTCTCCCAATTGTCAAGAGGCTCTCCCATCCCCATAAAAACGGCATTTGTCAAATCTGCAGACTCGTCTATTTTCAGGAATTGGGATAATATCTCCCCGCTGTCAAGATTACCGTGAAATCCTCCCCTTGCTGTCATGCAGAACCGGCAGTTCATCTTGCACCCGACTTGTGAAGAGACACAAATCGTGGCCCTGTGAATCTCTCCGGAGGTATCACCTTCATACTCCGGAATCATTACCGACTCGATATATCTGCCTTCGCTGCGAGTGGGAAAAAGATATTTTTTGGTACCGTCGGAAGATACAAGCTTCTCTATATACTCCACCTTTCCGACTTCATATCTCTCATTCAACAACTCTCTCGCATGTTTGGAGATGTTTGTCATCTGATCAATCGAATCAACCTGCTTCTTGTAGAGCCATCCGGCTATCTGTCCTGCTGTAAATGACGGAAGAGAAAGACTGTCCGTAATTTCTCTCAGTTGCAATAAATTTCTGCCTAATATCCTCTCTTTCATATCCAATAAATTTTTCACTGCAAATTTAGCACAAAAAGGGGGCTTTCCCATAAAAATAAAGTATATTTGCACACTATATGGGATTAAAATCCTGCGATTATTAATTTTTAAAACAATCAGATTATGGCTAAAGAAAAAGAAGAAGACATTGAAAAGAAATCGGCCGACAAAAACCTTGAGAAACTCAAGGCCTTGCAGGCAACTATCGACAAGATTGAAAAAGATTTCGGGAAGGGGACAATTATGAAGATGGGAGACCAGCCTGTCTGGGAAGTATCTACAATCGCAACGGGTTCCATCGCCCTCGATCATGCATTGGGAATCGGAGGATATCCTCGCGGACGAGTTATCGAGATTTACGGACCTGAATCAAGCGGTAAGACCACTCTTGCCATTCACGCAATCGCCGAAGCTCAAAAGGCAGGCGGGATTGCGGCCATCATAGATGCAGAGCATGCTTTTGACCGAACATACGCCAAAAACCTCGGTGTCAACGTGGAGACATTGCTTATATCTCAGCCCGACAACGGCGAGCAGGCTCTCGAAATTGCAGACAACCTGATTCGTTCGGGAGCAATTGACATAGTCGTTATCGACTCTGTAGCCGCTCTTACACCAAAGGCCGAAATCGAAGGTGAAATGGGAGACAACAAACTCGGTTTGCAAGCACGTCTGATGAGTCAGGCATTACGCAAATTGACGGCAAACATTGCCAAAACCAATACATGCTGCATATTCATCAACCAGCTGCGCGAAAAGATTGGTATCATGTTCGGCAATCCTGAGACCACCACAGGTGGAAATGCCCTCAAATTCTATGCATCCGTGCGCATAGATGTTCGCCGTGTAACACAACTCAAAGATGGTGAAGATGCCACAGGCAATAGGACAAGAGCCAAGATTGTGAAGAACAAGATGGCCCCTCCTTTCAAAAAAGCAGAATTTGACATTGTATTCGGGGAAGGAATATCGCGTATCGGTGAAATCGTTGACCTTGGTGTGGAATTCGACATTATAAAAAAGAGCGGTTCATGGTTCAGTTATGCGGATTCAAAACTTGCGCAAGGACGTGATGCCGTAAAGAATCTGCTGCATGACAATCCTCAACTTGCGGAAGAGATTGAAGGCAAGATCAGAGAAAAATTAAAAGAGCTGAAAGACTAAATCAATATTCAGACATGGGTAAAATAATATTGACAGGTGACAGACCTACCGGCAAACTTCATATAGGACATTATGTAGGCTCACTTAAAAGAAGAGTGGAATTGCAAAATTCCGGAGAGTATGACAAAATCTTTATAATGATTGCCGATGCACAAGCGTTGACGGATAATGCCGACAACCCCGATAAAGTACGGCAAAATATCATAGAAGTGGCTTTGGACTATTTGGCATGCGGACTTGATCCGGCCAAGTCCACACTGTTCATCCAATCGCAAATCAGCGAACTGTGTGAGCTTTCATTCTATTACATGAATCTTGTTACAGTATCGAGATTGCAGAGAAACCCTACGGTAAAGGCAGAAATTCAAATGCGTAATTTTGAGAACAGCATTCCTGTCGGATTCTTCACCTATCCTATCAGTCAGGCATCAGACATCACCGCTTTCAAGGCTACCACTGTGCCTGTAGGAGAAGATCAGGAACCGATGATTGAGCAGACACGCGAGATAGTTCGCAAATTCAACTCGGTTTACGGCGATACACTTGTAGAGCCGGATATTCTGCTTCCGGACAATAAAGTATGTCTCAGATTACCGGGCACTGACGGAAAAGCCAAAATGAGCAAGTCGCTCGGCAACTGCATTTACCTTTCGGAAGAGCCTGAAGATATCAGAAAGAAAGTGATGAGCATGTACACCGACCCCGACCATCTTAAAGTGGAAGATCCCGGTAAAGTTGAGGGAAATTGTGTATTTACATATCTCGACGCTTTCTGCCGTCCGGAGCATTTCGGACGTTATCTGACCGATTACAACACTCTTGACGAACTGAAAGATCATTACAGACGAGGTGGACTGGGAGACGTTAAAGTCAAGAAATTTCTAAACGCAGTGCTTCAGGAAGAGCTTGAACCGATTCGTAACAGAAGAAAAGAGTTCCAGAAAGATATTCCATATATCTATCAGGTACTTCAGAATGGAAGTCGAATGGCACAAGAAGCTGCTGCCGCTACACTTTCCGATGTCAAAAAGGCAATGAAGATAAACTATTTTGACGATTTGGAGTTAATATCCTCACAGTCAGAGAGATACAGATAGACATCCGATAATCTCTAAAATAACAGCGTCCTTGTATCGACATCGTCAACAAGGATGCTGATTTTTAATGTCTCCTCAGGAAGCAGCTCCTCTATCATTTCAGGCCACTCTATCAGACAAAGTCCGTCCGAATCGAAATACTCGTACAAACCGATGTCCATAGCCTCCGAAAGTTTGTTGATACGGTAAAAATCAAAATGATAGATAGGGCGTCCCGCCTGAGTCCTATATTCATTGACGATTGTAAAAGTGGGGCTGGTGACGATGTCTTTAACCCTGAGCATCTTGCACAATGCCGTGATAAACGTGGTCTTTCCGGCTCCCATCGAGCCGTAAAAGGCTATTATACTATGGTTCCCTATTTTGGAGAGAAACACCTTTGCAGCTCTTTCCAAATCACCTGCTCCATTGATAATTATTTCAGTCATATATATTCCCCCTGTCAAGGTTTCTGAATTGAACAGCCTCGCTTATATGGCGCAAAGATATAAAATTATTCCCTTCAAGATCGGCAATTGTCCTTGCCAATTTCAAAATACGACTATACGCCCTCGCTGACAGATTCAATTTACGGATAACTGTTTTGAGAAACAACTTTTCCTGACTTCCTATCTCGCAATATCTCTTTATCATCTCGGAATTCATCCCCGAATTGACAAATATTCCGTCATTTTTAAATCGCTCCATCTGAATATTCCGTGCAGCCACAACCCTCGCAGCTATCGCCGCACTCGACTCCTCTTCTCCATCCTTCAATAATTCATCCCCTGTCACACCCTTTACAAAAATGTGCATATCAATCCTATCCATCATCGGACCGGACAATCTCGACATATACCGCATAACCGATTGAGGATTGCAAGTGCATCTGCCTGAATCATCTCCATAATATCCGCACGGACAGGGGTTCATGGAGGCAATCAGCATAAAAGAGGCAGGATATTCCACTTTGTATTTTATCCTCGAAATAGTCACCTTGCCATCTTCCAGCGGCTGTCGCAACGAATCAAGGATGATCTTGCCAAATTGCGCTATTTCGTCTAAATAAAGTACTCCGTTGTGGGCCAATGATATTTCTCCGGGGATAGCATTCTGCCCACCACCAATAAGAGATACAAGGCTTGCACTGTGGTGTGGGGTTCTGAAAGGTCTCTCCGTCAGAAGTCCGTATTGTCCCGTACTTTTCCCTGAAATGGAATAAATCTTACTTGTTTCTATGGACTCCTCCCTGCTCATTTGTGGCAGAATGGAGGGAAGACAAGTTGCCATAAATGTCTTTCCACTTCCCGGAGCCCCTACCAAAATAAGATTATGTGCTCCCGCCGCCGCAATTTCCAATCCTCGTTTAGCCACTATCTGCCCCTTCACATCTTTAAAATCATTATGCCTCCGAGGTGAATATCTTTTTGTTTCCGTCCTTCTGATTAATAGTCTGCTCACATCAATATCGTCCGAAAGAATTTCTATTACCTGAGACAAATCGGACACTCCGTAAATTTCCAACCCTTCAATATCCGCAGCTTCAACAGCTGATTCGAGAGGAAAAATACACCCTTTAAATCCCGCTTCCCTTGCATGAATGGCTACAGGAAGTGCTCCCGACACAGATCTGATCTTTCCATCGAGAGCAAGTTCTCCCATGATGATAAATTCTCCCGCCCGCGGGATATAGGCCTGTTCGGAAACTGCAATAAGGCCGATTGCTATAGAGAGGTCGTATGAGGAGCCCTCTTTACGAATATCGGCAGGAGCAAGATTGAACACGATTTTTCTTCCAGGAACTCTGTATCCGCAACATTCAAGTGCAGTTGTCACCCTCAGCAAACTCTCTTTGACAGCAACGTCAGGCAATCCCACAAGATGTAATCCTATTCCGGTGGACAAATCCACCTCCACAGTAACTGTTACTGCATCTATTCCGATACAAGTAGCACAATAAGTTTTGAAAAGCATATATTTTATCCGTTTGGCCAAAGATATGGCCAAATTGCCTCAGATACAACCAGCTTAAGTAATGGTCAAAAAGAAAAACCGATTTACAAAAAAAAACGTGGATTAATTTCCACGTCATTTTTTTAAATTTTAAATCTGAAACCAAGCTCAAACTTCATCTGGAGAGGCTGCGCCGTCCTCACACTGAGCGGCTGGCTGCTGTCGAAGAAATATGCGATGGTCGGGTCAAAATAGATACCAAGTCTGTTGACAATCCAATACTCTACACCTATTCCTATGTTGGCAGAGTATTGCAACCCTTTAACCTTTTCATCCATGACATTGCTTCCGTAGATATAGTGTGAATTGACACACTTTTCTATCGCACCTCCCAAAGTGGCATAAACGCCCAATTTGTTGTTATTGACAAAATTGTAATAGAGATTAATCGGAATGCCCACATAATGAAGCTGATTGTAAGAACCCTTGAAAAGCTCTTTGTCAACCATGGCATCATACTTTGTCAGAAGATAGGTGTAATTTATGCCGGCGCCCAAATATAATCTTTCCGTAAGAGAAGTTTTGACCTGAACTCCCAATGCTACAGGCATATAGAATTGAGGCGACTCAATCGGCTGTACTTTTCCCGTTCCTGGTGTCTCTCCTGTCTGTGAACTCGAATGTGAAGGACCGTACTCGACCATAAAACTATTTTCAGAAGCAACCGAAGATAAATTTGACAATATGGCTAATGATGTGTTTCGCCTGGCAGATGCCGTCTGATCTTTTTCGTCATCCCATGACTCCCAATATCCCATAGGCAGCGATTCGTCCTTTTCGACAACTTTGTCTTTCTCCTTTGTGTCGGCAATTTCTTCACCCCGATTGTCGGCAACTTCCTCTTTCACTTTCTCTTTCACTGCAACTTTCTCTTCTTTGCCAATCACCTCAACTTTACTATTTTCAGCAACTTTCACCTCTTTCTTCCGAGCAACGGCAGCAGTCGCCTTCCCCAGATTTATGATTTGGTCCGCCATAGGCATGACCTCTTCGGGAGCAGTTACGGCAGGAATACTCACCTCAGGCAATGAGGTGACTGCCGTTATATTTTCAGGAGACAATATATCAACATTGTTGTCGGAGGCTTTAAAGAAAAACAGCCCTGCCATCAGGCAGGCAGCTGCAGCCGCACCATAGAAAGAAACTTTCCTGATAATACGCATACGGCTCCTCCTGTTCAAACGGCTTTCTATCCCCGCCCAAACATCGGAATCCACCTGTTCTACATGCGAATCAAGTTTCTCTCTCAAAATCCTGTCTAAATCGTTATTTATCATTTTATAATTTTTTTATCTTTTCCTGAAGCCATACCCGCCCTCTGCTTAACTGAGATCGCGAAGAGCCCTCCGTAATGTTAAGCTCTTTAGCAATCTCCTGGTGAGAATAGCCTTCAAACACATAAAGGTTGAATACCGCCCTGAAGCCGTCAGGCATCTGGGTTATCACTCTCATAATGGTCTTCGAGTCAAGTGATGCTACAATATCCGAAGATCCGATTTCAGCCTCTTTTATCGGAGTTGTATCTATATCCTCCGAATATTTCAATACATCATTCTTTCTGACATACATCAGAGCCGTATTGATAAAAATCCTTCTCATCCACCCCTCAAAAGAGCCATCACCCTTATATGTTCCTATCTTGTCAAAGATCGTAATAAATCCATCCTGCAACACATCCTTGGCCACATCTCTATCTCTCACATATCTGATGCACAACGGATAGAAACGCGCCGAAAAAGTATCATACAATTCCCGCTGAGCTTTCCGTTCCTGTCGAACACACTTTAAAATCAGTTCTCGTTCTACACTTTGGTCCAAACCGTCATTCATTTAAGTTGGTATTATATAGATGCAAAAATACTACAAAATGTTGCATCGACACAATAAAAAATTTTGGATTGATTTTTGTTAACCATTTTAGCTACTTTTGTACTTTAATATAGATGCATTTTAGTTTATGAATGTTATGACAATTTTTAAAAGAATTTTCCTCATATCGGCAACTCTGCTGATTGGTATTACATATTCTTACGGACAGTCGGACAAGTATATCGAAGCCCTGCGTTACTATCAAAATGAAGAACTTTCCAAGGCTAAAGCCCTTCTGCTGCAAGAAATAGCCGACAACCCGGACAACGATGCCGCGTACTATTATACAGCTCTCATCCTTTCGAGAGACGAATCCAATAAAGTAGAAACAGAGCAATATCTCAAAAAGGCTTTGGAAATCGATCCCGGCAACTATTGGTATAAATACTACCTTGCCTTGTTCTATGCAAATACGGATCGCATCGAATTGACTACCGTATTGTTGGAAGATCTTATAGCCGAGTACCCAAAGAAGAGCGATCTCTACTTCGATGCCGTAAATGCCTACCTCAACCAGAACGACATGGAAAAGGCATTGAATACACTCGACAAAATAGAAGCCATCAATGGCAAAAACGAAATAATCGGTTTGACGAAAATGGATCTGCTCCTTAAACAGGCTGGAAATAAAGAGAGCGATGCATACGCATTTCTCGAAGAATATTATAAGGATTGTAAAACTCCGAGAATAGCCGCAATGATTGGTGATTATTATGTAAGGATGTATAATGACTCGACTGCACTATCTTACTATGATCAGGCCCTCGACCTGAATCCGGATTATACTCCTGCATACTATGGAAAGGCTCACATATACCAGATTTTAAGAAAATACGACAAATATTTCGAGTCCATTTCCCACTTTATCAAAGATGCAAATATACGTCCTGAAGCCAAAGTGGAGTATCTCAACGACATACTGTCATCATCCAATTTCATGAGGGCTTTTGGTCCCGAAGTCGATTCCATGATGGTTGACGTACATCTCACCCACCCCAAGGACAGCACCATCAATACATTGCTCGGACTCTACTATTATCAGACGGAGCGCCAATACCTTTCAATAGAAGTGTTACGTCAAAATCATGAATTGTATCCGGAGAGCAAAAACGCCACTATGCAATATGCCATGATTCTCTATTATTGTCAGGTATGGGATGAACTCATCAATGTCGTAAACCCTATTCTGGCCGATCAGCCGGGAGATATTGACCTGCTGCAACTCAGAGCTATTGCAAATTGGCAGTCCGGCAATGAGCCGGGAGCAATCGATGATTATTTGAGACTGACAAAACTCGCTCCCAAGGATAGTGCCGTGACAGTATTTGCCAATTCGGCACTTGGAGATTTATATCACCTTTCCAACCAATCCAAAAAAGCATATCAACACTACGAAAAGGCATTAAAAGCCAATCCCGATTATGCTCCTGTTCTGAACAATTACGCCTATTATTTGAGCGAAGAGGGCAAAAGTCTCAAAAAAGCGCAGAATATGAGCAGAAAGACCGTGGAACAGGAACCGGACAATCCCACATACCTTGACACATACGCATGGATTTTACATCTGCTTGGTCAGGATGTTGAAGCAAAAGCACTGTTCAAACATGCCATGCTGTATGGAGGAAAAGAAAGCGCCGTAATTCTCGACCACTATGCAGAGGTACTCTACTCTCTGAAAGAGTACGATTTGGCCTACATATATTGGAATCAGGCCAACTCTCTCGACAATACATTAGGCATTGACCGGAAAGTCAAGCAGAAAAAGCAGGAACAACCCAAATAATCAACTGTAAGAGGTGATGAAACGACTGATTCTCATATTACTGATAATTACCCCTTTCGCTCTTTCGGCTCAAGATGTCTCAAAACAATCGGAGCAGAAAAAGAAGATTGAGGAAGAGATAGCGTTCATCGATAATCAGCTCAAGGCCATATCTTCCAAGCAGAAAGCCAATGTCCGGCAGCTTTCCCTCATACAACAGAAAATGGCCAACAGGCGACTGTTGATGGCAGAAATAGATGGACAGATTAAAGATACCGACAATAAGATTCTGTCCAAAACCAGAGCCATAGCCTCCCTTCAGACCGAACTTGACACTTTAGAGACATATTATAACAGACTCATCTACAATTCATACAAAAATCGCGACACAAAAGTGTGGTTTATGTATCTTCTCGCCAGCGAAAATATCGGTCAGGGATACCGCAGATTTACATACCTGAAAAATCTTTCCGCTACAGTCAACAATCAGGTGGCAAAAATTAAAGAAACTCAGACCGAACTGCAAAAAGAAAAAGAGGAGTTGGCCGAATACAGGGCAAAAGCGGAGCAGATGCGTACTTCAAAGAAAGATGAGTACAACAAACTCGTTTCAGATGAGGCTCAATCTAAAAAAATAGTCAGCACTCTGTCCAAAAATCAGCAACAGTACAAAAGGGAACTTGCTCAAAAGAAGAAAGAGGTTGACAGGCTCAACAAGGAGATTGAACGCATCCTGAGCAGAACAGTTCAGTCCCAGCAAAAAGACAAAACCAAAGTAGATTACGCCCTCGCAGGATTATTTGAGCAAAATAAGGGAAAACTGCCATGGCCGGTCACCACGGGTGTGGTTATAGACAAATTCGGTACCCATTTTCATCCTGTATATAAAAATCTTAAACTTCCCGAAAATAACGGTATCACCATATCCACCACTAAAAAAGCAACGGTTCATTGTGTCTTTAACGGTGTGGTCAAACAGATACTTGTAATGCCGGGGTATAATCAGTGTGTCCTCGTACAGCACGGCACTTACTTTACTTTCTATTGCAAATTACAGAAAGTAAATGTCAAAGCAGGGCAGAAAATAAACACCGGAGATGTCATCGGCACCTTGGATGATGCAGACAACACGTCCGCACTCCATTTTCAGATATGGAAAGGGACACAGAAACAGAACCCGGAACTCTGGCTCTCCAAAAAATAAAGATTTTCTCAGTAAGAAAAACTTGAACCTCCGATAAACTCCCTCAATACGGAAGTCGGCGGAATCAGAGCTATGTCAGAAGGGGTAATGGCAATAATGTAACTCAGGAATTTCAGCAGTCTTGCAGCCTCAGGATAGGCAGCAGATGACGGATCGACACCCCTCAGCAAAGGCTCGACATAGCATTTCAGCATAGGCAATTCATAAATAAGGGCGGAATTGAACATGACATCGGCATTTTCCTGATAAGGGAAGATATTTTTGATTTCCCCGGCCCTTACACTCGGCCATCGCATGATGGTACCTTCGGGATTGATGCCCCTGTATTGATTGTCCCTGACTATTCTTCTCAACAGTCTGTTGTCTGATGTTGATATGTTATTATTTTCATCTATCGAAAGAGATGTCAGTGCAGAGGCATATACTCTGTACTTCAATTCGTCCGGAATCTGAGCCGTAAGCATCGGGTTCAAGGCATGAATTCCCTCCATGACAAGCACGTCATTATCTTTCATCTTTAATCTTCGGCCATCAAAAACTCTATTGCCTGACACAAAGTCGAATTTGGGCACTTCTATCTCCTCTCCGGCAAACAATTGAGTTAATTGCTTGTTAAGATATTCTATATCAAGTGCATATAACGACTCAAAGTCATAATCTCCGTTCTCGTCCTTAGGTGTTCTGTCCCTGCTTACAAAATAGTTGTCAAGTTCGATTACGACAGGATTGATATTGTTGACTTTCAGATGGAGCGATATTCTCTTGGATGTAGTAGTCTTGCCACTGCTTGAAGGACCGGCGATGAGAATCAATCTCACTTTGTCCCGTTTCTCATATATTTCATCGGCAATATCTGCATATTTATGCTCGTGAAGAGCCTCCGAGAGCTGAATCAACTCCTTTGAACGCCCCTGTGTAAGGGCAGTGTTGAGACTTCCTATGCCGTGTGCCTTCAGGATTGTACACCATTTTGAGTGCTCTTTCAGGACATTTGCAAGTTTTTCCTGAGGAATGATTTTGGTGACCGTATTGGGATTTTCCGTAGATGGTACCACAAGGCACATGCCGTTCAGATATGGAATCAGGTCGAACACTTTGACGGCTCCCGTAGAAGAGAGAAGCCTTCCATAGAAAGTGTCACATCTGTCCCCCATCTTATATACTTTGACGAACGGCACACCTGAGGTTTTGACTATTGTCGCTTTTTCCACCTGATTATTTCCTTCAAATATATTGATGGCTTCCATAAGGCTGATTTGATCCTCTTCTATCGGAATATTCTCTTCGACAATCGAATACATCCTTGTACGTATCTGCGATACAATATCGTCTGTCATTGTCACCCCTTTCACCTCACCGTAAAGACCGCTCGGCAGGGAGTAATCGAGTGACAGGATTTTGTCCGGAAACAACTCCGAAACCGCCTTTTGAAGGATGAACATCAATGTCCTGATATATGGACGTCTTCCATTAATTGACTTTAAATCAAATCTTTCCATCATAATATTTCTTTTAAATAGTGCCCTGTGTAAGAGTTTTTGTTGTGAGCGACCTGCTCCGGAGTACCTTCTGCAATTATCATTCCACCGGCAGCTCCACCTTCAGGGCCCATATCTATCAAATAATCCACAGACTTGAGCACATCGAGGTTATGTTCTATAATAACGACTGTATTTCCTTGGTCAACAAGTCTTTGCAATACTCCGAGCAACACCTTTATATCCTCAAAATGAAGTCCTGTCGTGGGTTCGTCGAGCAGGTAGAGGGTATTGCCCGTATCTTTTCGCGCCAATTCGGCAGAGAGTTTCATTCTCTGGCTCTCTCCTCCGCTTAGAGTGGTAGATTGCTGTCCGAGTGTCAAATAACCGAGACCTACATCATTGAGAGACTTTAGTTTGTATGCTATCGAAGGAATCGGTTCAAAAAATTCGGCTGCCTGAGAGACGGTCATATTCAGTACATCATTGATATTCTTTCCCTTGTATTTTACAGCCAATGTATCGGGTTTGTATCTTTTGCCGTTACACTCCTTACATGTGACATGAGCTGATGGCAGAAAATGCATCTCGATTACCTGTATTCCGGCCCCTTTGCACGCTTCGCACCTGCCTCCTTTGACATTAAATGAAAATCTGTTTGCCTTGAACCCCCTGATTTTGGCATCGGGAGTCTCCTCAAAAAGCTTCCTTATATCTGTCAGAACATTGGTATATGTTGCAGGATTGCTGCGAGGTGAACGCCCGATTGGACTTTGATCTATCTCTATAAGCTTATCGATATTTTCAATCCCATCTATAGAGGCATATTTCAACGGACGATATTTTGAGCGGTAAAATTTGTTGCTCAAAATCGGCATGAGTGTCTCATTGATAAGCGAGGATTTGCCGCTTCCGCTTACTCCGCTCACCCCGACAAGCATACCGAGAGGGAGTTTCAGTGTCACATCTTTCAGATTATTGCCTTTCGCCCCTTTCAATGTGAGATATTTGCCATTGCCCGGCCTTCTTTGCGCAGGTATTTCTATCTTTTTTCTTCCCAGCAGATAATCTATTGTAAGACTCGGTTTTGTAGCTTTCGATATGTCTGACGGCAGACCATTATAAAGGAGTTCCCCTCCGTGCTCCCCTGCTCCCGGCCCCAAATCCACAAGCCAATCTGCACTCTGCATCATCTCCTGATCATGTTCAACCACCAAAACAGAGTTACCCTCATCTCTGAGAGCCCTTAAAGAGCTTATTAACTTGCGATTATCTCTCTGGTGCAGGCCTATGCTCGGTTCATCGAGGATGTAAAGAACATTAACCAATTTTGAGCCGATCTGGGTGGCAAGACGTATTCTCTGGCTCTCCCCCCCGCTCAAAGAGCGCGTACTTCTGCTCAAAGAGAGATAATTAAGTCCCACATCTTTCAGAAAAGATATTCTGTCTTTCAACTCTTTGATTATATCTTCGGCAATAAGCTGCTGTTTGCGGTCTAACTTATCGTTTAATGTCACAACCCACTCATACAGGGTGTCGATATCCATATCAGATACCTCTGCAATGTTTTTGTCTGCAATTTTAAAATTCAGAGCCTCTGCTTTCAGACGAGTTCCGCCACATACAGGACATACCATCTCGTCCACATACTCGTCCTTTTTGGAGATAATCCTTTCACTTTCATCTCCCGTATAAGAGGCCAGAGAGACTATTCCCTGAAACGAATCCATCTCCATATCGGCACCTGATCCAATCCTGAACAGTTCATCCGAACCGTATAAAATAAGATTGAGAGCTTCCTCCGGTATTTTTTTAATCGGGTCGTGAATTGAGAAGCCGTATTTTTTGGCAATCGCCTCCAGAAATCTGAAAGTGGTATTGTCCCTGAATGTACCGATACTCTCAATCCCACCATCTGCGATGGATTTGGTATTGTCCGGAATTATCAACTTCAAATCGACTTTGGCAATCGTCCCAAGTCCTCTGCAGTAAGGACATGCCCCCTGCGGAGAGTTGAAGGAAAATGTGTAAGGGGCCGGAAGTGCGTAGGAAAGGCCCGTATCGGGGCATATAAGATTTTTGCTTAAATGGCGTATTTCATTATCGTCAAGTGAAAGGATTGCAATGGAGCCTTTCCCCTGATTCAAAGCAGTCACCACCGAATCTTTCACCCTTTTTCTCTCTTCCTCCGTGGGCAGAAGTTTATCGACTACAAGCTCTATAAAATGGACTTTATATCTGTCAAGCGGCTTTACATTCTCTAAAAATTCAATCTTGCCGTCAATCCTAACCTGTGAATAGCCACGGCGTGTCATCTGCTCGAAAAGCTCTTTATAATGTCCCTTTCTTCCCCTTACAATCGGGGCAAGGAGTATGATTTTACGGCCGGTGTAGAAATTGATAATCAGATCGACAATCTGATCATCGGTATAGCGTACCATCTCCTTTCCCGTCTGTGGAGAAAACGCCTGCGATGCTCTCGCGTATAGTAATCTGAAAAAATCGTATATTTCGGTGATTGTGCCAACTGTCGAGCGGGGATTGCGACCGGTCGTCTTCTGTTCGATGGCGATTATGGGGCTCAGTCCCTTGATGTCCTCCACATCCGGCCTCTCCAAAATACCTATGTACTGCCTTGCATACGCCGAAAGGGTATCCATATATCTCCTCTGCCCTTCGGCAAATATGGTGTCAAACGCCAGAGACGATTTGCCGCTTCCGGACAGACCTGTAATAACCACAAGGGAGTTTCTCGGGATTTCGACATCTATATTCTTCAGGTTGTGAACCTTAGCACCGATAATCTCAATTTGCTGATTTTCTATATTTTCAGACAATGGCATGTTATGATTATTGAAGAAACGGATTGCTCTTTATTTCCTGACCGATAGTCGTCTCAAGTCCGTGACCGGGATAAACTGTCGTATTTTCAGGGAGTATCATGATTTTGGTCCGGATGCTCTTCATCAATTGGTCGTAGTTGCCTCCCGGATGGTCGGTGCGGCCGATGCTGCCGGCAAAGAGGGTATCTCCGCTGAAAAGTATGTTCTGCTCTTCGTTGTAGAAGCACACACCTCCCTGAGTGTGACCCGGTGTGTGGATGACTTCCAACTTTGAATTGCCGAATGTAACTTCCTGATTATCCTGCAGATCGATGCGCTCTGTATCAGGCTCCTTTATCTTCCAGCCGAACATCGAACAATACCGGGTCGCCCGCTTGATTTGTCCTATATCGTCAGGATGGACATAAGTGGTAAGATTCCATTGATGAGCCACATCGGCGAGCCCCATTACATGGTCGAAATGGCCGTGTGTGAGGAGCAATTTGACAGGTTTCAGGTCATTGTCATTGACAAACTTGACAAGTCGGCTCAATTCATTATCGGAAAAACATCCCGGATCTATGATTACACACTCCTTAGTCTCGTCCCACACGACATAACAGCAGACGCGAAGTTCATTAAAATAAAACACCTTAACCTGTATCATATCTCAAATATTTAATTGTAAACTACAAAAATAACGATTTTATTTCTCATCTCCCAACACGATTGAGTACAGATAGCAAAAAAAGGTCTCTTCCGAGGCGATAATTAGGATTCAGCGGTTTCAGCTGATGCCCATCAGCTGGCGGATTTCGGCTTTGGCCATTTTCCAGCGGGGGATGTCGATTTTAGGGCCGATCACCTCTACTACCTTGGCGGCGATGATGGAACCGACTTCGCCGCATATTTTCAGGGGCATGCCTAAAGAGTGTGCGTAGAGGAATCCGGCTGCGTATGTATCTCCGGCACCGGTTGCATCTATTGTATCTGCAGGCCATGCATCAATGAAATGATATTCGTCACCGCTCTTGACCATCGAACCGTCCTTGCCCACCTTGACGACGGCAATGTTGCACGAGCGGGCGATAGTGTCAAGCGCTTCGCGAGGCTTCCGGTGAGTGAACGATTCCGCTTCTGTCTCGTTGGCAAATACGATATCTACGTAGTTTTCAACAATATCGTGAAGAAATGCATCGTTGGACTCAACCACATTATAACTTGCCATATCGAGTGAGATAATCATCCCTTTCTCTTTTCCTATTTCGGCAGCTCTTCTGAAAAGTCGCTGATTTTGAACAAGATATCCTTCAAGGTGAAGGTAATCGTATCCATCAAAATAGGTTGGATTCAGATCTTCAGGCTCAAGCTGCAGTGCGGCACCGAGATAGACTGCAAATGTACGTTCTGCATTCGGAGCTGTGATAAATACCATTGCTCTGCCGGAAGCGGCCGAACCTTTCAGCAGAACCGGTTTGATGCCGTTGCGTTCCTGGTCCGACTTGAAGAGGGACCCAAGTTCATCGTCTCCCACTTTTCCGATAAATCCAGAAGGTACTCCGAAAATGGATGTTCCTGAAATTGTGTTTGCTGCCGATCCGCCGGCAACGTACTGAATACCAATCTCTTTTAGGCTTTCCCATATCTTGTTGCCTGTCTTGGCATCAACGTGCTGCATGCTTCCCCTCGGAAGATTAAAAGTTTTTAGCAGAGAGTCATCCGGAAGAACTGCGAGAATATCCGTCAGTGCGTTTCCAATACCTAAAATGGATTTCATATCGTTCGGCTTTTATTTCTTTCAAAAAGTGTCCGCAAAATTAGCAAAATGAAAGAGATAAATAAAACTTTTATAAATTTGTCCTCTGAAAATAAATCGCAAAATGAAAGTAACAGTTAAAGGTGTCGTAAAATATGTGCTTATGCTTGCTTTGGCGGGCGTTTTGCTCTACTTCGCTTTCAGAAATATAAGTTGGTCCGATTTCGTTACGGGATTGAAAAGTTGTAATTATTGGTGGATTCTCGCCACGATTCTGCTCGGACTTGTTTCAACTATTTTAAGGGGATTCAGGTGGAGGCTTATGATGCTTCCTCTCAACAAGAATATAACCAGGCGTGAGTCGTATGATGCCTACGCAATCTGTTATCTTGCCAATCTTGCATTGCCCCGATCGGGAGAAGTTGTGAGATGCGGACTGATAGCCAACACCGGTAAGGCCTCATTTGAGGGAGCTCTCGGGTCTGTGGTTCTGGAAAGAACATGGGATATGATCTGTCTTGCGGTCATTTGTGTGGCGATGGTGTTTTTCACCAGATTCGGAGATTTTTTAGTGGAAAAGATGTTTAATCCTGTTGTTGAAGCGCTGCCGTTTAATGCTATATGGCTGGTGGTGCTGCTGATTGCCATCTGTCTGGGGATATATTTTATATTAAAAGCCAATAAGGAGAAGGTCTCTCGTTCCAAATTCGGTGCTAAAATGATAAAATTGTGGCACGGACTTGTCGGCGGAGTCAAGGCGGGATTTAAAATGGACCATAAATGGGCCTTTCACATCTACACTATCCTTATATGGTTAAGTTATTGGGCAACAAGCCTTTTTACAATATATGCTTTTCCGTCAATCGCGGATTTTGACGTTATGGATGCATTGTTTCTGATGGTTGTAGGCTCACTCGGATGGGTGGTCCCTGTACAAGGCGGATTCGGCGCATATCACTTCATCGTCAGCATGACATTGGTTCCCATCTATGGCGTTACACAGTCAACCGGATTGATTTTTGCCACAATTTCTCATGAATCACAAGTAGTTCAGATGATTATATGCGGTATCATATCTCTGATAAGCGTGGCGGTTTACAAGAAAAAGATAAAGAATACTGTGCAACCCGTAACACCGCAACGGTCAGATTCACATGAAAAAACAGAGAAGGCTGAATAACCTCACCGGCAGAAGAGCAGGTTAGTTAGAACAGACCGTGGAGCTGGGCATCTATTCTGTCGGTAATCGTACCGAAATCTTCCGGATTATCCTCGAACTTCAAAGCATCTACATCGATAATCAGCAACTTGCCATCCTTATACCCTTCAATCCAAGATTCATAACGATCATTGAGTCCTTTCAGATAGTCTATGCGGATACTGCTTTCGTATTCGCGGCCGCGCTTCTGAATGTTATTGACAAGGTTGGGGATGGTAGAACGGAGATAAATAAGCAGATCCGGAGCCTTTACCAGAGATACCATCAGGTAGAACAGCGATGAATAATTCTCAAAATCCCTTGTGGACATAAGTCCCATGGCATGAAGATTCGGAGCAAAAATGCAGGCATCTTCATAGATACTTCTGTCCTGAACCACCACCTCTTTGGCTTTGTTTATCTCTACAACATCGAGAAATCTCTTATTCAGAAAATATATTTGAAGGTTGAACGACCACCTTTCCATGTCGTTGTAGAAGTCGGCGAGATAAGGGTTGAAGTCAACTGATTCGTATTTCGGAGTCCAATTGTAATGCTTTGTAATCATGCGGGTAAGGGTGGTTTTGCCACTTCCTATATTCCCCGCGACAGCGATATGCATAGTTTCTTTGTTTTAGTTATTCGGGTAACAAAAATAGTACTTTATTTCCTCAGATGCAAGAAAACATAGTCTATTGTAGACTCCATGCAGGAAGCGAACATCTGAAAGAGAATAATAACATAAAAATCCCCCACTGTTCTACTTGAAAAATGGGTCATAGTGAAGAAAACTCTGGTCTAAACCTTTATTCATAATATGTCAGTTTTAGTTTCGGTCGGGGAAAAAGGCCACCCATCCTTCTGAAACGATTGTATTGTATATTTTGAAGGGACAGTATTTCCATACTTCGTGGTCACAAATGATAACTCCACCTTTAAGCCCAAGCGGTTTGTTTTCCTCTTTCTGCATATAATCCAATAGGGCATTGTGTTTTTGTGGTGCATTTTCATCGCTTTCTTCGGTTTTGGTGTCGAACAAGAAAGTATGGCCACTTCGCATTTTGATTACATAGTCCACATAGAAAAGGCCGCTGGTACCGTCTTTCTTTGTGTAAGAAACAGCGTAATGCTGTTTCCCTTCGTCTCCGTTTTTGTACCACCATTCTATGTACCGGCCATTCTCTTCAAGGAATTTTTCAAAAGAAATTTCCGGAGAAGATGATGTCTTCAGTCTGGCATACGGCAAAAGGGCGTGATATCCAACATCTTCAAGAATATTATGAGAGGTTTCGTTATAGATGCGGTCTTCGGGTATCTCCCAAGTGTATTGCTTGTATGAACCTGCCTTGATTTTTTCTTGTCTGTCGGAGAGAATCTTCTTGTAACGTGCCAGCGCCAATGTAAGCACCTCGGTAAATTTGGGTTTATTGAGGTAATACAGCACCACTTTTTTAGCATCGGTTTCAAAGATGTCGAATGCGTATTCAAGGTATTCCACAAGATAACCGGCAAAAACGTTGGTACTGTGTGTTTTTTCAAATGAGTTTAGCAGACTGCGGCAATAAATCTTGTAAACGCGATCTACTTCTTCCACTGTTCTGGCTATTCTCACCCGTTTCCCTTTTACATCGATAACTGTCTCATCTCCACGGAAGACCACATCTTCGGGAATCTCGACAGTGATATTTTTGACATTGAAATTAATGCCTAAAGATTCGGCTTTCTTTCGATTTTCGGCTTTCTCAAATATTACTCCGGCAGGTTCTGCAGATTTTTCTTCAGTCTCGAACGGAGAGAATAGACTTAACTGGATGGGGAGTTTCAGCCAATTATCATCAAATACCTGCCGCAGTGTTACTTTGAAGTCCGGTCCAAGACGATTACGCTCTGCACTGGTGTATTCTTGATAGACTGATGGCAGTTCTACATTAGTGATTCCGGAACGCCTATGACAGGTGATATTGGACATATAGTTCATTTCGTCTGCCACAAATTCTATCTTTTCACGGCTGAGGTTGGTGAAGACATAACCTTTATTGAGAATGTCGGCAGGATAAAATTTCTGTTCCGGCATACGGAGGATACGACCAACGGTCTGAGTGGTGAAAACAGTGCTCTCTATCTTTCTGAATATAAGCAATACAGCTGCACGCTGGCAGTCCCATCCAAGAGCAATTGCCTGTTTGAATAGTAGGACTTCTACAAGATTATCTGGTTTATCAAGATTAGCAAGGTTTTCTTTCTGTGAAGAGAGCCAGATGGCGAGTTTGCCATTTTCAGGAGTGATGTCGCAGACTGCCTTCAAATATTGTTTTACCTCTTCAGCGATAGTGTTATCCTCTGTGCTCATCGCCTCCGAACTATCATTCGGAAGCTGGATTAGAAGGAGTGGATTAATATTAACTTCCAGTGCTTCATAAGCTTTTTTGATGGATGCTCGCTGCGCAAGAGCCATCTTCATAAGTCTCTGATTAAGAGATGCTGCATCCGAACCGGAAGATATGGCGGGATTCAAAACGATACCCTCCTTTATCATCTCCTCTGCAATAACATCTTCTCGGTTTATGGCTACCATCTGGTCACCTGAAGTTATTGGAGTGGCAGATATGCGGATTTCCAGTTTTGGGTTGATAGTCCGCAGTACTTTTTCGGATTTTGGTGCATTACGGCCTCCGAACATGTGTTCCTCGTCAATAACCACTATTACCGGTATCTCTTTTTCTTTGGTGCGGCGGACAATATCATATAGGGATGCACTCTGTTCTGTCTCGCGAATCATTACTGCATTGTCTTTGTTAATGCTTTCCCAGTTTACAAAGAAGATTTCACCGGGTTTGATATAGCCATCGATGGAGTGATCCAGCTCATCATACATCACAGGATGAAGTTCGCGACTCTCTGTGAAATAACTTTTCATTCGAAGGTAACTTTGCTGATGGAGTTTATTTGGAGCTATCCAGATTATAGCTACTTCAGAATACTTACAATCACCACGATTCGGAAGTTCTAATACAAGACGAGATAGAAGTTCTGATGCCATCACTGTCTTTCCCGATCCGGTAGGGGCCTTGAAGATTAGTTTCTTTCGGTCAGAAGGAGAATTTAAAAGACCTATGGTTTTATCGATAAGCTCATCTACCGCTTTCTTTTGGTATTGTATTTCCTTAATCATTGCTACTGTCCTCCAATAATTGTTTAAGCTGCTCCTCTGTCGGCATATATGTCAAGTATTTACTTGCAAATATTCTGTTTTCACCTTCAGGCAGAGTATAATGCACCATCGTATCGCTCTTGTCCGCACACAGTACGATTCCGATAGGAGGATTATCCCCGGGATTCATCAGCTCTCTGGTATAATAGTTTACATACATCTGCATCTGTTCCATATCTCCTTCAAGAAAATGTTCACCTTGCGGAATACCAAGAAATTCCAAAACGTATGGATCGCGGATTAATTCCTTGGGAGCAATCTCTCTCGGGACGGAAGCCTCTATTTCGCTTTTCACCACTGCTTTATCGCGACTTGCCAAAAGACGTTCATAAAAAAGGGTATTCACCTGACGTTCCAACTGTCGGACACTCCAGTTTTCAGAGGAACATTCAGAAATGTAAAACTTTCGGGCTTCTTCGTTTTCGACCTTTAGAATTATTCGATAATGGCTCCAAGTCAATTTGACACACAGTGTGTGTTGAATTGGGAAACACTGATATAATCTTCTCATCAATCGCAGGTTGACAGGCGAAAAACCACTTCCAAACTCTCTTGTGAGTTCTCCCGAAAGGAAAGCTATCAACTGTTTGCTGTATTGAGCTCTTGACTCTCCTTTCTGTTCATACTCAACTATATATTTTCCAATTTGCCAATACGCCTGAGTAAGCTCAGAGTTAACGGCAATCGCTATTCTATGACGTGCATTTTGAAGGGTGGTACAGATTTCCTGAAGAAGAACCCCTGTATTATCATTTGTTTCTATCAATTCTTTCATAGCTCTTCTTCATTAATAGGTTCTTCAATAGCGGAATCAAATGTGGGTTTGCGCTTAGGCAGCACTTTCTTATATGCCTGGTATATGGCAGAAGGAAGGGCGCAAGTATCTACCTTGTCGGCTACTTCTTGAAATTCTTCAGTGAATGGATATGCAGAAGGAGAGAATAGATAGACTTTGATTTTTTCTTTCACTTCCATCTGCTTAATCTCTTCGACCATAAATAGAATAGCCTCCTCCATATAAACTACAAGCATCTTTCTGTCACCATTTTCAAAGAAACGGGATACCTGAGGTTTCAGTTTCTTTCCATTAATGACTGATAGCTCCGTATAGATATCGTTCTTGATGCAAAGCAAATCGGTGGCTGCTGAAACCAAAGAACGCATATTGGACATTGTGGATTCGCGTGGAACAAAATCAGTTTTATAATAACGAAGGGTATTATTATGAAGACCATCTACCGCATCACCATTTGGCTTGGTGTAACCGTTTATCACTCTCTTATTCCGCTCATAAGTCACATTTTCGCAAATACCATTTTCGTTATTGGTGACTAATATGCATTGGCGATGCCCTCCATCCTCGGTATTCAAAGCCATCGTAGCGTGAAGAGTGGTACCGGAACCGGCGAAGAAATCTAAAATAGTTAATTCACCTGATTCTATAAAGTTGATAAGATACTGTATTAATGATATAGGTTTTGGATAATCAAATAATTTTTCATTATTAAACAAGTCTAAGAGCTGTCTACCAGCATTTTCAGTAGTATCTACTCCAACTGATGAGTCGATGAAATTAGGTGGTACTTCACGATTGTAATTGCTACGCTTGTATGACAACACTCCCTTCTTGGACAATTCTATATGCAAGCCTTTTTGGATATTATCGTCTAATGTACCTTGAATCCAAATAAATCGATTATTAAAACGAACAGTATTTGTATTTTTCCCATCAACAACTTGAATATCATCTAACAATTCATTTGGAAACTTGTCTGTCCCATACATTCCTGCTCGAATCACACCAGTTTGTTGAGGGCAAGAGATGGAATTTGGGGGAAAAGATAAAACTTTATAAGAATTTTGAGGCTTTGTGAAAGGGTCATTACTAGGACTAACCTTCTGAACGCCTCTGAACATTTCATCATTATTAGTGCTCTGCCAACATAATATATACTCCACTGTTCTCTTAATTTTTTTAGATAGAGCAGGCGGTGTTGCGGATTTAAACCAATTCCATTGACCAACAAAATTTTTTGCCATGAAAATTTCGTCTCCCAACACTCTCAATGGTCCAACTTCATTTTCATCTATAGAGATAAAAATAGCCCCTTTTTCTGAAAGTAACTTCTTAGCAATTACTAATCGTTTATTCATAAATGATAGCCACTTACTATGCTTATATTCATCCTCATCATCTACAAAGCTATCATTATAGATAAAATCTTTATTCCCCGTGTTATACGGCGGATCTATATAGATGACATCGATTTTTCCTTCGTGAGTATATGACAAAGCCGTGAGAGCATGAAGATTATCCCCTTCAATAAGGATATGGTTCGGAGCGGATGGATCGTCGCTGATTATCGCCCGTTCTTTTACTTCAGTCAGTACCGGAAGTTTCTCCAGAAGCTCCGTTTCTACATCTTCCGGCTTGTCTTCCCATACAAGACCATATTTCTTCTGCTCTCGAAGCAAGGCTAAAAGTGCCGATTTCTCATCAGAGGAGAGACCTTCCAAAGAGGTGATTTTTTCAATCAGTTGCTGCTTATCCATTAAGAAAAATTAAAAAATTATATAAAAATTAGGTAGAATAACGCAAATTTATAAATAATCAACTATTATTTTAACATTAGTTGAAATAAATAGGGACAGTCTCTTTTTCGCAACTACACAAAAATGCCATCATCATTACGATAATGGCACTTATTATAAATCTATTATTCAGCTGAAATTTACTTGTTCCAGAGATTTGCAGGATAGGCACCTGCTTCTATCAGACTTTTTATCTTGCCGACAACGAATGGTCTGTCCTCTTTATAGGTCACTCCAAACCATTTGGCGTCACAATTGAGCACTTTCAGTTTGGCATCTCCTCTCTTGATAAGGACATCAACAACGTAAGGGATGAAAAATTCGGCCTTCAGATTGGTCTTGGTCTTCTCGTCCGCTAAAAATGATTTGAAAATCTCTTCGGAATACTTAAAATATTCCGGAGTGAAGCCCCAGAAATTCATCGAAACGAAACTATGCGGAGCAAGAGGAGTGTCTTTGCCATTCTCTGTATAAAATATGGTATCTCCTTTGCGCTCGATGGCGGTCCTCTCGGTCACGCTTACAAGATGGTCTTCAGAGTCGGTGACACACACCCCGCGTGATACCGAACCGAACTCGGAGAGGGTATTTTCGAGGTGATAACCAACCATTGCATACTTGCCGCAGGTCCCCTCTATCGAACGGAGATAGTCCGCCATGGTCCGGAAGCTCTCTTTCCCATAGAAGTCATCCGCATTGATAGCCGCAAACGGCTCATTGATAACATTTGCAGCCATCATCAAGGCATGATTGGTGCCCCATGGCTTCTCCCTTCCTTCGGGAATGGAATACCCTTCGGGGATATACTCCAACTCCTGATATACAAATTCGACTTCAATCCTGCCACCGAAACGCTCTTTGGAATAGACTTTCTGAAAAGCCTCCGCAAATGAGTGCCGTATCACAAATACGACTTTGCCGAATCCGGCTCTGATTGCATCATATATCGAATAATCTATAATTGCCTCACCACAAGGGCCAAGGCCGTCCATCTGCTTTAATGAACCGTAACGCGACCCCATTCCGGCCGCAAGCACCAATAATGTCGGTTTCATCTCTATTTAAATTCTATAACGGCTGAAGACTGCGCAGGAACGTATGTTTTACGCCCTACTTTAACATTCTCCCCCGAAATAATGTTCTTTCCTTTGGCCGCAAATTTAGACATTATTTCTGAAAATCGTTCCCAATCTATCATGTAATCATCCTGTCCGTTATTTACGACTGTCATGACTGCCTCATGTTTAGTGTATCTGAAATATACATACACATTGCTCTCTGTTGGTCTGAAATGAAGCAGTTTCCCTTCTGTCACGGCACGCGAACCCTTCCTCCAATTAAACAATTTTGAGATGTGATCATGAAGATCAGCCTGCTCGGCAGTTCTATCTGAAGGCTTGAACAAGTTGATTTTATCCTCTTTCCACCCTCCGGGAAAATCGATTCTTTCCTGAGAATGTCCTGTGGTTCCGTCAAGGCTCGAAAGGGCAAATTCATCACCATAGTAGAGTTGCGGAACACCGCGCATTGTGGCAAGGATGGTCATTATATTTTTAATCTTGGACACATCGTGATTCATGTCGTGTGCAAGGCGATTGGTATCGTGATTTGTAGCGAAAATCATGATATTGTAGGGGTTGGCATAGACATAATCGAGTGACAATGAGTTATATACCTTTACAATACCTCCTCCCCACTGAGGAATTGTCGAATTATCCCCAAATGCTGAAATAAGGGCATCACGAAGCGGAAAGTCCATGATAGTGGGAAGATTGGAGCAGAAGCCGTCATATTGCTTCTTGGCACCTTCCCAATATGAACATGAGAGCGGATCCCCATACCAGCATTCTGCAACAATATTGAGTTTCGGGTACTCTTTGAGAATATTTGTCACCCATTTGGTCATAGCCCATTTGTCGGAGTAAGGATAGGTATCGACTCTTATTCCGTCAATTCCGGCATATTCCACCCACCATATTGCCATTTGCGTAAAATACTTATTTACAAATGATTGAGCTACATTCATGTCTGCCATCGTACGATCAAACCACCCTGTGGTACAGAGTATTTTGTCGGATTCGGAGGCATACGGATCGGCCTGAGTGGAAAGTGCAAAGTTGGACACGGTATAATGGTCAAATTGGAATATCCAATCCTTGAAAGGCAGATCCTTCATCCACCAATGTGCTGTTCCACAATGATTTGGTACCATATCCATTATTATTTTGATCCCCTTGTCGTGAGCTTTTGTCACATATTCGCGATAAAGTTCATTGGTGCCGTATCGCGGATCTATCTTATAATAGTCGGCACAGGCATATCCGTGATATGAGTAGCTCTTTTCGTTGTCAAAAAGCATAGGAGTGGACCAGATAGCTGTTGCCCCAAGGTCTGCTATGTAGTCAAGGTGATTGATAATACCCTGAATATCACCGCCATGTCTTCCACCGAGATTTGTGCGATCACCCTTCTCAACGGCATCCTTATGAGTGTCATTGGACTTGTCGCCATTGGCAAATCGGTCAGGCATAAGGAGATAGATCATGTCTTTGGTCCCGAAGCTCTCTCTTGAGGCCGACCCTTCAGCCCTTTCTTTCAGTGAATATGTAAATGTGAGTTCCCTTTTGTCCGGGGTGGTGATGATAAACTTATAATCTCCCGCAAGTGCACGTTTTGCTATTTTTACATCCACAAACAGATAGTTCGGACTGTCGGCATTATGGATTTTCTCAACAGAAATGCCTTTGGGAGCATTGTCCACCCGTACTGCCGAGCCTTTGATATTATCGGCATGAATCATCAGTTGAAGAGGTGTGTCCATTCCCACCCACCAAAGTGGTGGTTCCACTCTATCGACATTTTGTGCAAGTGCTCCAATACTCATAAGGATCATTCCTAAAAATAATAGTCGTTTCATCTTTCGTTAATTTTTCGGTTTTGCCTCGACTGCATTTGTATCTGAAACATCTATTTCACTTTCATCACAATTGCCGAAACAGTCACCTATACTGAATATAATATGGTATCCGTGGGACGGTAGCGTAAATTCGTTATCTTTGGTAGCCAGATGGTTATCAACCTTGAATGTAATAGTTTCATTTGAAAAGTTGAACATTGCCAGGCATAGGTCTCCCTCGGCTTCTCTTTCAAATGTAAAGATCTGATCAGGGTGATCAGATGGGAGTATGGCCATTGTGCCACCCCAAGGCTGAGCCCACAGACAGGCATGAGCATCACGTACTTTTATCAAATCTTTGTAGAATTCCTTCATACTGTCCTCGTCTTTTGTCCAGTCAATCCGGTCTTTGACAAAAAATTCAAGTCTGTGGTCCAGACTTGTCTCCTGACCGCTGTATATCATAGGCATTCCGGGTACCATAAATGAAAGGACTGCAAACTGCTTGAAGGCTTCTCCATATTTTTCTCTATCGGTACCGCTCCATGAATTTTGGTCATGGTTGGAAGTAAAGTTCATTGGAATGGTGTTCACAGGCATTCTGCTGTTCTTTTCATAATCGACATAGAAATTGGCAAGTGAGTCTGCGGTAATTTTTCCTTCAGCAAGGGCATACCACTGATTCATTTGGTTCCAAGGATAATACGAGTCGAAAGCATTGAGTTGCAAGTCTGCTTTTTCCGCCTCTGCAAGAAAATAGATGTCACTCTTTGCATCTCTCAATTGAGATGTACACTCATCCCAGAAAGCCACAGGAACCTCAGCGGCAACATCACAACGGAAACCGTCAACTCCCATGTCAACCCAATATTTCATTGCATCAATCATGGCTCCCCACAACTCTTTATTTTCATAGTTGAGATGTGATGTATCTGTCCAATCGTATAATGTGGCTATATTTCCCAGAGAATCTTTGTGGTACCAATCAGGATGTTCGCTTACCCACGCTGCATCTCTCGAAGTATGGTTTGCAACCCAGTCGAGAATAACCTTAAATCCCTTTTCATGGGCAACACCCAGAAAATGTCTGAAAGAGTCGAGATCCCCGAATTCGGGATTGATACCGTAGTAATCTTTTACAGAGTAATAGCTTCCCAGCTCTCCCTTTCTATCTTCAACTCCGATAGGATGAATCGGCATAAGCCACAAAATATCAATACCTATTTCGCCAAGTCTGTCAAGATGTTGTTCAAGGGCAGCGAAAGTACCTTCGGGAGTATATTGTCTTACGTTCACCTCATAGATAACGGCATTGGCCGTCCAATCCGGGTGCTGAACATTGGTTTGAATGGTGGTCGGTTGCTCTTTACAGCCAAACAGACAGACAGTAGCAACCGCTAAAAGTAGTAATTGTTTCAGTTTCATATCATTAAGTTTTATTTATTTGTCATAATATTGTATGCGCACGGCTCTATGTAAATATCAATATCCTTATCTCCATAATAAGAGAAGCCCAAAGGCAAAGTCACAACAAGGCTCTTAGGGGAGTCGGCTTTATTCATAGCCACTATCACATAATCACCCATATAGGCTCTCATATACACAAATACATCCTTGGTGGCCGCAAGTTGGTAATAGTCCCCGTAAAGGAGCGACATCGAAGATTTGCGCAAAGATGAAAGGTATTTAACAGTGCCGAGAAGCAATTGTTCACGCTCATTGTAGTCTGAAAATTTCATCCATCTGCGATTATCGGGATCGTTTGCCCCCGGCTGTCCGTATTCGTCTCCATAATAGATGCAGGGTATTCCCGGAAGGGTAAAATTGAGAGCATGGAGCATTGAAAGTTTACTATATCCTACCTTATTCTTGACACCTATATCGCGCTTCCAACCTGCAAGTTTGGTATCTTCTCCCGGAATTATGTCACCTCCTGCGATAGAAATATATCTCGGCCTGTCGTGATTACCTGAGATATATCCCATAAGATTATGGTATCCATACACTTCAAGATTATCCTTAATCCGTTTGGCAAGATTCTCAAAAGAGCCGTCAGGAGTGGTTGTAGCATCAATAAAAGCGTCATAAACATTAAAATCAAACTGCCCGTCGAGCATCCCCGGCTTCACATAAGATGAAATCAGAGCAAGTGAACCGTATGTTTCACCTATCTGATAAAGACTTTTTTGAGGGAGACTGTCGAGAATCTTTCTTGTCAGCAATCTCCAATACCCTTCAGGAATGTGTTTGGTGGCATCGTGTCGAAATCCGTCAAAATCGTAATTCTGCATCCAGAAAAGGGCGGAATCGGTAAGTTGTGCACTTATCTCTTCTTTTTCAAGGTCAAGAGTCGGAATATGGTCGTCAAACCATGTGGTAAGTCTGTATTCATCCCATAATTGACGATTAGGACGTCCGTCGGGAGTATTTGAAGGTGTTGTCCAATCGGGATGAGCCTTCAGTGTGGGACTATTGATGTGCATGTGATTTGACACATAGTCGAGGATTACGTTTTTGTTGTCTGAATGGGCGGCATCAAGGAGTTGCCTCAACTCATCTTCAGTTCCGAATCTGTCATCCACTTTGGTCACATATATCGGCCAATAACCGTGGTAGCCGCTGAATTGTGTTTCAGGGTCATGTATCTGCCCCCATGCATCGTATGGATTCTGTGTAATCGGTGAAAGCCAGATAGTCGTGATTCCTATACCGTCAAAGTATCCGCTCTTGATTTTTTGGGTAATTCCGGCAAGGTCACCTCCCCAATAATCTACCTTGGATTTGACTGTTTCAGAATTGATTGCCCAATCATTGGATGGATTTCCATTTGAAAATCGGTCTATCAGAAGAGAATATAATATTTGTGTGTGTTTATCATGTCTATTGAGCTGTCCGGAATTATTTACAACCTTGCCAAAACTCAGAGGAACAAGTATATCGTTGCCGGGACCAAACTCATTGGCCATATAGAGCCTGATATAGCTTCGCTCCATTTTGGCCGCATTTGAAGGGACGGTTATCATAAGAAGAGTGTCGCTGATGACAGTGATTCCCTTATTTTTTTCCATGAGGGTATTCTGCCAGAGTACAGCTACCTCTTTTGCTCCATTTTGGATAATTACGTAAAATCCGCCATCATTACCCTCAATCGCCCTTGTGGTGATAAACGGAGCTTTCTCGCGATTACACTGTTTCACCATCCGCTCCGTCATGTTTTTGACTACAAGCGTGCCTTTGTCTCCCGCACTATATACGTCAAGAAGCGAAATGAAAGGAGTTTGCTCGCTTACAGGTATCAGCAGGGTATCTTTCTCCTCCATTTTGGGAAAATAATCCCTTAAAATAATCCGCGTGGAATCCTGTTCCACAATGCAGGGAGAGGCAATGGCCGAGTTATCGAAAAAAGCCGATTTTTTCAGAGAAGGAACTCCGTTGCAACTTCCCGCTAAAAGCACGATAGCTGCTGCAGCTATCGCGTAAACATTAATTCTATAATTCAATCTCATCAGATTAATTATTTAGTTAAAGTATATATACCACAGACGAGTATGCACCCATCATTATTCTGAAAGATGTCTCGTTATTTTGTACAGAAATACTGCCATTGGCAAATATCGCATTTTTAATTGAATCTTCAATGGTAATCATCACAGGAGATGAACCTACATTATGCAAAACGAGCACTCGTTGGCTTGAGGAGGTCATATACCACGCAGCGATACTCTGATAGTTGACACCCGCATCGCTAATCGGATGTCTTGATATCTCACCATCTGCAAGAGCGGGATAAGTGTTTCTTACCACAGTAATGTTCTTGTAATAGTTGAGCATCGAGGATGAATCGGAACTTTGCGTGATTACGCTGCCGACAACATTTTTGACAGAGGCATCTATTTTGTCGGTATATGATGTAACATATTTATCGCCCCAATACATCGGAGAGCGCACATATTCGTCACCTCCCGATTTGGTACCCGGATATCCCAACTCCTCTCCATAGTAGATATACGGATTGCCTGGTGCCGTCATAATCATGGCAGCAGCCGTTTTTGCCTTCGCAACGGAGTTCCCGAGTTCACTCAGCGCCCTTGTCTCATCATGATTTGATAGTTTTGTTGCCTCGATAAAATCGGGTCTGACAGCCGAATAAGCATTCCTGTATGAAACGATATTGTCTGCAAAAGTATTCCCTTTCCCGCTATTCAGGGCCTCAGAGAGCCTCCACCAGAAAGCAAAGTCGAAGTAGGCCGGCAGCCCGGCATAGTAGGGGGCAACTCTGTTGTATTCTGAAAATACCTCTCCCACCATGTATATATTTTCAGAGTGTTTCGTGCGGTAATATGTATTGACCGCATCGTAAAATTTCTTTAGAAATGTCGGATTCTCAGCCGATATTTCATTGTGATAAATGTGTTTTACCGCATCAAGGCGAAAACCGTCAATTCCCGCATCTATCCACACTTTTGCGGCTTCCGTTACAGCCTTGAAGGCTGGGGAAGTCTCGGCGGAGGCAACCGGTCCATAGTTCAGATCGGCAAAGGTATTGGTCCAGAAATGAGAGTGATACCGGTATCTGTCATTCCCTGCAAATTCGATATTCAACACATTGTCATTGCTTGCAGTACTCGTATAAAGGGTAAACGGCACGCCAAAAGTAACAGCATTGGAGGTAGAACTTTGAGCACCGTATTTTGTACCGACAGGCCATGAAGATGCATCGGAAGTCCTGATGAGAAATCCCCAATTTGAACTGAAATCGACAGTCAGAGTGTAAATATTATTCCCCATGTTGTAAAATTTCCTGCATACGCCATCGCCAAAATAGAGATATTTGGCCCCTGCAGCAGAGTTGTCGGGGTTATCCGGATCGGCTTTGTCTCCTTTTGTTACTGTAACTGTAGGTTTTGAAGCATTACTCCAATTCAGTTCAAATTTGAAAATCCCTTTTGTCTCTTCGAGAAGTGTAAACCACTGTCCGCTGTCGTATCCTGCCGCCCCTTCGGTGGCAATCATCGGAATATTGCCGGCTGCAATATCGGCCTGCGGATTATCTGAAAAAATGTAATAATCGCGATAGCTGTTGTCTCGCGATGATATAGCCTGATTAAACCATGGGTGATGCACACTCGTGTGATTGAGCACGTAATCAAGATATATTTTTATTCCCCTTTTGTGAGCCTCATCTACAAGCTGCCTGAAATCGGACATTGTCCCGAATTTGGGGTTGATCCCTGCGTAATCCTCAACATCATAGCCATGATAAGAAGGACACGGATGAATCGGAGACAGCCATATTGCCGAGACTCCCAGAGTATTGATGTAGTCGAGCTTATCGATTATTCCCTGAAAATCGCCCCATCCGTCTCCATTTTTGTCTGCATACGAATAGACGAGAAGCTGATATGAAATGTCTCCCCGTTTGACATTGTCCCAATTGGGTGGAGTGACTTTTACCACTTCAAACTCGGGAGCAGGTGGTACAGGAGGCTTCTTTTCACAAGATACCCCACACAAAAACAGAACAAAGGCAATCGTAATACAACAAAATCTATTCATAACAAGGGAATATTAAGAGGGATTTAAAGTGGGTCGGTCATATTAATAATAAATTAGTGCGCCGAAAACCGGCGCACTAATCATTTCAGTTGCAAAAACTACTCCGCTTTTGAAACGGTAACAGTTTCTGCAGACACTTTATACACTACCCGATAATTAACACCCGTATCAGGTACTTTTATATTAGCTCCACCGTCTGTAACTGCAAACGGTTCACCAAGGGTGACAAGATCTCCACCTCTGTTTCCACCACCTTTCGGCGTATCCCATTCGTTATGATAACGAAGCTTGAATTCGCCGTTTACAACTGCAGTGGTTTCCCAAACACCTGCAGATGTCTCTGTCATACAGAAATCCTTATCCCATGAAGAAGTTCCAACCTGACCGATAAGTGACCACGCACTTGTAACGGTTATGGTTTCATTTTTGGAGTTATATACTAATTTATAGAATGATCCCGGAACCGGCAGTTTGATATTGTCACCATCGTTTTTAACGGCAAATGCCTCACCGAGTTTGACAAATATACCACCACGATTAGTAGTCCATTCACCATTGAAACGAAGTTTGATTTCTGCTCCGCCCTTGAATACTTCACTTTCAAAGATGCCATCTCCCTTATCACTCAGGAACAGGTCATTATCCCAATTGAAAGTCTCAAATTGACCTATTACCGACCATCCGTCAGCAACAGGATTGACCGTAACTGTTTCCAATGCAGGATTATATATTATCTGATATTTTGCATCAGCTGTAGGAACTTTGATATTATTGCCATCATGCTTAACTGCAAAAGCAGCACCTGTCTTGACCATATCACCACCGCGATTAACACTCCAGTCATTGTTGAATCTGACTTTGAATTCACCGTTAATGGTAACAGGAGCACTTACCCAGATACCTGTTGCATACTGTGTCATGTAGAAATCTTTATCCCATGAAGATCCATCAATACCTCCAATCAGAGACCACGCATTTTGTGGCAGAGCCGCATTGATGGTAACCTTATTGGTGGCAGGGACAAATGTTACGATATATTCGGTAGTTGCTGAAGGAGCCTTGATGTTGTTACCCGGAGATACAACGTCAAATTCCTTTCCTGCTTCAAATACGAAATCGGCAACAGAAGCTCCGCGAGTATTGGCATCATCCCAACTTGTGTTATAACGAATCTTGAATGAACCTTCCGCACCATCTGCATTGGCAAATTTCAATGTCTCACTCTGCCATACCCCTGTTTCTACTTCTGTCATAAAGAAATCCTTATTCCATGATGTGCCTCCGATCTCTCCAATCAATGACCATTGGTTAGAAAGAGAGTTGACTGTAATTTTTTCTGTAGCAGTATCATAGACAATCTTATAGTAACCTGCTGCAGGAACGCCGAAGTTCTTGCCGCCTGCAACTACTTCAAAGGCAACGCCTGGAGTTACAACAAACGGCTCTACATCTCCTTTGGCTCCCCTGTTTTCATCCCAACCATTATTGAAACGAAGTTTGAATTGACCGGTAATGTTAACAACATCACTTGTCCAGACTCCGGCACTCTCTGTCAGGTAGAAATCCTTGTCCCAATTGGCACCTTCAATCTCTCCTATCAAAGACCATGCGTTTTCAACTTTTGGTTCAGGTTCCGGCTCAGGTTCAACACCTTGTGGCTCGTCTTTTCCATACATATCTGCATTTATTTCATAAGTAGGAGCTTCAAAGTTATTGAAGTAGAAATAAATACGATATTGACCTGACGAAATAGGAATATTTCCACCACCTTTGACACCGCCGACACCCCAGTTGGTATCCCATCCGCCATCAAGACGGAATTTGAATTCCGTATCTGAAGTAGCATCCACATCGGCATAGAATCGTCCATAGTGAGGATTCCATGTCATATCTATATCGGCATCCCAATTTCCATTAAGACCGATAACTCCCATCTTGTCAAATCCGTATGTCTTATAGGCCTTCAATCCTGCAACATCCACTTCAAATGAATAGTATCTGTGAGTTGTGTAATTCATGATATTGGCACCACCTGCAACAAGAGATATGATTGCAGCATCAGGTTCGGTTGCATCAGAACCGAGGTTTATATCACCCCATGCATCATCTGCAAATTTGAAACCTTGTGAGATATGGTCCGCAATCTTTCCATCACCATCAAAATCAACAGTACCTGTATAGGTATTGTCATCTTCTGCAAAGCAGTACAAACGATATTGTGGACTTGCACCCCAACCGTTGAAACCGCCGCGGAAATAGATAGACTTGTATGTCTTTTCAGCCTTGAATGGTGTAATGCCTGCAATAATTGTATTTGATTGTGTTGAAATACCTAAAGATTTGTTGGAATTGGACATCCAGTCGGCCTTTACGTAAAATCCGACCGATACCTCCTGGTCAGCAGCACAATCCAAGCCTATAAGAATATTATTGATTGTATTGGCATTGACCGCAATAGCCCCTTTATTTGTCACTTTTGCGACAGATTTCGGAGTAGCGCCATCAACTTGAAGGATGGCAAAGAGCTCATATTGAATAGAGGCAGACATCCCAACACTCGCAAGAGAGTAGTTGAAGTCTGAAAATGTACCTCCATCCTCAAGGACGTACTGGCTCTCAGGAAGATTTTCCAGCACGGGTGCTACAAGATCACCGGGATGAAAAGTAACCAAATCCTTCTCTATACAAGAAGAAGTCATCAATCCGGTAATGAGAGCAAATAAAAAAAGTAAATATTTTTTCATTGTATTATTCTTATTAAACTGTTAATATCCGGCATTCTGGGTTAGCTTGCTGTTTGAATTGATATCATTGGCAGGTATAGGGAACAGTTTGAATTTTGCATCAACGGAAGTACCCTCGGCAACGCCGCCTTTCCATTCCCAGACATAATCGCTTCCGACATATTTGCCAAAACGGATAAGATCGCTGCGACGGAAGTTTTCCCAATAAAGTTCACGTCCGCGTTCATCAAGAATATCATCGAGAGTAACAGATGCAAGAGAAGCAAGTCCTGCGCGTTTACGAACGACATTGACAGCCGACACGGCATCTGCTGCATTTCCTCCATTACGTAAAGTGGCTTCTGCAAACATCAGATAAGCATCTGCTGCACGGAATACGGGATAATCGGTATCCACTGTAGAGTTGGTCTTATTGCCCGGAGTACCATCACTCTTGATGTTTCTCCATTTCGTGGTGCAATATCCGCTGAGAAAAGTATTATCGTCATTTACAACGTATGTGTGAACATATTCACCTTTCGGATCGAATTCGGAACAATCTGTAAACGTATAACGAGCATCTTTCTTGTCAAATTTGTCAATAAAGGCACTTGTAACTGTAAGACCTCCCCAACCTTCAACAGCTCCCATCTTGTCTTTCCATGCAACATAGTCACCATTCAAACTTGCTAGTATTAAATAATTGGTAGAACCGTAAGAACGGGTGTTTGTCCCTTCGGATACTACAGCGAAGATGATTTCGTCAAATTTGTCATTATCGGCACCGAACAGATTCAAATAATTCGGTTCGAGAGTAGGATGAGCCGTCATTATTTCGCGACAGATCTGGGCACATTCTGCAAAATTATTTACGGCACCGTCAGTGTAAACCATGCTGTTCAAATAAAGTTTTGCAAGTATCATTTTTACCATTTCACCACTTGCTCTTCCGTATTCGGGAGCTTTTTCGGGAATGATTGTAAGAATATCCTTACATTCATCCACAAGCCATTTATAAAGGTCTGCCCGCATGATCTGATCGGGACCTGTAGAGCCTACCGACTGATCTTCAGTTGCAAAAGGTACGTTTCCATACATGTCTATGGCGTGATAATAGCTGAGTGCGCGAAGTGCTCGTGCTTCTCCAAGCCAAAGTTTCATATTATTTCCGTTTGCAAATTCAGAAGCACTGCCTCTGCGAATAAATTCATTACAGAGAGATATTTGATAATAAATACGGAAATACATAGAGAGGTTGAACTCATTGGTGGAAGTCCAGCGCATCTGATGCAAATGCCTCAGTGTACCGTCATTCCAGCAAACTGTTGCTTCATCTGTGGTGACAGTGTTCAAATTGAACAAAGCACGCATATATTGGCCGTAACCGCCATCCACACCATCAATGTCCGGACTTCCGTCAGGACCGTTGGTGCTACTACATGCAAGTCCTTGATAGCATTTAGCAAGCACTTGAAAATAAGCGTCTTCAGAATTAAGAACATCTTCCGGAAGAGCGATATTGGGGTCAATAGGAGTTACATTCAGGTCTTTTACGCACGATGTCAGAGAGGCGCAAACAACTAAAGAGATTGCAACTATATATAATTTAATTTGTTTCATTGTATCTATCTCCTATCATTAAAAGTTAAATTTCACACCAAGTATATAGGTGCGTGGACGTGGATACAGGTTATTGTCTATACCACTGAAAATTTCGGGATCAATGCCGTCATAATTGGAGAACACAGCCACATTCTGAACCGTACCGAAAATATTAAGATTTCCTATGTTCTTGATAGGTAGCATGTAGTTCAAGGTAATTCTGTCCAATTTGAAGAAATCGGCCTTTTCAATATAGTAATCACTCCAGTATTGAGCCTCTGTGAAGCCGAGATACATGGCATTAGGATTACGGTTGTTTATGAAGTTGTTGGTCCACAAGTCTGTAAGAAGGCTCATGTTGGAATAGTTGTTATTATACACCCAATTCCCGATATTGCCGTGACCTGCCACATTCAATGAAAGATTTTTCCAAGAGAAAGTAGTATTAAAGCCCAATGAAACCACCGGAGCAGCCTGACCGAAGCAATATTTGTCTTTGTCATTGACTGTACCATCTTCATTACGGTCCACGTAAGCACCCATTATCGGTTTGCCTTGTTCATCATAAACCTGCTGATATACGTAGAATGTATTGATAGGGTATCCGACCATGTAACGTTGAATGGTATTGCCTGTACCGCCGGAAATACCACCGGTAGCAACACCTGTATAATCGGGACCATCGTTTGATGTAAGCTTGGTGATGATATTCCGGTTGTAAGCTCCGTTGACATCAAATTTCCAACTCCAATCTTTGGAGTCGATGATGATTGCTCCCAATTCCACCTCTATACCCTTATTTTTAAGTTCACCGATATTTGCATTCAGATAGTTGGTAAGGTTGGCACCTGCCGCAATCGGAGTATAATTCAACAAATCGGTAGTCAGACGATAGTATGCATCAATGCTACCATAGATACGTCCGCCTTTCATAAATGCAAAGTCCAGACCGGCGTTGTATGTTGTGGTCGTTTCCCATTTAAGGTCTGCATTGTAGCCTTTCGGAGTAATAGGAACTATCACATTCTGATTTCCGAATACATAGTAACTTCCGAGAAGGTTGGTGGTATATGCAGGAATAGAAGGGTAATCACCGCTATTGAGTTCCTGCTGACCTGTCTGACCATAGCTCAGACGGAGTTTCAAGTTGGAAACAGCATCCACATCTTCAAGAAATCCTTCATTCTTGACATTCCATGCGAAAGCCGCAGATGGGAAGAAACCCCATTTATTGTTGGCAAAGCGAGATGTACCATCATATCGGACGGTAGCTGTCAGAAAGTATCTTTCATCATAGTTGTAATTCAATCTTCCGAAAAATGATACAAGGAAGTTTTCGGTTTTGAATACGTATGGATCTTTAAGGCTGCTCTTGTCGCTCTGGCGCATATCATGACTGTTCTCTTCACGATAGAAATGCTGCCATGAATAACCTGTCATTGCACCGATGGTATGTTTGCTGATTGTCTTGTTGTAATCTGCATAAAGCTCCAATGTCTGGTCGTTGCGAATCTGTGAATAAGTTCCGTGATAACCTGAACCGATCTGGCTCTTGTCATGGTATGACATTTCACATCCGACAGGGCTGTCTTTTGTACCATCTGAAGATACATAGTCGAGACCGAGATTCAAGTGAAGTTTCAAATCTTCAAGACCATGGATTTTATAATCTATCTGACCATTGGTGATAATACGTCTTGCTGTCGAAATGTCGTTGTATTGATTAAGCATTGCAACAGGATTCTGGTTGGCCATATTATTTGGAATAAAACTTGTTCCATCCCACGAACCCCACATACGATATCCGTCAAGACCTTGCTGTGCAGTACCATATACGGGTTGTGTAGGATCATATTGAACAGCCTGGGTAATTGCTCCGCCATTTGCAAAACGATTGTTGGTAATCACCCCTTTTGCACTGAGGTTGACTGTCAGGTGTTCATCAAGGAACGTAGGATTGAGGTTGATTGCCATTGTCCCGCGTTTCATGTAACCGGTCTTCAAAGTACCTGTCTTGTCAAGATATCCGCCCGATACACGATATGGCATATATGCTTCTTTTCCGAAGTTGACATTGCCTTGCAGCGAAATATTTGCATCATGGGACCATGCCATCTGGTAGATTTCTTTCTGCCAATCTGTATTTTCCGTTCCCAATGCTGCAAGAGCATTTTCACCGTCACTGATTGTCTGTGCATATTTCTGAACGGCTGCACGCATCTCGTCTCCTGTCATTACATTGACGAATTTGGTATTCTGGCTGACAGAAGCCGTATAATCAACTGCGATTTTAGGAATGACTGCATCGCGTTTGTTGCCTTTCTTGGTGGTGATAATGATGACACCGTTAGATGCACGCGAACCGTAAATAGCCGTTGCAGATGCATCTTTCAACACTGTGAAGTTCTCAATATCATTAGGGTTGATTGATGAAAGCTGATCGCTCATACCACTGACACCGGTATTGCTTATAGGCAGACCATCGATAATGATCAGAGGGTCATTGGATGCGTTCAATGAAGAACCTCCGCGGATACGGATAGTTGAAGAACTTCCCGGCTGTCCGTCTCCTGTAGTGATGACAACACCTGCCGCCTTGCCCTGAAGCATTTCAGAAGGTGAAGTGATTGAACCTTTGTTTACCTGGTCGGCTTTCAATGCTGCAACCGAACCGGTCATGTCGCTTTTTTTGACGGTACCATAACCGATTACCACTACTTCATCCAAGAACTTCGTATCGTCAATCATAACGACTCTTGAAGCCTTGCCTGCAGCGATTTCTACAGTCCGGTATCCCAAAAAGCTAATTTCCAACAGAGTACTTTCAGATGGCACAGATAGTGTAAAATCACCGTCAAGGCCCGTCTGAGTACCATTCATTGTCCCCTTTTGGAGGACGGCAGCCCCAATCACAGGTTCTCCCGATGCATCAACGACAACACCTTTTGCCACATATTGGGCAAATGCTGCCGATACGGAGAGTACCATAATTGAAAGGAACATAGTAATCAATCTTTTCATAAGACAAATTGTTTATTAGATTATTTTTAGGTACTTGTTAATTATATATTATTTGTTTTGTGTTTGCGAGTAAATAATTGCACTGCATCATCCTTATCTTCGACGAAGAGGACACAGAAGGCGGCTATAAGAAGACATATTCCTGAAAATACAAGGGCATAAATCGAGTGATTTCCATACACATACCTGACCATAAGTCCGCCAATCAATCCATTGCATATCTGAGGGATAGTGATGAAGAAGTTGAAAATCCCCATATACACACCCATTTTCTTTGCAGGAAGTGAACCTGCAAGCATAGCGTACGGCATGGCAAGAATGGATCCCCATGCAATGCCCACACCTATCATGGAGATAATCAGCATATCGGGATTCCTGAAAATCAAAAATGACCCGAAGCCAAGCGCACCACAGAGCAGTGACACTGCATGAGTGGCTTTACGACCAATCTTTTTAGCCATTACAGGGAGCAGAAAAGCAAAAATGGCGGCAACGCCGTTATAAACCCCCTGCAATACTCCAACCCAATCTCCCGCATTGCCGTATGCTTCTGAAAGTCTGTCTGTTGTACCATAGCAGTGCTCAGCAACCGCAGGGGTCATATACACCCACATCGAGAAAAGGGCAAACCATGAGAAGAATTGTACAAGCCCGAGCTGCTTCATTGTCTTAGGCATCTTCCCAAAGTCTCTGAAAATCTCTGCAAATCCCCCGTCTTTTTCTTTTATCTCTTCCTCAGGAGGATATTCCTTTGTCCTCAAAACCGTCCACACCACACACGAAATAAGCACTATCGCACCAATGTAGAAAGCTAATTTCACATTGGGAGAAACTCCTCCTTCCACTTCGGGAACATTCGACATTCCAAACCAATTGGTAAGTACGAAAGGAAGAACCGCACCGCATACGGCACCTATTCCTATCAAAAATGTCTGCACTGAAAATCCGAGAGTTCTCTGTTCCGAAGGAAGTTT
>JAQUBZ010000035.1 GCA_028686425.1 Bacteroidales bacterium | reverse complement strand
ACAGGCGCTTACATCTTCCAGGAAGAATTGGTACCTACTTATCAAGTTAAAGAGTACTTCGCAAAGAAGTAATAATAAAGTAGAGTAAAGATTAAAAAAGCGAGGATATAAATCCCCGCTTTTTTTATGCCCGACTGCCAACGGCTATAGTTTGTTGTATTCCTCTAATCCTTTAAGGAGGAAAGTTTTGAACTGTTCGATGTCGAGGTTGTAGCCTCTTGGGGAAACAAGTATTTTTCCGTGACCTTTCAGTATATAGTAAGGTTGGGCGTTGATGCCAAACTGCTTCAGGGCATAATAAGAGTTGATTTTACCGAGAGTCTTGAGAGTTTTGCCACTCTCTGTAACAACCCATTCTTTTTCATCCACTTTGATGTTTTTGTCATCCCCGAACATGGCTACGACAACATAATGATCCCTGATTATTTTCAGTATTTCAGGGTCGGAGAGAACTCTCGCCTCCATTTCACGGCAATTCATACATCCAAGCCCTGTAAAGTCTATAAAGAGAGGCTTTCCTACTTTTTCGGCAAACTGCTCGGCTTCTGCCAAATCGAAGAATCCTTCCATTCCGTGAGGCAGCTCAAGGCCGCTGTCACCATATTTGATGTTGGCAGGCATTGCAGAAGTTATCGGAGCCGAATTGTAAATCACATTGGAAGGAGTATCGGTCAATACGAAATCCTGTGTCTGAAGTGGAGGGAGGTACCCTGAAATGGCTTTCAGCGGAGCACCCCACATCCCCGGAATCATATAGACCACAAATGAGAAAACTGCTATTGATAATGATAGTCTTGTTACCGAAACGTGCTCTACGGGAGAGTCGTTTTTGAAACGCAATTTGCCAAGCAGATAGAATCCGAGCATAGAAAATACCACAATCCATATAGCCAGATAGACCTCACGGTCGAGAAGTCCCCATTGATAGGTCTGGTCGGCTACGCTCAGGAATTTGAATCCGAGAGCAACTTCGATAAATCCGAGTACCACTTTGACGGTATTCAGCCAGCCTCCGCTCTTAGGCAGTTTTTTAAGCCATGACGGGAACAGGGCAAATAATGTGAACGGAAGTGCGAATGCAAGCGAAAATGCAAGCATGGTCAAAATAGGCGCCCAAAATTCGCCCGATGTCGATTTGATGAGAACAGTGCCGACAATAGGCCCTGTGCATGAAAAAGAGACGAGAACAAGGGTGAGGGCCATGAAAAATACTCCGCCAAGCCCCTTTTTGTCAGATTTGCTGTCACTTTTGTTGACAAGCCTGCTCGGCATGACAATTTCAAAAGCTCCGAAAAATGAAGCAGCAAATATCATGAATACTATAAAGAATATGATATTCGGTATCCAATGTGTTGCCAACCAGTTGAAAATGTCGGCAGTGACAGAGTCTCCTCCGAGTATCCATGTTAGGACAATTATCAAAGCGATGGGAACAGTATATAGAAGTACTATAAATAATCCGTACATAAATGCCCTGAAACGGCCTCTAACCTTGTTGTCAGACCCTTTTATAAAGAATGAGACGGTCATCGGGATCATCGGAAATACGCATGGCGTGATAAGGGCGGCCATTCCCCATGCGAGTGCCTGAAGAATCAGAGACCAGATGGAAGCGCCCTGTTTGTCGTCAGAGGTTTCCGAAACGGTATCGGCAGAAGTGTCGGTTGTTTTTGCAGAGGCTTCATTCTGAGCATTGGATATCGGCTCGCTCGAGCCATCGGTTGCGGTAACACTGTCGCCTGCAACAACACCTGTTCCGGTCGTCCCTTTGGAAGAGTTTGAAGGTGAGAGTGCCTCTGAAGCTGTTTTTCCTTTTAACTCGAAAACCAGATCTTCATCAGTGGGAGGGATGCAGGTCCCGTTATCACAAGCCATCCATTCTACATTTGCCTTTAAGGAAGCAGAAGCGCTTTTAAGTCTGACTTTCTGCCCGAATTGGGCTTTTCCCTCAAAATAGCCAATCTCCATATTGAACATTCTGTCAAATACTTTGGTTACTTTCGTCAGGTATTCGACTTTTCCGATAAGCTCTATATCGGCATTTTTCTCAAATGAAAATATGGTAGGATTAGGACCTCCGGGATATGGACCCATGTCATAAAGATGCCAGCCGTCAGCAATGGCGGCTTCAAATACCAATTGATAGGTATTGTCAGGCAAGTCGTTGACCTTGGTGCTCCATGATACGGGATTACTCTGGGCAAAGGTTATCCCTGCACAAAGCAGTAGGATTGATACTAAAAATGTATTTTTTAAAAAACGTTTCATATAAATAATATTTATTGTTCTTCTTGTTGCATAACTATCGTGCCCCGTTTAAATCATTTTTGTGATTTGTTCCAAATAGGAGGCATCGATTTTGTCAAATGTTCCGATTTCCGTATGGTCTATATCGAGGACCCCGGCAATCGAGCCGTTTTTAGAGAAAGGTACCACAATTTCAGAACGGGATAGGCTGCTGCATGCAATATGACCGGGGAACAGCTCTACATCCGGAACGATAATGGTGCTACCCTGCTTCCATGCAGCTCCACATACTCCTCTGCCATAGTTGATTCTGGTACAGGCAACGGGGCCCTGAAATGGACCGAGTACCAATTGGTCCGACTCTGCTATATAAAATCCCACCCAGAAATATCCGAGCGACTGTTTGATGGCAGCGGCAATATTTGCAAGATTTGCAATTAAATTGCTCTCGCCTTCAATAAGGGATTGAACGCACGAGAGCAATTGAATGTATTTTTCTTCCTTATTCATGCTGCAAATATAGCAAAATAAGTGAGGTTTGAGATTACTTGGTCTGTTTCCTGACAGGTTTCTTCTTCAAATCGACAGGCCTCATGGAATATTCGACATTTCCAAAAGCCGGAGTGTCGAGCGCCGATCCCATTCCCCTTTGGAAAGATTATATATAGTCCTTTTGTCCATAATTCTGCAAATGTAAAAAATATGAGAAATAATTGACTTTTGTTTAAAAGTCAAGGTAATAATATGATTTCTTTGTATATTTGCAATGATGTATACATTTTTTAAACTAAAAATATTTATTTGTAAAAAATAGACAATAATTAATATAAGCATTAGCTATTATTCGCGTTCAAGAAAAAAGCCTAGGAAACTGATTTTCTTCGAAAATTTAAATTAGCTATGTTCATGGACGGCCTTTAGAAAGGAGTCCTCCAAATGTCAAATATGTTGATGCTCGTACACTTAGGTGCGGGTACTTCTTGACATTTGGCGGGTTTTCATCCTAGGCTTCCCGTGAACGCGATAGAAAAGGCCCACACCTTTTCTTTTATCTGATTTATAGTGATTGATGGCATTGCGCAAAATGCTGTCAATCATGTCTGGAAATAAAAATCTGCACGAAGCTAATCGTGCTAAAAAAGATGAATTTTACACTCAGTTTGATGATATCGCAAACGAACTGAAACACTACAAGGAACAATTTCGTGATAAAATCGTATTCTGCAATTGTGATGATCCCTACGAGAGCAATTTTTTTAAATATTTTGCTCTTAATTTCAACGTATTCGGCCTAAAAAAACTTATCGCCACCTGCTATGACGGTTCTCCTGTAGCTCATACACAATTGATGCTATTTGAACCCGAATCTGATTTCGGTATACCGAAATCGAAAACACGTGTACCTCATAAAATCGTCATTACTGATGTTCCTGATATGAATAATGACGGTGCCGTCGATTTATTAGATGTGGAAATGCTTCTCAAAAGTGACAGAAACGCGTTGACACGACTAAAGGGTAATGGTGACTTTCGTAGTGATGAGTGCGTTGAACTATTGAAGCAATCAGATATTGTCGTCACAAATCCTCCTTTTTCTCTATTTAGAGAATATCTGGATCAGCTAGTCAAATACAAAAAGAATTATCTAATTATTGGTAATGTCAACTCAATTACATACAAGGATTGCTTTCAGCTGATAAAAGAAAACAAAATGTGGATTGGTGCTAGTATTCATAGTGGTGATAGAGCATTTAATGTTCCTAATGATTATCCACTTACAGCTGCAGGATGTGGCATCGATAATTGTGGACGTAAATATATTCGTGTAAAAGGGGTCAGATGGTTTACTAACTTGGATTATCCTCAGCGTCACGAAGATCTTGATTTATACAAACAATATACGCCTGAAGACTATCCGAAATATGACAATTATGATGCAATTAATGTAGATAGAACCTCAGAAATACCTTGTGATTACGATGGCGTTATGGGAGTGCCGATAACATTTTTGGATAAATATAACCCGGAACAATTTGAGATAGTCAAATTTCGTAAGGGGAATGATGAAAAAGATTTGTCAGTTAATGGAAAATGTCCATATTTCAGAATATTAATTCAACGTAAAAAATAAACTACTATGAAAATAGAACTGCATCAAATTACAATCGGAGAGATAGTTTCCGATTTTCGAAACAGTGAGGAAGAAGGAGTTATAGGATATGGCGGTAAACTGAATATCCGACCGAAGTATCAACGCGAATTCGTATATAACGAAAAACAGCGTAATGCTGTGATGGATACCATTTGGAAAGGGTTTCCTCTGAACGTGATGTATTGGGTTAAAAATGAGGGTGATACATTTGAACTACTTGATGGGCAACAACGTACCATAAGTTTTTGTAGTTTTGTTATAGGAGAGTATATGATGAATTTTGATGATAATTTGAGAGGTTTCTCTAATTTAAATTCTGAACAACAGAAACGCATACTCAATTATGATTTGCAAATATATATTTGTGAAGGTACACCTCAAGAGCAACTTGATTGGTTTAGAATAATAAACATCGCAGGAGTAAAACTTACAGATCAAGAACTTCTTAACGCTGTTTACAGCGGTTCTTGGGTTACATCTGCCAAGCGTAAGTTCAGCAAGACAGGATGTGTTGCTTTTCGTTTAGGCAGCGACTACATGAGAGGATCTCCTATTAGACAAGATTATCTGGAAACGGTAATCAAGTGGATAAATAATGACAATGTTGAACAATATATGGCTATACATCAGCATGATAGTAATGCTGATGAATTATGGCTTTATTATCAAAATGTAATCAATTGGGTTAAGGCAAAATTCTCACATGTACGAAATGAAATGAAATCAGTCTCATGGGGAGAATTATACAATAAACACAAAGATGATGTTCTTGACGCCGATGTGCTTGAAGCTAAAGTGTCAAAGCTGATGCGCGATAGTGATGTCCAAAGAAAAGCTGGAATATATCCATATTTGTTAGATGGAGACGAACATCATCTTGGTATTCGAACTTTTGATGGTAATACAAAACGTGAGGCTTATGAACGGCAAGGAGGGCACTGTGCCAATCCTAATTGTGCCTCTGGGCACGATCATGTTTTTGATATAGGTGAAATGGAAGCAGATCATATTACTCCTTGGAGAGCAGGTGGAAAAACTATTGCTGCAAATTGCCAGATGCTTTGTCAAGATTGCAATAGACGAAAAGGGGGTCAATAAAAATAATTCACCGCATATAATTTGCCATGTTACAGACTACCAGGTAAGTGACAAATTATATGCGGTGAATGGAGAAAGACCTATCTATTTGAAACGTGCTTGAAAAGCCAATTGTAAGTTTCTGCAGCTTGGTGCAGAATCGATTCGCGAGCAACATAACCGTGACTTTCGTAAGGAAGGAGGACGAGTTTGACTATACCTCCATTACCTTTCAAGGCGGTGTATAGACGTTCACTTTGCATAGTGAATGTCCCTGTATTATTGTCTGCGAGACCGTGAATCAACAGTATCGGTGTTTTTAGCTGTGGTGCTTTCATAAACGGTGACATCTCAAGATATACTTCAGGAGCCTCCCATAGTGTACGCATTTCATTCTGGAAACCAAATGGAGTCAATGTCCTGTTATAAGCTCCGCTTCTTGCTATTCCTGCCGCAAACAGGTCACAGTTGGCTAAAAGGTTTGCCGTCATGAATGCTCCGTAAGAGTGGCCGCCTACGGCTATTTTATCTCTGTCGGCAATACCCATATCTACAAGTTTGTCGATAGCGGCGGCAGCATTGTCAACAAGTTGCTGTATGTATGTGTCATTCGGTTCTTTATCACCTTCTCCGATTATAGGGAATGATGCATTATTGAGTACGGCATAACCTGCAGCAACAAATAACACAGGAGACAGTCTTGTGTATCTGATAAACTGATTTGGAGCATCGCTGCGCTGTCCTGCGTTGTTTTTGTCTTTGTACTCCGAAGGATAAGCCCACATCAATACCGGAAGTCTCCCATTCTCTTTTTTATAACCTGCCGGCAAATAGAGTGTTCCGCTCAGTTTTACACCATCCTTTCTGGTATATTCGACTACCTGCATTGTCACACCTTTCATTTCAGGATAAGGATCCTCAAATTGTGTAAGTTGAATTTTACTCTTCTTTTTCAGATTTCTTAAGTAATAATTAGGACATTCTGTATTTGATTCACAGGTGGTTATAAAGATACCTTTCGCCAGATTGATGTATTCTGCAGGTTTCTCGTAGTAAGGATCTTCGCTGTTCCAGATTCTGGTATTTTTCCCGGTTTTGAGTTCATATCTGTCGATAAAAGGGTAAGCTCCTTTTGGAGAGTAACCGTTACCGCTGAAATATATGCTCTTGAAATTGTCGTCAGATAGTACGACACTGCGTCCAAAGTGGTTGGTTGTCATTACGATACGTCCTTTGTCTGCATATAGGTTCTCACGGCTTGTGTTGTAGATTGTTCCAAGTTCTTCCCCTGTTTCCGGAGAGAAGCGGATACATTTTTTTGTTCTCGTAGCATAGTCGTACATGACAATAAACGCATTGGCAGAGTTGCCCCAGAATATATCGCTGAATCTGTATTGAGTTTTTGCCAATTCTGAAGATTTCTCAAATGGCTCATCCATAGTCATGATTCTGTCTCGATATTCAATTTTGACACGGCCATTACCTCCGTCCAATGGTTCTATCCAATATAATGTTGCAGGTTTATCGCTTCTCCAACCGAATTCGCGCGGATACGGAGAAGTAGAATTATTGCTGATAAACTCATTGACTGTCAATGGTTTCATGTAAATATGCGTTGTTTTGCGAGAATCTAAAGCAATCACTTCCGTAGTAGTTGGAAAGAAAGTATAAGGAACAACGTAGGAGTATGGAGTAGAAATTCTTTGAACCATAATATAACGTCCGTCAGGAGAGTAATTTACTCTTGAATAGATGGCACTGTTACCGATATACTCGATATTTCCCGAATTAATATCAATTTTGCCGAGTTTTGAAGTGGCATAGTAATCAAATTGTTTTTCGGTGAATTTGTCGGTAAGGAGGTCCTGATAAGTAGGAGCAGGATTGCTGACACCTTCACTGCTTTGAATGACAGGTGTGATTTTGAAAGACTCTCTCGTCGGTTCACCACCCCTTTCCGAAGGGATAAAGGCTGCTGCTATAGATTTGCCATCAGGTGCCCAACTGCAAGTCCTAGAACTGAAAAACATATTTATCGGAGTATGATTAAGTTCTTTGGCTTCAAGGGTTGCAGCATTCACGCTCCACAGCCTGATGCCATCAGTACTTTCTACAAATGCAACCATTTTGCTTCCATCGGGAGACCATGTCGCATCAAGTATGTTTACATTTTCGGGAAAACCCTTGACATCTCCCTGAAGATTGGTTGTTTTTACAGTTGGAAGGTATTTTATTGAGATTTTTTTGATTTTGGTCTTTACCTTAGGACCGTTAGTGGAGGCAAGAACTCTTATTCCTGCGAGCCTTAACTCATCCATGGCCTGTTCTTCAATGGTCGGAATGTCAGTATAGCTTAAAATGGCAAAGCAATCCATGGACGGACTGATTTTCACCATAGGTGTGGCAGGTGCAAGTATTAGATTTTCAATAGCTTTAGGAGGTCTTTGGTATTCATTTTCCTCTTGAGCCGACATCATCACCGGAGATAATGCGATAATTAACGCCAATAGTATATTAAGTGTTTTCATTTTAGTATCCGGGATTTTGTTGTTTTTCTCTATCTTCTACAGGAAGCAATTCCAACTCTCTTTCTGCAATAGGGTAGATGGTCTGATAAAAGTCATATTTGATTACACCGTCTGTAAGGTAGTCTGAATGACCTTTTTCGTCCTTTTCTGCAGCAGACCTGTAACGTATTATGTCAAGCTTGTTGCGCCACATATCCCATGCGCGATTTCCTTCACCGTATAACTCCAAAGCTCTTTCATACATAACATCATCAATTGTTATGGAAACATCGTATTTGCGCGAATCTACAGTGGTGCGGTTCTGTCTCAAATCACTCAGGTATTTGCCTGCGATGTTCTTGTTTCCGGATTTGAGGGCAGCTTCTGAGGCAATCAGATACATTTCGCTCAGTCGGATCACTTTTGGATTGTTGATCTTTATATTTCCGTCACGTCCCGGATATTTTCCCGAAATATAGTAGCATTTGTCTTTTGTGGAGTAATGAAGCAGAGCAAAACGAATGTCATCAGGGTTCTCGTTTTTTAATTTTACGAAATCCGCTGTAGGAACAATGGTTTTATAACCGCTTTCGTTACACATCCATCCGAGTGTGGTATATCCGGAATTGTCCATAAGAGAAGTTGCCAATTCAAACAATGACTCGCTTCCATACTCTTTTTCCCATGATGCTACATAATTGTTCATGTCATATAATTTGCATCCGCTTGTCTCTATAACCTCTTTGGCGGCGGCAAGAGCTTTGTCGTTGAGCTCCATATAAAGATATACTTTGGCAAGTAAAGCTTTTCCACCCCAATAATCAAGGTATCCGTTTCTCTTGGTCTTGGAAAGATTTGGCACGGAAGATTCAAGTTCGGACTTTACAAATTCATATACATCAGATACTTTATCCCTATAAAAAGGGGCTCTCATATCTTTGATAGGCTCTTTTGCGATTCTGATACCGAGAGCATCAGCTTTGATTGCACCTTTTCCGAGGTTGCTGTAAAGAGGTCCGTACATTCTGACAAGGTCAAAGTGCATCAGTGCTCTCAATGCTCTCAATTCGGATGTGTATGCCTGTTTTGTCTGAGAGTCGGCAAGGGATTCGGCTTTGTTCAAAATGATGTTTATGTTGTGCAGTCCGAGATAGATATTTCTAAAAATAGCTGTTTCGGATCTTACCTTGTTGAATCCGTACGCATAGTAGAATTTCATGTGCTGGCTGCCCCATGTAGGTTCCATAAGGTAATCTCCCATAAGGTCGGCGATATAAGTGTATTCTCCCTGGTAATAAGTACTTGCAGTCAATGTCTCATAAGCTCCGACAGTTGCTATCTGAAGGTCGTTGATGTTTCGTATCAGATTTTCATCTCCGGCACTTGTGGAAGGAGACACAGTAAGAAATTCATTGCCGCAGGAGCACAGCAGAATAGTGCAGATAATATATAATATTGTATGTTTCATTGTCGTATTATTTAAAATTGAATATTAATTCCGATTCTAAAAGATTTGATTGCGGGATATCTTGATCCGGCATTTGTGTTTCCGGTGTAGCTTACTTCAGGGTTTATATCCTTGTATTTATAAAGAGTATATAAATCCGTTCCGTTGAAATAGATTTTAGAACTTGAAATTCCCATTTTCTTGGACCATTTTGAAGGAAGAGTGTATGAAATATTCAGGTTTTTAAGTCTCAAGTGATTTGTGGAGATTAAATATCTGCTCGAAATTGTCTGAGGCTGATAAGGGTTGCCGTAGATGACAAGAGGATTTGCTGCATTGTCACCCGGTTCTTTCCATACATTTTCAATTGCACGATAAGTCGGATTATATGTGCCGATGTATGTACCGTCATAACTCAATCTGTCGAGGTTGTGATAAAGATTTCCTCCCAAAGTGAAAGTTAACAGAAACGAAATATCAAACCCCTTGAAAGAGAATCTATTTGTCAAACCTCCGAAAAATGAAGGATATGCCTTTGCAAGGACTACCTGATTGGCTTCGGAAACGTTTGTTGTGGTACTTCCGTCCTTAATAGGGGTCTTTCCGTCCTCTTCATATTTGTTCAGATACCATAAAGGCTGACCTGTCTGAGAATCTACTCCGGCCCATTCTCTACCGTAAAAAGAGTAGAGATTATGACCTTCCCTATAAACCAGAGGGGAGCTGAATACATCATTTTCAAGCTCTTTTACAGTAGCTTTCATCCATGAAATATTGAAATCCGTATTCCATGTGAAATTTTTGGTGGAAATGTTTCTACTGTTCAAGGTTAGCTCTACACCTTGATTTAACAATTGACCTTCATTGACCAAAAGAGAGGTGAATCCTGTGTTAATGGAAACGGATGCGTTATTCAACAAATTGTCAGTAAGCTTGTTATAATATTCAATGTTTCCGGACAATCTTGAATCGAAAATTGAAAAATCAATACCCAGATTCCATGTATAAGAGTGTTCCCAAGTCAATAGAGGATTACCGATTGTGCTCATGAAAAATACGGGAGTGCCATCGTATTTGTTTGTAAATGAGAATAATGACTGTGATTTATAGTAGTTTGTGGGAAGATTTCCCGTAGTTCCGTATGAGGCTTTCAGCCTGAAATTGTTAATCCAATCGATATCTTTGATAAATTGTTCTCTGGCAAGATCGTAAGCTCCCGATACTGAATAGAAATTTCCCCAACGGCAATCTTTTGCAAGTCTTGAAGAACCGTCACGTCTGTAACTTGCCGAGAAATAATATTTATCGGCATAGCTGTAATCTCCTTTTACCAGATACGATATAAGTCTGTCGTCTGAGTCCGAACCGCCTACTTCAACAGGGTTGGCGGCATTGTCGAGTTCAAGAAATTCGTCTGAAATAAAGCCGGTTCCTTCGCCGTAAAAATATCTGTAATGATAATTTTTGGCTTCATAACCTGCAAGAGCATTTATAGAATGACTGCCGAATTTATCGGTATAATTGAGCGTATTTGAAGTTGTGAGGTCTGTGATTTTAGTAAATAAATCAGCAACGTCACCTTGTTCGTTTCTTCCGTCATGACTATCTATGCCTGACAAGCTGCGTTCAAGTAAATTGATGTAATCCAGCCCGTTGACACTTCGGAAGCTTAAGAAGTCGGTAAAGTTTACTGTTGCGATGATATTGGTAATGCTTCTGAAATTGGCCGATTCTTTTACCTGCTCATGCACATTTTTGACATAGTTAGGAATTTTTGTAACAAATCCCGGATATCTGTAATAAGTCCCGTCTTCATTATAGACAGGAGCAGTAGGGTTGAGGTTTTTTACACCCCATACAGGATTGGAATAATATCCTCCTGAAGCTGTTCCCGACTGATTGGTGTAGGAAATGGTTTCATTGACTGAAAATTTGAAAATTTCACTTACTTTATTTTCCACATTTATTTTACCTGTCATCCTCTCAAAACGGCTGGTAGGGAGCAATCCTATCTGGTTGAAATATCCTAAAGATGTAAAAAATCTCAGTTTATCGTTCCCTCCGCGAGCCGACAGATTCAATTTATCTTCACGTCCCATTGAAAACAATTCTTTGGCCCAATCGGTATTGCGAGCATTTGTCAGATATTTATCTCTGTCTGCTGTTGCGTAATTGAATGTTCCGTCAAGTTTGTCGTCGGGGTGAATAATCTTGGCTTTTGAGTGAAGATTGTTATAAGCATAATTGATGGCATCTGTCTGCAGAGCAGCATTCTGCCCATAGTTTGACTGTCCGGGAAGGGCTTTTCTGTCATAAAGGTATCTGTTTTTCAATCCTTCAATCGAATATTCCGTATAGTCTTTTCCTGAAAGATAGAGTCCGTACAATTCATTTGGCATTGCAGTGGTTGTCCATCCGTGTTCATAGTCGGCATTGAATACTGTCTTACCAGATTTACCTTGTTTGGTGGTGATTATAATGACACCGTTTGCGGCACGAGACCCATATAAAGATGTTGCAGCTGCATCTTTCAATACGGTCATGGACTCAATATCGTTAGGATTGATGGCTGTCATCACATTGGTTGACATAATTTGTGACATATCTCCTGTAAGGACGGGGACACCGTCAATTACATACAATGGTTCGATGTTTCCGTTGATGGAACCGATACCTCGGATCTGTACCGTTGCTTTTGCCCCTGGTTGTCCGTCGGTTTGTGTTACACGCACGCCTGAAACATATCCCTGTAACGCTTTTTCTGCTGTAAGAGGAGCTGACTCGGACATCACCTGTTCTCCCTTTACAACTGTGGCCGAACCTGTATATGCTTCTTTCTTGACCGTGCCGTAGGCCACAATCATTACCTCTTCCAATTGTTCTCTATCGTCTTGCAATACTACCGATATTTTTTCACGATTGGCGGTTTTTATCTCTTGTGTCTGCATTCCGATATATGAAAATACAAGAATGGATTCACTATTCCACTCGTATGAAATAGCGTAATTACCATCAATGTCGGTATATTCCCCGATGGTTGTCCCCTTGATAAAAACAGAAACTCCGGGCAGCGGTTCACCGTTTTTGTCGGTGACAGCTCCACGGATGGTTTTCATCTGTTTTTGATCAGGCTGTTCTGCTGTAGAGTCGGCTTTCTTTTTAATGACAATCACATCATTTAAAATTTCGTATTTCAAATTGGTGGTTTTCAATAAATTGTCCAAAACTTCATTTAAAGGTTTGTCCGATACTCTGATGCTCATCTTTTTGTAGGGAGATATGTCCTCATTGCTATACACAAACTCAAGTTTTGTCTGATCTCTGAGTTTCCATATAATCTGTTCGATGGAGACATTTTCCATCCTCAAAGTGACCATTTTATCTTCCGGAATGATGAAAGACTGGAAAATAATGAGGAAAAATGTAGTCAGAAAAACGGCTGTGCCGAGCTTCATTTTGCACACTTTTTTAGGAGGAATGTGCTTTTCTAATTTTTTTTTCATAATTTTGTTAAGTTTTTAAAATTTGATTTTAGGCGGGTGTAGTGCTGTAACATTACCCCGCTTTTTCTATGTTTTTATTGTGTGTTAATAGCCGATATTTTATATTCTCCATTTTCAACCTTTATCGATACCTTATTCAGGTTGGCAATCATGTCCATAATGGCATCAATTCCCTTATTTTTTTCAATGTTTCCCGAAATCCTGACGTTGGAGGCTTGGTTGTCCATAAATCTGTATTTTACATTAAACCATCTTGACATGTCTTTCATTACTTCTGACAATGATTGATTTCTGAATGCAAACACCTCTCTTGTCCACGCTATTGAGATAGAAGGATCAACTTGAGAAATATATTGCTTGTTGTTCTTCGTATTGAGAGAATATTGTTCAGATGGGGCAAGTTCTACTGCCAATTGTTCAATTCCTTTAGGAATCACTTTTACAGAACCGTTGACCAGCGTTGCATAGACATTTTCGTCATTTTCGTATGCTTTCACATCAAAACATGTACCTGTAACTCTGACGGCAATATTGTCTGTTTCGACAATAAACGGCCATTCTGCACTTTTTGAAACGCTGAAAAATGCTTCTCCCTGTAATTTTACTCGTCGTTCATTATGTTCAAATTCGGAAGGAAACGAGAGGTATGAATCCGAATTGAGTTGAATAATCGTACCATCGCCGAGTACTACTTTGTAATCCTTTCCTACGGGAGTTTTGATGTAATTTTGAGCAGATGAGACTTTCTTCCCCGATTGTTTCGGTGCCGAACATTGTAAAGTTCCGTTGTGGGCATAGGCCGATAGAATTTTATTGTCGATTGAAAGTGAGTCGTGACTGTCCAGATATACAAAATTTCCATCAGCCATTTGAAGGACTACATTTTCAGAAGTTCTGATGACGGGAGAGGGATTATTCATCTCTGTCCCATTGTCGGATTGCCACGGATTAAGTACCAGCATAAGAATGACGGCTGCAGCAGCAACTGAGATTGTGGATACAAATATCGTGAAATATGATTTTCGTTTCGGTTTCAATCTGCCTGTCACTTTGCGGTACGCCTCATCAATGTCAATATTTCCAAGTTCTTTTCTGCTTTTTACCAGATTGTTAAATCTAAGATAAGCATCAAGATTGTCCGAATCTCCATTCAACCACTCTTCAAGCATCATCTCATCTTGAACGTCTATTTCTTCTCCGGCAAATTTTGCCGATATGATCTCCCAAATATGTTCGTCTTTTTCCATTTTTTGCCTCCCTTTACATAGAAGACACAAAAATTGAAAAAAGTATTACAAGAAAAAGAGACAATTTTCTTTAATAAATTTGAAAGCCCTGCTCATCTGCACTTTAACAGTGTTTACAGATATATTTAACCTCTCTGCGACATCTTTATACTTCTGATTGTCTATAATACACATTGTAAATATTTTTCTCCTGGCTTCGGGCAATTTATGGATAGCTTCGTACAATTTGGAGTAATCAAACTGCTTATAATCTTCATTGGTAACATCATCTTCCGACTCTGCCGGACAATCAAAATCCATGTCGGAAAGATTTCTACTCTTAAATTTTTCCCGCCTCAGAACATTCAATGACATATTTTTGATAGAGATAAACAGGTAACTGTCAAGAGATGAATTGACGGACATAAATTTTCTGTTCTGCCAGAAACCGATGAAAAAATCCTGAACCAAGTCCTCCGATTGTGATTTGTTTCCCAAAAAAGAATAGGCGTATATAACGAGTTCGCCGTAATACTCATAGAAAAGTATCTTGAAGGCTTGTTCGTCACCACTTTTAAGTCTGTCGAGAAGATCGTTTCTAACCTGCATATTGAAAATTAATCTACAAATATAGCTAACATTTTTAGTACATTTGCAGCTTAAAATTTTAATAAGATGAAAAATAACGGATTGACACTCGGAGTTCTTGGAGGGATGGGACCTGCCGCTACTGCCGAGTTTTTAAGAATACTTGCTGTCAAGGCCCCTGCAGATGTGGATCAGGAACATCCGAGAATGATAGTCTATTCACATACGGTAACTCCTGACAGAACTACATTTATTTTAGGGAAGGGGCCGGATCCATACAACTATATCAAAGACGGACTTGAAACTCTTATAGGATGGGGAGCAGACAGACTTGTTACGACATGCAACACTGCCCACTATTTCATAGATCAGTTCAGAGAGGAACTTTCTGTGCCCGTTATTCATATCATAGAGGAGACAATCAAAGTATCTCAACAGAGATGTGCACAAGGAGCATGGCTCACAGCCACCCTCGGCACGATGCGTACAGGTTTATATCAGAAGCATGCCGCAAGATTCGGATACGATTTCAAGATTCCTTCTGAAGAGATGCAGGTTGAAATACACGACATTACAGACTTGGTAAAGGCAGGGAAGCAGAAAGAGGCAGGAGAGAGGTATCGTATTGTAATTGAGGAGCTTTGGAAGACTGCTGAATTTCCTGTTGTGGGAGCTTGCACAGAATTGCCGATAGCTTATCAAAATACAGGTCTTCCCGAAGATATGGGTATTTCGTGCCTTGAAGCTTTGGCTGCCGGATGCATTAGAGAACTTTATAAGCCTTTATAAAGAATATTTTAGTAAATTTGCAAGTTACAACTAAATGGTATAGATATGGGAATTTTTGGGATATTCGGAAAGAAAAATACTGATAAAGAAGAAGAAACCTCTTTGGATGAAGGTCTTAAAAAGACTAAAATGTCTATTTTCGATAGGTTGTCTCATGCAATAATCGGAAAGTCGGTTGTCGATGACGAGGTGCTTGACTCGATAGAAGAGGTCCTGATCGGCTCCGACATAGGGGTAGAGACCACTCAAAGCATTATTGAACGTCTCGAACAACGTGTTGCCAAGGACAAGTATCTGAGCACAGATGAGTTGAACCGCATCCTTTGTGAAGAGATAGAGGCGCTGCTTGATGCTTCAGGCAACAAGGAGGTTGAGCCTTTTGATTTTTCAAAGAAGCCGTATGTCATTATGGTGGTCGGAGTTAATGGAGTAGGCAAGACCACCACTATCGGAAAGCTTGCTTCTCAATTGAAAGACAGTGGCAGAAAAGTTGTGCTCGGAGCAGCCGATACATTTCGCGCAGCCGCCGTGGATCAGTTGGTTATCTGGAGCGAAAGAGCAGGTGTTGACATTGTGAAGCAGGAGATGGGATCGGATCCGGCTTCCGTGGCATACGATGCTGTCAAGTCTGCTGTAGCCAAAGATGCCGATGTTGTAATTATAGATACTGCAGGACGTCTGCACAATAAGGTCAATCTGATGAACGAACTTACCAAGATTCGCAACGTGATGCGGAAGGTGATACCCGATGCTCCGCATGAAGTGTTGCTGATTATTGACGGATCGACCGGCCAGAACGGTTTTTTGCAGGCTAAAGAATTTACCAAAGCTACGGATGTAACGGCATTGGCAGTTACCAAGCTCGACGGTACAGCCAAAGGGGGAGTTGTTATCGGCATAAGCGATCAATTCCATATCCCGATCAAATTTATAGGGGTTGGAGAAAAAATCACAGATTTGAAACTCTTCAACAAAAAAGAATTTATTGAATCACTTTTTAAATAAAATACAATGGTAGTTTCGTACAATTGGTTAAAAGATTACCTCAATTTTGATTTGCAACCCGAAGAGGTTGGAAGAATTTTGACCTCTACAGGTCTTGAAGTTGAACATACAGAACAAGTGGAGCAAATCCCCGGCGGACTCTCCGGTGTGATTGTGGCACAAGTCGTGGAATGTGTTCCACATCCCGATTCGGATCATTTGCACGTAACTAAACTGAATACCGGGGAGCCTGAATTATTGCAGGTGGTGTGCGGCGCTCCAAATGTGGCAGCCGGTCAGAAAGTGCTGCTTGCTACTATAGGAACCAAACTTCCAACATCTGACGGCAGTGAATTCAAAATCAAGAAATCCAAGATACGCGGTGTTGAAAGCAACGGCATGATCTGCGCCGAAGATGAGCTCGGCATCGGTACTTCTCACGAAGGTATTATGGTGCTTGAAGATTCAGCCGTTCCGGGGACCGCTGCAAAAGATTATTTGAAACTATCAACAGATACCATTTTTGAAATAGGTCTGACCCCGAACAGAATAGACGGAGCATCACATATCGGAGCCGTGAGAGACTTGTACGCATATCTCAAATTGCACGATATTCCTGTAGAATACACTTTGCCGTCTGTGGCAGATTATCATGAAGGTGATGGTGAAGCTATCCCTGTCACCGTACTTGCTCCCGATTTGGCTCCGCGCTATATCGGCATAACCATCAAGAATGTTAAAGTCGGACCTTCTCCTGACTGGCTTAAAGAGAGATTGCAATCCATAGGACAACGCCCTATCAACAATATAGTCGATATTACTAATTTTGTTCTGAACGAAATGGGACATCCGCTTCATGCTTTCGATGCTTCCAAAATCGAAGGGAGAGAGGTGATTGTACGCCGCAGCACACCTGATTGCAAGTTCGTTACACTTGACGGTGTCGAAAGAACTCTTTCTTCTGAAGATTTGGTGATTTGCAATAAAAAGGAGCCTATGTGTATAGCCGGAGTATTCGGAGGAGCCACATCGGGCGTTACCGAATCAACTACGGAGGTGTTCCTCGAAAGTGCCTATTTTAACCCTGTTTCAATAAGAAAGACTTCAAAAAGACACGGCATCAAGACAGATGCATCTTTCAGATACGAAAGAGGCATTGACCCTCTGAATACAATGTATGCAGCTAAAAGAGCAGCCTTGTTGATTCAAGAGATTGCCGGAGGTGAGATTGTGGGGAATATGCAGGAATTTTACCCTCAAAAATTCGAGAAGGCCGTGGTAGAGCTGAACTATGCAAGAATGGAGTCTCTGATCGGCAAGAAGATAGGAGGGTCAACAATCAAGAATATCCTTTCCTATATGGACTTTGATTTCATCACTGACGATAGTGAAGGATGTACAGTTGCCGTACCTTCTTACAGAGTCGATGTTACAAGGGAGTGTGATGTTGTGGAAGATGTGCTGAGAATATACGGATATAACAATATCGAATTGCCGACAAGCATGCGTGTCTCAATCAATGCTTCCGAGCATCCGGATCCGGAGACGGTAAGATCAACCGTTTCCAATTTCTTTGCAAATAACGGATTTATGGAGATGATGAACAATTCATTGACAAAGAGTGACTACTATGCCAATCTGAAGAGTTATCCGGCAGATAATCTTGTAATGATAATCAATCCTCTAAGTCAGGATTTGAATTGTATGAGACAGACACTGCTGCTCAATGCGCTTGAAGTGGTTTCACACAATATCAATCATCAATGTAATGATTTGAAACTCTTTGAATTGGGCAATGTCTATTCATATAGGACAAAAGAGGGAGATGAATATCCGGCTTCAAATCTCAAATCCTACAAAGAGGAGATGAGACTCTCTATAGTGATTTCGGGTCCGGGAAGTAAGGCGTGGAGGAATGAATTGTGCAGCGGGCACTATTTTGCACTTAAGGGGTATCTTGAACTTCTGCTCAAGCGCTTTGGTGCAAATCTATATGACCTTGAATATGCTGCAGCCCCTTCAGATCTGTTCAGCGAAGGACTTGAATACAGATTGCAGGGAAAGACACTTGCCGTTGCCGGAACGATTGCTCCTGCACGTCTGAAACAGTTTGATATCAAGCAGCCTGTATTTGCAGCCGAGGTCAATTGGCCTGTATTTTATGAACTCGTAAAGAGAGATAAGGTCAAATACAAGGAACTTCCTAAATATCCGGAGGTAAAGAGAGACCTGGCTCTGTTGCTCGATGAGAATGTATCATTTGCAGAGTTGAGAAAATGTGCTTTCCAGACCGAAAAGAATATCTTGAAAAATGTCACTCTGTTTGATGTCTATAGGGGTATCAAGATACCTGCCGGTAAAAAACAATATGCTCTGAACTTTGTACTTCAAAATCCTGAACAGACTTTGACGGACGTGGCTGTAGAGCATACTATGGATAAGCTTTTAAAGAGCTTTGAAAGCAAATTCGGGGCTACCCTCAGGTAAGCTAAAAATACTTTACTTCTTTCTCTTCGAGGGCCGAAAGCAGGTTGTTGGCCATGCGGCTGGCTCCGAAGCGGAAGTATTGCGGGTTGAGCCATTCTTTTCCGAGCACTGTACTGACAATATCATAATAGGTGGCAGCATCTTCAGGTGAAGATATTCCGCCGGCAGGTTTGAATCCTACTCTGCGACCGCATTGTTCGTAGTACCTTTTGATGCATTCACACATGATTATTGCGGCCTGAGGAGTTGCGGCAGGTTCCATTTTTCCGGTTGAGGTCTTGATGAAGTCGGCTCCGGCTTCCATGGCAAGGAAAGATGCTTTTTCGATATTTTCAGTGGTTTTCAATGCACCTGTTTCAAGGATAACTTTTAAGTGTGTGGCAGGATTGACTGCTTTGACCGCTTTGTTGATGTCTCTGATCTCTTTTGAAGTTTCGTCGTATTTTCCGTCAAGGAATGCATTGAGAGCCAATACTATATCTACTTCATCCGCACCATCGGCAACAGCCGTGGTACACTCCAAGACCTTTACGGGAAGAAAGCTTTGAGATGCAGGGAAACACCCTCCGACTACGGTAATGTGTACATTTTTGTCTGTGCGAACCCTGTTGATTGTCTTGGCAAAATTCGGATAAACGCAAATTGATGCAGGTTTGGGATAATTGGGAAATACATTGTTGAAATTATTGACTTTTTCAACCATTGCTTCAATCTTTGAATGTGTATCGGTAGAGGTGAGGGATGTTAAATCAATCATTCCGAGAGCCTCTTTATAAATCTGTTTCATCATATA
>JAQUBZ010000012.1 GCA_028686425.1 Bacteroidales bacterium | reverse complement strand
ATGGGATGGCGCTAAATGTGCAGGTAAATACATGAATGTTCCTGAAAGAACAGAAATACCTGAAACAATTAACGAACAGCTGATAGTCGAATTGTACTCTAAGTAATAACTTGCTTTTTAGCATAACACTAATAAAAAATTAATAACATGGCAATTTTAGCATTTCAAAAACCGGATAAGGTAATAATGCTCGACGCAACTGATACCTTTGGTCGTTTCGAGTTCCGTCCGTTGGAACCGGGATACGGAATCACTGTGGGTAATGCGCTTCGTCGTATATTGTTGTCTTCGTTAGAAGGATTTGCCATCACCTCAATCAAAATCGAGGGTGTAAGTCATGAATTTGATACTATCCCCGGGGTTATTGAGAGTGTTGTCGATATCGTTCTTAACTTGAAACAAGTTCGCTTCAAGAGAATGATTGAAGAAGAAGAGAGTGAAGTGGTAACCGTTACTGTTAGTGGTAAGCAAGAATTTACTGCTGAAGATATATCCAAAAACTTATCTTCTTTCAAAGTTCTCAATCCCGAACTTCATATTTGTTCAATGGAACCTTCTGTTAAATTGAATATGGAATTCAAAATTGGGAAAGGAAGAGGTTATGTCCCTTCAGATGAGAATAAAGAGGAATCTGCTCCTATCGGCACTATAGCAATCGACTCAATCTTTACACCTATCAAAAATGTAAAGTATTCTGTAGAAAACTGGCGTGTTGAACAGAAAACCGACTATGAGAAATTGAACATCGAAATCACTACTGATGGATCTATTCATCCTAAGGAAGCTTTGAAAGAGGCTGCCAAGATATTGATTCACCACTTTATGTTGTTTTCCGATGAGAAAATTTCTTTGGAGACTCCGGTTGAAGTTGAAAGCAAGGAGCTTGATGAAGAATCATTGCGCATGCGTCATCTACTTCTGACCAAACTGTCAGATATGGAGCTTTCCGTAAGAGCATTAAACTGCCTGAAGGCTGCCAATATCGAAACATTTGCCGATTTGGTTAATCATCAAAGACCTGAATTGATGAAATTCAGAAACTTTGGTAAGAAATCACTTAACGAAATAGATATGCTTGTCGATAGATTGAAGCTCAGTTTCGGCATGGATATAACCAAGTATAATATCGAGGTTAAAAAGACATCACCTCAGGTACAAGATGTACCGACAGGAACAGAAACACCAACAGAAACAGAAACAGAGACACAAACAGAAACACAAACAACAACATTAGAAGATCATGAGGCATAATAAGTCAATTAATCATTTGGGACGTCAGAGCGGACACCGTAAAGCTATGTTGGCAAATATGGCTTCATCTCTTATCCTTCATAAGAAGATTGAAACCACCCTTGCTAAAGCAAAAGCTTTGAGGATGTATGTTGAACCGCTTATCACAAAGTCTAAAGAAGATACAACACATTCACGCCGTATAGTATTCAGTTATCTTAAACAAAAAGAAGCTGTTTCAGAACTTTTCCGCGTAGTTGCTCCGAAAATCGCCGATCGTCCGGGTGGATATACCCGTATAATCAAAAACGGTTTCCGTCTGGGTGATACTGCAGATATGGCTATTATGGAATTGGTTGACTTCAACGAGTCAGCTGTCAATGCAGGAACTCCTGCAAAAGATGCTGCCAAGAAACCTTCAACCCGTCGCGGTGGTGCGAAGAAGGCTGTTGCCGATGCTGCAGCTCCTGCTGCCGAGGCAGCTGAAACTACTGAAACTGAGGCTACTGCAAAGAAAGCCCCTGCTAAAAAGGCACCTGCAAAGAAAGCCGTCAACAAACCTGCTGCTCCAAAAGCAACCGGTAAAGTTAACACTAAGGCTGCTCCTGCAAAGAAAGTTTCCGCTCCAAGAAAGACCGGTAAATAGTACAAGCCCCTTAAAGGCTGTTATATAAAAAACCCTCTCAATTCAATTCGAGAGGGTTTTTTATATAATAACATCTTCAAATGTCATTACTACTACTTTACCGGTTGGTGTTTGTACTTAAACAGGAGGGCAAACATGATGGCCACGACGAGGGCGTATATTGCAAATATATACCACGAAGTGCTCCATCCTGCCATTTTAGCACCTATTTCAGATTGTGAATTGACAAAATGATTTACAATGGCTTGTGCCCCAAGAGTGCCGATTGCCGCACCGAGACCATTTGTCATAAGCATAAACAACCCTTGCGCACTGGAACGTATTGCCGGATCTGTATTTTTATCCACAAACAGAGATCCCGATATGTTGAAGAAATCGAAAGCGATGCCGTAAACTATCATTGAGAGTATGAACATCCAAAGTCCGGGACCCGGATTGCCAAGACCAAATAGTCCAAAACGTAGAAACCACGCAATCATTGCAATCAACATCACCCTCTTTATACCATATTTTCTCAAGACAAACGGAATAAGAAGTATGCAGAATGTTTCCGAAATCTGGGAGAGAGAAATCAGCATATTGGAGTGTTTGACACCAAAGGTATCGGCATATTCGGGAATGTTGCCAAAGTCTCCGAGAAACGGATTTGCAAACCCGTTTGTAATCTGTAAGGCAATACCGAGCAACATTGAAAAAATGAAGAAAATGGCCATTTTACGCTGTTTAAACAACTTGAATGAGGTAAGACCCATCGCTTCGGCCAACGATTTGGACTCTTTTTTCTTGTCAACGGGGCATTTGGGAAGAGTGAAAGCATAAACTCCGAGAATTATTCCGAGTACACCTGAAGTTACATACTGATACGAATTTGCCTGAAATCCCATCAAATCCACAAACCACATTGAACAAATAAAACCGATTGTACCCCAGATGCGAATAGGAGGAAATGCTTTGACAGTGTCGAGACCTTCCTTTTCCAAAATAGTGTATGCCACAGAGTTGGACAGGGCTATTGTAGGCATGAAAAATGCTATACTGCCGGCATATAGAGTAAATAGCGTAGAGAATTGAGCTTGATCTCCTGCGGTTATTCCATAATAACCGGCCCCAATCATGAAGCATGCAGCTATGAAGTGGCAAATCCCCAACATTTTTTGGGCAGGAATCCATTTGTCTGCAATGATTCCGATAATTGCCGGCATAAAAATGGAAACTATACCTTGAACGGAGTAGAATATCCCTATTTTTTCACCGAATCCTATGCCTCCGAGGTAACGACCTTGAGATGTCAGATAAGCTCCCCAGATTGCAAATTCCAGGAAGTTCATAATGATAAGCTTAAGTTTTGTACTCATATTTATTGAATTTAATTTCTATTTGGGCGCAATCTTATAGAGTATTGCGGCTATAATCGAATATAATATGTTCGGCATCCACAGAGCTATGGCCGGAGGCAGGGTCCCTGTAAGGACGAACATCTGGCTGAAACGCTGGAATAAAATATAGGAGAAACTCAAGGCTATTCCCACTCCGATATTCAATCCTATTCCCCCACGTTTCTTTCTGGAAGAGAGGGCAACACCCATAATAGTAAGAATAAAGGCTGAAAATGGCACGGCAATTCTGTTGTTTTTCTCAATCAGGGAATACTGCACCATTTTATCTCCTCTCAGTTTCTGCGTTTTGATCAAATCGTTCAAATCTTTTTGAGACAGTGATTCCACAATATTCTTGCGTCTGTAAAAGTCTTCAATGGTCAAACTTATCACCGTATCAAGTTCTCTTCCCGATTTGACGATTTCAGACTCTCCGTAAAAATCCCGGAGATAGTAGTTTTTCAACTTCCATCCGCAAAAAGTCGAATCCCATTCGGCAGACTCGGCTGATAATTTGGATTTTACTTTATTGTCTTCAATGGTCTCAAGGGTAAAACGATACGCGGTATTGCCCCATTTGCTGAAAGACTCCACATATACAAATTCGCCGGGAGCAAGTTGATAGTGCAGATTGCGGAAATCGCTTCCTACCACAAGTTGAGGCTTAATGTATTGGTTTTCAAAATCCAGCCTCTTTTGATTGGCGGGAGGAATGATATACAGCCCCAAAACAAAAGTGAATGCGGCAATGAATGCTGCCGAAATCATATAGGGTTTCAGCATCCTGTTGAAACTGACTCCACCAGAAAGCATGGCGATGATTTCGGTGTTGGAAGCAAGTTTGGATGTGAAGAATATTACCGAAATGAATACAAACAACGGACTGAAACTGTTCAAAATCCAAGGGATGAAACCGAAGTAGTATCGAAAAATAATCTCTTGCAGCGGAATGTCTTTTTCTACAAAGTTGTCTATTTTCTCGCTGACATCGAAGATAACGGCAATAGCTATGACTATAAGCAAAGTAAAAAAGTAAGTCCCTATGAACTTCTTTATTATGTATTTGTCCAATATCTTGACCTGCGGCTTGTTCATCTGTTATAACTTCGTTTCAAGCAGTTTGACTGCTGCGCATTTCCAACTGTTGTAGTCTCCGGCAATGATGTGTTCTCTCGCCGTATTTACAAGTTCGAGATAGAAAGCGAGATTATGCTCACTTGCTATTTGCGCGGCCAACATCTCTCCTGCAATAAATAAATGTCTCAAATATGCTTTAGTGTAAGTGCTATCAACAAAAGATGTTCCATTCGGGTCAATTGGAGAGAAATCATCAGCCCATTTTTTGTTTTTGATATTTATCATCCCTTCCCATGTGAAGAGCATGCCGTTTCGTCCATTGCGTGTAGGCATTACACAATCAAACATATCTATTCCCCTTGCTATCCCCTCAAGTATATTGGCCGGTGTGCCTACCCCCATAAGGTATCTCGGTTTGTCAAGCGGCAATACCGGATGTACAACCTCAATCATTTCGTACATCTGTTCAGTAGGTTCTCCCACGGAGAGGCCTCCGATTGCATAACCTTCGCGATTGAGTGATGCGGCGTGTTCGGCAGCGGCAATTCTTAAATCAGGATAGACACACCCCTGTACAATAGGGAAGAATGTCTGGTTGTAACCATATAGGGGTTCGGTTTCGTCAAAATGTCTGACACATCTTTCGAGCCATGCCTGAGTGAGTTTAAGCGATTGTTCGGCATATTTGCGCTCGGCATCCCCGGGGCAGCATTCATCGAGAGCCATGATTATATCGGCACCTATTATACGCTGTGTTTCTATGTTGTTTTCAGGGGTAAAAATATGCTTCGAGCCGTCAATATGTGAGCGGAACGTGCATCCTTCTGGTGTCAGCTTTCTGTTGTGGGCAAGAGAAAATACCTGATAACCACCGCTGTCGGTCAGTATGGGTTTGTCCCATGATGCAAACTTGTGCAGTCCTCCGGCCTGACGCAAAATATCAAGCCCGGGGCGCAAATAGAGATGATAAGTATTTCCGAGTATTATCTGAGCCTTGATGTCTGAGGACAAATCCCTATGGTAAATTCCCTTGACGGACCCTATTGTCCCGACAGGCATGAATATGGGTGTCCGAATGGAGCCGTGATCTGTCTGAATCAAACCGCATCTTGCCACCGTACCGCTCTTGTCTTGTTCTGTTATCTTGAAAGTCATGAATAATCTTTAACCCCCAAAGATAGATAAAAAGGTCTAATTTTTAACCTTTTTGTCCCATAAACAAGATTATTCCGGTGCTTTTTTCCTTAATCATGTAGATGAACGGCCTGTCTGCCCTGAACGAAATATATTCGACCGGCCCTACAGCATTGTCTTTCATCCCCACAACCGTGACGGCAGCAGCTTCTGTTCCCTCTTCATTGAGCTTCAGGAAAGTATTCTGTTTGACAAAATCTATAAAAAGCGGTGTATCGGACATATTCATAAAATCGGCCATATTCGGATCAAAAGCATCTGTCATACCGAGAGATTTCAGGATATCGTTCAACTTGATTTCGTATTCCAGATCTATTCGCGGAATAAAAATATCCAGGTTGTCGAAATAAATGGATTCGTTTATTCTATTCCAACTCTCTGAAGACAGGGAGGAAACAGCTTCGCTATATGGCACATTTTCTTTTGGAAGAAGGATTACAAGGCTGAAAGCTTCATTCCCGTAAGGCAGTTCCGCCACTTGAAATGTCTTGTTTTCAGTGTAACCGAAAGAGCCTTGCCGATTCATAAGGGGGAGATTCTTCTTTTCGCCCGTAAAGGTGGTAAATGAGGCCTCTTCTGTCATGTTCTTGTCAAATTTGGCTTTCCATATTCCCTTAAAATATAGCGCATTCAGCAAAAAAGCCTTCGCTCTGTGATCAATTTGATCAATCACCTTGGTGATTTTATTTCCGGTATTGTCCGCACACCATTTGTTGATTTGTACAACCGCGTTGCTGTTGCCGAAATCCACATTTTTGACCAAAGCGTTGTAGTACCGGCTTGACATAGATACAAAATCGGTATTCAGTTTGAGAGAATTGTCGGCCCAGATGGAGTTGGCAATGGCTATAGTTGTCGATGGATCAACTTTCAGCAGAGCATCGGTGATTTTTTTGTAAAACTGATTCATCTCTTCTTGAGAGTACTCTGAAAATCCGAGAACTTCCCTCATTTGGGACTGTGTCGTTCCGGCAGCTCCATTGGAAGTCATTGAGAGGGCGAGTGATGCACTCAGCGGAGAGATAAAAAACTCTTTTTGTTCAACTTTACCCAATCCTTTGTATAAGTCAAAAGCAAATGAGTTAATGTCAGCAGTAATGGCAGTCTCCGTCTTTGTGAGGATTATATCTTCTCGCTCAGTTATGTCATTGGGTGTGGCTTTGTCGCATGACGGCAATAACATTATAGAGAGAGATAGCAAGAGAAATGTTCTTTTCAGCATGATAATCAAATTTAATTCATTATCTTTAAAACGCAATATAATCAAAATACTGCACATAAAACAGTACTTTATTTGTGGCATATTTTTGGTTGTCCCTTAATCATTAATTTTTTATTATGAAGCGATTAACATTACTCTTGACTTTTGTTTTTTCATTGGTCGTTACAATTAATGCTCAAACTATGAATGATAATCAATATTCGGGGCTTTGGGAGAAAGTTGCCAAAGCGGAGAAAGACGGTAAGCCGCAAACGGCTGTCACATATCTGAAACAGATAGAGTCGGCAGCTCAAAAAACCGGAAATCAGTTGGAACAGCTATATGCTTCTGAGGCAATATACGACAGACTGAGAGAGTACAATTGGAAAGAGGCCGGCAAATATTATCCGGTGTTCGATTCCCTCAGAAATGAAATGTACAGCAGTCTCGAAGCGAATATCGAGAAGTATCAGGGTAATCCCAAAGTGGCGATGCTTATATATGAAAATGCCCGAAGGAAGAGGCAGGAGATAGATCGTTCCGACACAAAGAGCGCTAAAGAGTATCTGGAGCTGAAGCAATATTGTCAAGAGGCAATAGCGAAATACCATAATGAATCGAGATATGTTCCATATCTTAAGGAGCTGGTCAACCAGATGGACAGTCAGGCGATGAATGTGTCGGGTGTTGACGGGCAGATACTTCCAACCAAAGATATTGTATGGAAAATCAGCGGAAAGAATATTGCCGAAGTTAAAGTGGATATTTACCGACTTGAAGACAATTATCTTCTTTCAGGCTATTCCGAACAGGCCGTCAAGGCGGTACAGAAGCATAGTGAGAAAGTGGCTTCCTTGTCGTTTTCAGACTTTAAAAATGAATATAATATCTATGAATCAAAGGAAATTAAGACGGATCTGACCAGAGAGGGGATATACATTCTCTATTTTGATGCAGGAAACGTAAAGGTGTTAAAAGATTTGAATGTGTGTTCTGTTGCAGCAGGACTTCGGTTTCGCGGTGATGGTGCCGAATTTTATGCCGCCAACCTGCTTACGGGAGAACCGTACTCCAATCCTTCTGTCTCTCTCTTCAGGCACTCTGACGGGGAAAATTTGAAAGGAGTGCTGAAATTGAAGCCCAAATCGACTAAAACATATAAAGCAGACGGATTTACACGGCTGCAGTTACCGGAAGTGGATATAAAGGATGTTTATCAATACAGTATCAGAGTGGAAGACGGAAATAATATCTATTCTCCGCTGGTTGGATTGCAGAGATTCAACACTGTGTACGAAGATGTTTCTGCCGAATATGCCGATATGGTAATTTTTACCGACAGGACTTTATACAAACCGACTGATACCATCTTTTTTAAAATTATATGTTACAAATCTAATGGAGAAAAAGGAAAAGTACTTGCCAATGCCCCTGTAGAGCTTACTTTCAGACATCAGTCATCAGGTGACACAATATCTTCAGTCAAGTTGGTGACCAATGACATGGGCTCTGCGAGCGGGTATTTCTTTATCCCTGAAGGGAGTAAAAACGGAAGATACATCATACAGGATAAAAATTATAATTCATGTGCCATCAGTGTAGAAGAGTACAAACGTCCCACATTTTCAGTCAGGCTTATCAGCTCTTCAGAAGTGTATGGGTTCAATGATGTGATAAAGCAGGAGGGGAAGATTGACAACTATGCAGGTTTCTCCGTTGCAAATGCGGTGGTTGAATATGAGGTATATAGATCTCCTTTCTACAATGACTTCCGCCATATATATTATTTTGGCAGAGAGAAGGTATTTTCGGGTAAAGTCCTATCTGACAATGACGGTCGTTTTGAACTGAATTTTGTGGCTCAACGTCCCGCTATAGAGGACGAAAAAGCAAATGATGGGGAGATTGTTTCGGCCTCATACAATGTAATGGTCAAAGTTACAGATCCTCAGGGGGAGACACACGAAACACAAATATCGGTTCCGGTTTCGGATATACCTTTACGAAGTTCGGTTGATTTTAAACAGAGTACCCAATGGCATAAGTCAACACTTTTAACCGAGAAAGACACTCTCAGGGAGTTTACAATCAATGTCACTTCACTCTATGGGGCTCCATATTCCGTTGATGGCAAATATATTGTAAGGAAGGACAGCACTGTAATAGATACGGGAAGTTTCCATTCAAACACGGCCGTCAAATATGATTTTGCACAACTCCCATCGGGATGTTACAAGATTTCTTCCGAATTTGAATACAGAGGAAAGAAGATAGAAAGTGTAGAAGAGATAATTTTGTTTAGTACGGAGGACAAAAAGGTTCCGGTTGAGGCCAAATGGTTCTACTATCCGGTCAAGACGGTCAACGGTATAGAATTTATGCTCGGGACATCCGAAGACGACCTATATCTTGAAATGGAACTCTTCGACAACGACAAGTGCCACTATCGCAAAGCTCTCCACCTTCAGAATGAAATGATACGCATTTCACTTCCATACAAGGATGAATACAGAAGCAGCATACAGCTCTCTCTGTTCGGATTCAGAGGCGGAGAAGCGATTGACAGACAATATCAGTTTACGCGCCCGAACGATACCAAAATAGCTCTCGCAATAGAGTCATTTAAAGACAAGACCACTCCGAACACCGAAGAGACCTTTATTATCAAGGCTCCCGCTTCGGAGGCGATGGTGTCCATATACGATATTACTTCGGATAGGATGGGGTGCAATTCATTCCATTTCAGCCCATTGATGGATGTGATATATACAAATTGCCCGAATGTCATTACAACTCTGAGACCGATACGCAGGTACTTAATAAGAGGGCTTGGCACTAAATCCATGTCGGCAGGATTGGCCGTCACCCAAAATTCTTCGACATCGGATATGGCGGTGGAAGAGGAGATGGTCCAATATGATTCGGCTCCGGTATTGTCAGAGATGGCAGTGGCCGGCAAGGTTGAAACCATGGATGCAATGGCGGAAGATGCCGTACAAGAGCCTTTTATTCCTCGTTCCGATTTCAGCGAACTTATCGCTTTTTATCCTCATATACGTATTTCCGAGGATGGCAAAGCCGAAATCAAGTATAAGACCAATGACTTGCTTTCAACGTATAAAGTGCTTGTGATGGCACACACCAGAGATTTGAAGAGCGGAATGGAAATAAAGAGCTTTGTGGTTCAGAAAGAGCTGATGGTGGTTCCCAATATTCCGTTATTTGTGCGAGAGGGAGACAAAATCATTTTGAAGAGTAAAGTGGTAAATCTTTCCAACGTGGAGAAAAAGGGGACAGCACACATCGAATTGTATGATGACGCCACAAAAGAGATTCTCAAAGTGAAAGGGACGGATGACGTCCGCCTCGATTTACTTGCCGGATCTCAGGGAGAGGTTGCATGGAGCATCGATGTTCCTACAACGACCTCAAAAGGGGCGACTATCTCAAAACTTGGTGTGAAAATAGTATTCCGGGCCGGAAACACAAGTGATGGAGAGCAGCATCTGATTACCATTATTCCTTCTCAAATCACCATTACAGAAGCGGCTTCATTCGTGATGGGTGGCAGACATGGTCACAAATATTATGAGAAGCAGTTGCGTAACCGTATCGGGGCAAAAAATCCTACAATCGAATATGCCGAATATTCCACACTGTCGGCTGTCAAAGAGTCGCTTCCTATGGCCGTGAAACCGGAATCTGATAATGCAATAGCTTGGATAACAGCATTATATATTAACCAAATGCGCGAAAAGATATTATCAATATCAAAAGGAGAGACCATAGACAACTCCAAGAGCGAGGCTTTCAGAAGTGAGGCTGTTGCCAAATTAAAGACACTTCAACGCGAAGACGGAGGCTTTACATGGTTTAATGGTATGAAATCGTCCGATATGATTACACTATTCTTCCTTGAAAAAATGAATCAGTTGAAATCTGTCGGTGCAATTACTTTCAACGAACAGGAACAAAAACTGATAGAGGGGGCCGTTGCATATACGGATGCAAGAATATCCGAAATACACAACTACGACCGGAAACCAGCATATTTCTCTATGATTCAGTATTTTGCAGTTCGGTCTGAGTATTTGGAAATACCTCTGTCAAAAGATGCGGACAAGGCGTTCAGATCATATCTTGACAATACCGCTGATAAGTGGCAGAAGCTCCCGATCTTGTTAAAGGGACAGCTATGCAGTACGCTTCTCAGATGTGGCGATACTCAATATTGGCAAAAATCATTTAAGGAAAGAATCAGTTTCCTTGCAGCCTCTTTATCGGACTATGCTGTCGAAAACAATACTGCAGGTTGTTATTTTCCTAATGCCGTCATGCCATACAGGGGATTGATGAACAGTGAAATATATGCACATTCCCAATTGATTGATTTGTTTTCACATCTTGGAAATAAGAAAATGGTTGAAGGCATTGCCACCTGGCTTTTGCTCCAGAAGCATAATCAGGCATGGGAAAATACCGTTGCGACAACGGATGCCGTTCATGCTCTTATATCAAGCAATGCCAAAGATTTGAAGCTCGGTGCTGTGTATTATACCTATACTACCAAAATGGAGCAGGTCGTGCCAAGTAGTAATGAAATATCGATAGAAAGAGAGTTTACAAGGGCGTCCGATGGTCAAATCATTAAAGACGGAGATCTTCTTTCTGTCGGTGATGAGATTATTGCAAAATATAAGATTGAGAATAGCGAAAATCGCAGTTTTGTAGAGATGCAGGCCATGCGTCCTGCTTGTTTCTATCCTGAAAATGAGCGAAGCGGATATTCGTGGGGAGGTTATTACCGAGAGGTGAAGAGTTCTCAGACCAATTACTATTATGAACTTCTTCCTGAAGGCAAAACCGTTATTGAAGAGAGATTTTATGTCACACAGGTCGGACGTTTCTCATCGGCTCTTGTCCAGATAGAATCGCTCTACGCCAAGGAATATCGCGGGCATACAGGTTCTGCCACTATTACGACAAAAGGGGTGTCAGAGTAATCTGTGCCTGCCTGCTTTCAACTCTTTTTCCGCCAGGGCCATTTTTGCAAATTCGGATTCGGATATTGCGTATCGTGTAAACTGCTCGAAGATATATCTTACAGCCTGAGGTGAAGGGTGTGTCATATTTTCGGCATAGAAACGGTAATCACGCAATTCGTCCATCATAATCTCGTATGCTGGGAAATAGAATACGTTGCCGAAACGCTCTTGAAGCTGTTCAATGGCAAGAAGCAGGGTGGCTTTGCTCAGCTGATTGCCGTGTGCGCCATCTTTGAGATGACGGATGGGGCTGACAGTGAAAATCCATTTCCTGCATGGAAAAGATGATATGATTTCGCCAAGCATGGAGGTAATGTCTTCAATGGAAAGTCTCTCTCTTCTAAATTCTTGAGGAACGATTTTATGGCAGTTGGAGACGATTATGTCGCGTTTGATATGTCGGAATACCCACGATGTCCCAAGTGTTACGATGCAGGTGTTAATCTCCGAAAATGAAGCAGAGTCTGCTGCGAGAGATTTGTTTGCATTGTCCAAAAAATCTTCTGCCGTGTCCCTTGAAAAGGAACTATGGTGGAAGAAAGAGGTATATCTGCCTTGAGAACAAATTACATCACCCTCCGAAAACAAATCGCCTGTGGACAACCTTTCTATGGAGGATGAGATGGATGCAGGGTTGTATAGAACTCCGAAAGGGTTAAGCATAATGTCAAATCCGTACTCCCTCATGATTGTTCCTACCTCAGTCGCAAAACATGAGCCCATAAATAATATTTTGTCGGCATAAGTGATTTTGGATTTCTCATCCATGGGGGTGATTTCTACAGATGTCTGAAGTTTCATCATAAATTGTTTTTAATTTTTGCAAGCCCGGCCCGCATAAGAGATGAGTCGGCAAACCTTTTCAGAAAATTTTCCTCATCCATATCGGCCCAGTCTTCTCGTGTCAAAGATAATAAATAGTCGGCATTTGTTTCAAATTCCCTCCATGAGGGAATATCCTTGTTCATGGGACATACTTTCAGACATGCCTCGCATCCGAAGATTTGCCCATTGTAATTGATGGGATGTGTATTGTACAGACATTTGTCTTCGATAGTGTGATATGAAATACATTTTCGAGCATCGAGATAATCCGGATTGTCCAAAGCTCCGTTGGGACACACGTCAATACACTTGTGACAATCTCCACACTTGTTCTTGATTATCCCTTTTTGCTTCTCGAAGTTTTTAAATGGGATATTGCAGACAATAACTCCAATCAAGGTTCTCAATCCAAAATCCGGAGATATGAGAAAATGATTTTTACCAATAAAGCCAAGCCCTGCTCTGGCTGCCCAATATCGCTCTTTGATAGGAGCACTGTCCACAAATACTCTTCCCTTAAAGTCATTCACTCCGGCAATGGAAGACTCCGCTTTTAATTGTTCGAGGACAATATATAGTTTGTCTTTGATTACTTTGTGATAATCCTCTCCAAGTGCAAACGAGGCCACTGCCGCCCCCTTACTGCTATATGGGGCCAAAAAACAAAGAATGCTCTCTGCACCTTCGACCAGAAGAGATGGATCTTTTCTTTTTTCCACATTTTTGGAAAGGTAATCCATTGAGGCATTTGCTCCCTCTGCAATATATTTTGAAAATGGGAAATCGTTTTCTCCGATTATTCCCGCTTTTGAGACACCGTAATCGAGAAAACCCAATTCTTTCGAGAGATTGGCAATCGAAATTATGTTAGATAATTCACTCATTAAGTACAAATTTATTACTTTTGCGGTCAGATTGACTAAAAATTATAATATGAAACGAATATTGGTAGTAGGTGCCGGCGGGCAAATAGGTACGGAATTGGTTCCACATCTTCAAAAAAACTACGGTAAAGATAATGTTATTGCCGCAGATTTAAGAGATGATATGGTCGAAAAATTGCGTGCAAATGCAATTGGTGAAAAGCTCGATGCCCTTGACGGTGCTGCTTTCAGCGAACTTGTAAAAAAATACAAAGTTGATACAATCTTTAATCTTGCCGCTCTTCTCAGCGCAAAAGGTGAAAAGAATCCTCAATTGGCATGGAACCTGAATATGGGTGCCCTGCTCAACTCTCTCAATATTGCCAAAGACAATAATTGTGCGGTGTTTACCCCAAGTTCCATAGGAGCGTTCGGAGCAAATACTCCACACAACAAGACTCCACAGGATACTATTATGAGACCCAACACCATCTATGGTGTATGTAAGGTTTCCGGAGAATTACTAAGTGACTACTATTTCACACGCTTCGGTGTTGATACCCGCAGTGTGAGATTCCCGGGCATCATCTCCAACGGAGCACTGCCGGGAGGTGGCACAACCGATTATGCTGTCGAAGTATTTTATGAAATAATTAAAGAGGGTAACCATTACACCTGTGAAGTCCCTGAAGAGACATACATGGATATGATTTACATGCCGGATGCTCTTAATGCGGTTACAGAGTTGATGGAGGCCGATCCTTCCGGACTTGTCCACAGAAATAGTTTCAACATCACATCAATGAGTTTCAATCCGCGCGAGTTGTTTGCTGCAATCAAGAAACGCATTCCTCAAGCTACATTCGATTATAACGTTGACCCGGTCAAAGCTGCGATTTCAGCTTCATGGCCGGACATGATGGATGACTCCTGCGCTCGCAAAGAGTGGGGATGGTGTCCAAAATGGGGATTGGATGAGATGATAGACGATATGCTACTTGCGGTTCGCAAAAAACAGCAGGACACCGCAAGGGTGTGATAAAGTCAGAGTAAAACTCTCTTGGGAGGTTTCATTAAGACTTGCTTTCCACAACGAGTCAAAAATTACATTATCGGTAGGATATTTCAATCCTGCCGATTTTATTTTAAGACTATTGTCAAAAGCAAAAATGGAGATTTGTCTTCCGACAGGGCAACTTAAAGTGGCAGTGTCGTGTATGGCGATGAATTTTCCATAGTCGGTTACCATCTTAACGGGACAGGCAACCGATTTGGCATAGTCCAAAAGGAGTGAAATATTACCGAGAGTGTGGTCTTCTCTCCCTCCCGTGGCTCCCAAAATATCAATTTCTGATGGAGAAAGTGTCTTGGCGAGGTTAAATGCCTTGGTAAGATCATTTGTCTCCTGACACTCCGACTTGAATATCAGAGAACGGTATTTTTTTTGAATTTCAGGGGAAAGCGAATCCATATCTCCGGCAATAAATGTCGGCACTATCCCGAATTTGATGAGTTTCTCGGTTGCTTCATCGCAGCAGATGATTACGTCGGCATTATTCAAAATGTCACGCACGACCCTTGAGGAAGGGAATTGGCCATTTGCCAAAATGACGATATGTTTCATCAGACGAACTTATATTTTTCGGGTTCCCTGAAACCTGCTAAAAATTCCTTAATATTGAGGCGTTTCTTGCCCGCAAGCTGAAGATTCAATATTTTTATCGATTTATCCCTGCATTTAACTTCCAAGTAAGTTTTTCCGTCAGAATAAATTGTTCCCGGAATGGAGTTGTCATTCCGGTTTTCAACAACGAAAGCTTCGAATATTTTGACATTGACAGTTTCTCCATCTGCCGATAAAGTGGAAAAAGCAGCAGGATAAGGACTTAATCCTTTGATAAGTCTTTCGATGGTGACCGCTCTTTTGTTCCAATCTATGTGGCATGTCTCTTTGGTAATCTTCGGGGCGGATTGCAGTTTGTCGAAATTGTCCTGAACGATAGTTTTCAACTTGCCGTCTGCTATGGTTTTTACTGTTTTTATGACAAGATCTGATCCGATGGACTGAAGTTTGTCGTGCAAAGAGCCGACATTGTCGTAATCTTCAATGGCGCATTGTTCCTGATATATGATATTCCCCGTATCTATTTGTTCATCAATCATAAAAGTGGTAACACCCGTAAGGCGTTCACCGTTGATGATTGCCCAATTTATTGGAGCGGCACCTCTGTATTGAGGCAGAAGTGAAGCATGGAGGTTAAATGTTCCAAGGCGTGGAATTGACCATACTTCCTTAGGCAACATCCTGAAAGCCACCACTATAAAAAGATTGGCCTTCAGTGCTTTAAGCTCCTCCAAAAATGTCGGATCTTTGAGTGATACGGGTTGTAGTACTTTTAGATTTTGTTCGTTGGCAAATTGTCTGACTGCACTCTCTGTTACTTTCAATCCTCTTCCGCTCTGTTTATCAGGGACTGTTACGACTGCTGCAATATCATATTTCGCTTCTATCAACGCTTTTAGCGGTCCTACTGCAAATTCCGGAGTTCCCATATACACAATGCGTACCCTTCCTCCCTCTTTCCTGAACAGATTTTTGATGTTTTGGAACAACTCGCAAATACCGCTCCAAAGGGTAGAGAAAAATATCTTATATGAGTCCATGTTGAACAGGGATGAATCTCTTGTCGATTTCCATGTGAGGAAAACTCCGATTGGAAGCAATACGGCGGTTGCTATGAAAGTTCCCTCAAATGGGTTGAGAGCTCCGTCTCGTGCAAGCTTTTTGCCTATAATATCTATAATGTAATAGACGAGGAAGAAAAACATCGATATGATTACGGGAGTTCCAAGTCCTCCTTTTCGGATGATGGCTCCAAGCGGTGCTCCTATGAAGAAAAATATAAGACAGGCAATCGATAGCGTGAATTTACGATTGCTTTCGATGTCTATTCTGCGGATCGGGTCGATATACCTGTAATCTTCTACTTTAAAATTCTGAATTACATCAACAGAAATTTCGGACTTGTCGATAGCCATTCGGACTGCTTCCAGTTCACTCTCCTCCTGAAGTGATGCGTAGAGTGTGTCAAGCTGAAAAATCCCCTTGATGCGTTGATTTCGTGCCGTATCAAGCTGGTACAGATAGTCAAGGCCGGCTCCTGAAATATATCTTCTATATTGGGTACCGAACAGCGTGTCATAAACTTTTGACAAAGAGTCTCGGTCATGGCGCAGAGATTTCAAATCCTGAGACATGACTTCGTCTCCGAATTGTTCTCCCTCGGAACGTGTAAAAGAATAATTTTCAAGGGAAATCATTAAAGTCTGCTCTGTAAAATACAATCTCTGCAAATTGATTGTAGTATCACGATATAGCATACTGTTGGTCTCCTGGTACGAACATCCGTTATACAAATCGAAAATAAGCTTGCTCTTGTCCGGGGTAATATGCATCGATCCTGAATCCGCCAATGTCATGCTTATATTTCCCTTGTTGGAGGTATGATCGTAAATCATGAGATTGTACATCATTCCCGTCTCGTCATTTCTGCCATCCATACGGAGTATATATCCGTCAATGCCATCGTAAAAAGTTCCCGATGGGATTTTTATTTCTTCTTTTGTATTGACAATATCCTGTCGCAGAGTATAAATCTTGTTGTATGCAACGGGAATAAGGTCATTGGATGCAAAAAACGCTCCTATGGAAATTCCGCCTGAAAGTACAATGAGAGGAACTAAAATTCTTTTCAGGGATATGCCGGCGGCTTTCATTGCCAGCAGTTCATTATGCTCACCGAGCCCTCCGAGGGTCATAATGGAGGCCAACAATGTGGCCAGCGGCAGAGCCGTAGGAATAAGGGTGGCGGAGGCCCACCCCATAAACTCGAATATTACTCCCAATCCCAATCCCTTTCCTACAAGTTCATCTATATATAACCATAACATCTGCAATGCCAAAACGAATATGACAATGAAAAATGTAAGGAAAAACGGTCCTACAAATGAAGACAATAAGAAACGATCGAGTTTTTTCATCTATTATTTTGTTGCAAGTTCTATCAGTCTGCCTGCAGCTTCAGAAAGTCCTTCAATATTCTTGCCACCTGCAGTTGCAAGGAAATTTTGTCCTCCGCCACCGCCTTGAATCAGTTTTGAAACCTCTTTGATGTCATTAGCGGCATTGGCTCCGTTTTTGACCAGATCGTCGGTGTACATGAGTGTAAGGCAGGCCTTTTTGTCAGGTGTTTCAAAAGCGGCGACAAATACCGAGTTTGTAAGTTCCTTGTATAGCATAAATGCGACATTTTTAATGGCATCCGGAATATAGTAGCCACTTCTAAGTGTAAGAACACGGATTCCGTTAAGAATCTTGCTGTCTTTGATAAGCGATTCTTTCAATTCGATCATTCGCTCTCTTTCTACATCTTCAATGGTTTTGCGGAATGATTCGTTTTCCTGAATAAGCTTGATGACACTCGCCACCATATCGGGAGAATTGCCGAAGAGTTCTTTGATAGAGGCTATTCTGTCTTCCATATTATCAATAATGGTCTCTGCATGAGCCCCTGTAGTCGCTTCAATTCTTCTGATTCCGGCAGCTACAGCCGACTCGGAAATGATTTTGAAGAATCCTATCTGACCTGTGGCGGCAGCATGAGTTCCACCGCAGAGCTCTATTGAGTCACCGAACTTGATTACACGCACCGAATTACCGTATTTCTCTCCGAAGAGGGCCATTGCTCCCATCTGTCGTGCCTGCTCGATTGGAACATTTCTAAATTCCTGCTTGACGACATTCTGGCGAATCAGCTTATTTACAAGATGTTCCACATCTTTTAGATGTTCGGGGGAGATTTTTTCGTAGTGTGAAAAGTCAAATCTGAAAGAAGAAGAGTTGACAGCCGACCCTTTTTGCTCAATATGTGTTCCCAGAATCTGTCTCAGTGCAAAGTGAAGAAGGTGTGTGGCAGAGTGGTTGTTTGTGATGTTGGTACGTCTTTCAAGGTCTATTACTGCATGAAATTGTTCATCTGCAGAGACAGGTATTCTATCTGCAATGTGGATAAACAGGTTATTTTCCTTTATTGTGTTGATTATGGTGATTTTTTCACCCGATGCGGATTCGATATAGCCGCTGTCTCCTACCTGTCCGCCACTTTCGGCATAGAAAGGCGTTTTGTCGAATACAAGTTGGTACAACTCTTTATTTTTAGCCTTGACGGTACGGTATTTCATTATAGAGACATCTTCTTCCACATTGTCATAACCTGTAAATTGGCAGGCTGTAAATGGATGAAGCTGAATCCAATCTCCCTCTTCAACGGCTGTTGCATTTCTTGCACGCTGTTTTTGTTTACCGAGTTCAACCTCAAATGAGGGCATATCTATGGTATATCCATTTTCCTTGGCAATAAGTTCGCTCAGGTCGATAGGAAATCCGAAAGTGTCGTAAAGGGTAAAGGCATCTTCTCCGGAGATAATTTTGCTCCCTTTGGATTTCTCCATGATAACATCCATAAGTTTGATCCCTTTGTCGAGAGTGCGGAGGAATGCTTCTTCTTCATCTTTGATGACCCTTTCGATAAGAGCCTGCTGTTTTGTAAGTTCAGGAAATGCTTCTCCCATGTCCGAAACAAGTTGTGGTACAAGTTTGCATAAGAAAGGCTCATGCATATTCAGGAAGGTATATCCGTATCTGACGGCGCGGCGGAGGATACGGCGAATCACATATCCCGCTTTGACGTTAGACGGTAACTGCCCATCTGTGATAGAGAAACTTATGGCTCTTATATGGTCGGCAATGACTCTCATTGCAATACCTATTTCAGTATCGGCGTTGTAAGGGATATTGCTCAGCCTTGAAATGGCTTCAAGCATATTTGTGAAGACATCTGTTTCATAATTGCTGAATTTGCCCTCGAGCGCCATGCACAATCTCTCCAATCCCATGCCTGTGTCAACATGTTTTGCCGGTAGCGGTTCCAACTGCCCGTTAGCTTTGCGGTTATATTGGATGAACACGAGGTTCCATATTTCGATTACGAGATGGTGCCCCTTGTTGACCATTTCGGCTCCTGAAATTTCGGCTCTATCTTCATCGGTCCTGAGATCTATGTGAATTTCACTGCACGGACCGCAGGGGCCGGTGTCGCCCATCTCCCAGAAATTGTCTTTTTTGTTGCCCATTATAATCCGGTCGGCAGGCAGATATTGCAGCCAATAATCTCTTGCCTCGGTGTCCATGTCGAGACCGTCAGGTCCATATCCCTCAAATACGGTAGCATATAACCTTGACTTGTCGAGTTTGTAAACCTCGGTCAGAAGTTCCCATGCCCAACCGATGGCCTCTTTTTTGAAATAATCTCCAAAACTCCAGTTGCCCAGCATCTCAAACATGGTATGATGGTAAGTATCGTGTCCTACTTCCTCAAGGTCATTATGCTTGCCGCTCACTCTTAAACATTTTTGCGTATCCGCGACACGGGTGTATTGAATCGGAGTGTTCCCCAGGAACCAATCTTTAAATTGGTTCATCCCTGCGTTTGTAAACATCAGTGTAGGGTCATTCTTAACTACCATCGGTGCTGATGGAACGATGGTGTGCCCTTTTGAAGCGAAAAAGTCTAAAAATGTTTTTCTAATTTCTTTAGAAGTCATATCAATTATTTATAATTTTGGCACAAAATTAGTTTTTTTATCCAAATTTTGTAAATTTGCAATGATATATAATCGGGTAAAAGCCAATGTTTAGGAAAAATCAATACGTTTTTAATAAGGAAACACTCTCTTACGAGGCGGCTAAAACGCCCGTAAAGACCAGATTATTAAGAGTCTCTATAGTTGTTGTGCTGGGGCTGGCTCTCTTTATCGGATGCTATTATGTTCAGACAAATGTTTTGGGGAAGGAGTCTATCAAAAGTCTTATTTTGGAAAATAGAAATGCAGAGTTGCTCTCCAAACTTGAAATGTTGAATCAGAAACTTGACGAGGAAAATAATATTTTACTTGAAATTCAGATGAGGGACAATATTGTCTATCGTCCGATTTTCGGTATGGATGAAATCTCCGCAGAGGTACGAAATGCAGGATTCGGGGGAGTTGACAGATATTCTCATCTTGAACAATTTAAAGATGCCGATATTATTATCTCTTCGGTAATGAAAATGGATATTCTCGCCAAAAAAGCATATATACAGTCCCGATCGTTTGACGAAGTCTCCATTTTAGCCAAGAGGGCAGGGGATATGGCATCGTGCGTGCCTACAATTTATCCTGTCTCCACTGCATCGCGCAACAGAATGTCAAGTTCTTTCGGATATAGGTCCGATCCGTTTTTGGGAAATATGAGGATGCATAGCGGGATAGACATATCGGGACTTTCCGGAGAGCCGATATACGCTACAGGGGACGGTATGGTGACCGATATTGTCACGAGTTTTCTCGGATATGGCAACTATGTGATTATTGACCACGGATTCGGCTACAAAACAAGATATGCACACCTTAAGGAGTCCACTGTCAAATTGGGACAGATTGTGTCGCGAGGCGATCAGATTGGAAAGATGGGCAATTCCGGCAGATCAAAGGGAACGCACCTTCATTACGAAGTTATTTATAAAGGCAAACCAGTTAATCCTTGGAACTATTTTACCACCGACTTGACCCCTGACGAGTATCAGGAGATGATTGAAAACGGCAAAACGAGAGGGTAAATAATGGCAAAGTTCATATTCAATAAAGAAGAATTGAGATTTGACGAGAGGAAACTTTCATTTTGGAGAGGTTTGGGTATAGCGGTTAAGTATCTTATTCTGAGCATATTGGTGGCAGCAGGCTTCTATGCCGTGTTTGTATTGTGTGTCAATACCGATAGAGAGAAAAAGATTATTGCCGAAAACAAATATCTCGAACAGGAATATGCCGGGATGGCCGAAAAGGTTGACATTATCGATAATGTCATCACTAATCTGCAGATTAAAGACAAGGAGATATACAATAATGTGTTCAATGCCGACCCTCCGGAGCTGGTCCTTTCCGGTAAAACGGCTAAAGATAACAACATAGATGACATATATGCAGAAGAGGAGACTAACTTGATATGGGACTCTCATGTCAAGGGAATCAAATTGGACAATACAATAGTACATGTCAACGAATGGATTGGAAATATCAATAACAAGCTCTCCGAACTTGGTGAAAACGTATCGGCTATTCCGGCGATAATTCCTGTCAAGAATTTCTCCATAGCCCAGACGGGAGCATCCATAGGGCAGAAAGTCAATCCGTTCTATAAGACTATAAGAGATCATACAGGTATAGATTTGCTCTCTCCCGTGGGAACGGAGGTATTGTGTTCAGCCAACGGTATAGTGGAACGCATAACGAGATCTTCTAAAGGATTTGGTAACAAAATTGTTATAAATCATGGTAACGGGATACAGACCACATATTCTCACTTAAGCGATATTCTTGTAAGGGAAAGACAAGTGGTCAGACAGGGGGCCGTGATAGGGAGAGTGGGGTCGTCAGGGACTGCGTTTGCTCCACATCTTCACTATGAGGTTATAAAAGATAACGTTGCCGTAGAGCCGATTAATTATTTTTTTGCAGGGCTTACACCGGTTACTTATCATGAGATGATGATGATTGCGTTAAATACAGGTCAATCAATGGATTAATACTATGAAAGAAGATATTTTACAAGAAGGCAGACTATATTACACAATGGGGGAAGTTTCAGCCATGCTGGGTGAAAATACGTCTCTCGTGAGATTTTGGGCCGAACAATTTCCCAAATTTATCAAGCCGGCAAGGAACAACAAGGGAAACAGACTTTTTACCCCGTCCGATGTATCAAATTTCAAGATTATATACCACCTTGTCAAAGAACAGGGATTGACTCTTGAAGGGGCACGGAAAAGGATGACAGACAATAAAGAAGGTACCGATCATCGTGTCGAGATAATAGATAAACTAAAAGAAATTAAAGAGTGTCTGCTTCAAGTGCATGACAACCTGTGACCATGAAAGCTAAAGAAATTGCATCGATAATTGAACAATTCGCCCCCCTGCAGACTCAGGAAGAGTGGGACAATGCCGGATTTTGCATAGGCAGTCCGGATGAAGAGATAAAGGGAGTGTTAATAGGATTGGATTGTACCCCCGAATTGATAAAAGAAGCTGTGGATTCGGGAGACAATATGATAGTCACCCACCATCCGCTGATATTTGACGGTATTAAAAAGATTGACCCGAACACCTTTTTGGGAGAAGCCATATACCTTGCAATAAAGCACAATATTGTGGTGTATTCGGCTCACACAAACGCAGATAAGGCATCAGGAGGTGTCAATACTCTGATGACAGAAAAACTCAATCTTCAAAATGTGGAAAATCTTGACTCTTCCGGTCTTTGCCGCGTTGGATACCTTCCTCAGGCTATGACTGCGGATGAGTTTCGCACATTCGTCATTAACAGATTTTCTTTGAAGGCTGTGAAGACTTCAAAGCCTGTAAATAAGTTAATTACAAAGGTGGCTACGTGCTGTGGAAGCGGATCTTCATTTATTGAGACGGCAAGACTTTCCGGTGCGGATGTATATATAACGGCAGATATTTCATATCATCATTTCTTTTGTGAAAATGACTTTATGGTAATGGATATCGGACATTATGAGAGCGAGATAGACATCGTGAACAGGTTATTATCCGTTCTTACAAAAAAAATACATACCTTTGCAGTTCGTGCAACAAGAAATAATAACAATCCAATATATTACTATTAAGTAAATTATGGCTACAAAGAAGGTAAACAAAGTAATTGCTCCCCCAATAGATCCGAGAGAGACATTCATATCCCTTTCCAAAAATATGGGAGAAGCCGATACAATTGCTATGGAGCAGAAGCTGCATACTCTGTATCAAATACAATTGACAGACACACAAATCGACAAAATCTATCTTTTGAGAGGAGAACTGCCACTGGAAGTTCAGGACCTTGAAGATGAAATTGCCGGACTAAAGACAAGAATCTCAAATCTTCAGGCTGAAATCAAAGAAACAGACAGAAGTATTTCCGATTATAAACACAAAATTGAAGATAGCAAGAAAGCTATTGCCAAGTATGAGTCTCAGCGTGATAACGTTCAGAATAACAGAGAATACGATTCTCTTTCCAAAGAGATTGAGTATCAGGAGTTGGAGAAACTCGCCTGCGACAAGAAGATAAAAGAGGGCAATGTATTTCTCGCAGAGAAGAAAGCTACTTTGGATGAGGCAAAATCACTCCTTGCAGGACGTGATGTCGATCTTGTCAATAAGAAGAAAGAGTTGGAAACCATTGTTGAAGAGACATCAAAAGAAGAGGCCGATTTGTTTGCTCACAGAGGTGAACTTGCATCCAAAATAGATGACAGAATGATGGCGGCTTACACCAAAGTCCGTTCCAATGCCAAAAACAAACTTGCTGTAGTTACTGTCAAAAGAGATGCCTGTGGTGGCTGTTTCAACAAAATACCGCCTCAAAGACAATTAGATATAGCATCAAGCAAGAAAATTATTGTCTGTGAATACTGCGGACGTATTCTTGTAAGTTCCGATTTTGAAAAAGAATAGTCCTTTATGGCTAAAAATGACAAAGAGTACAAGAAGAAGGTTAAGGTTAATATCGCTGCTCTCGGAGAGGAGATAGGAGGCCGCAAACCTCCTCAAGCCGTTGATATCGAAGAAGCGGTTTTGGGGGCGCTGATTCTTGAGCCTAATGTCATTCCGGATGTTCTCGATCAGGTTACATCAGAGTGCTTTTATAAAGATGCACACAAAAAAATCTTTACTGCAATTGCCAATCTTTCCAAAAGAAATGATCCGGTCGATATTCTTACCGTTTCGGATGAATTGACCAAATCGGGAGAGTTGGAAGAGATTGGTGGAGTTGCGTATCTCAGTCAGTTGAGCCTTAAAATAGGTGCTGCTGCCCATGTTGAGTATCATACCAAAGTACTTCTTCAGAAATTTATACAGAGGGAGCTGATTTCTATTGCCTATAAGGTACAGAAGAGCGCTTACGATGATACTCTGCCTGTAGATGAATTGCTCGATACGGCGGAAGAAGATATTTTCACTTTGGCCGAGAAAAATATGAAAAGGGAGACATCTCCTATTCAAGATATTATTACTCAGGCTATTAACGACATTGAAGAGAGTCAGAAAAGGGGAGACGGATTAAGCGGCATCTCTTCCGGTTTTACAAATATCGATAAAGTTACTTTCGGATGGCAGAAATCCGATTTGATAATTGTTGCCGCCCGACCTTCTGTCGGTAAGACGGCATTTGTACTGACCATGGCAAGGAATATGGCGGTCGAAAATAATACTCCTGTGGCTTTTTTCTCATTGGAAATGCCGGGTACACAGTTGGTTAAAAGATTAATGGTTGGAGAAACGGGACTTTCCAACGATATGATACGCGGATCGAGAAAGATGGATATAAAGCAGTGGGAACAGTTGAACAATGGGGTAAAAGCATTGTCGAGGGCTCCACTTTGGATAGACGATACGCCATCTCTTTCAATATATGAATTTCGCTCAAAAGCGAGAAGGCTGGTCAATAACTCCCATGTCAAGCTGATTATCATTGACTACCTTCAGCTGATGACAGGACCTCCCGAATTGAGAGGGATGAGGGAGCAGGAAGTGTCATCTATTTCACGTTCCCTCAAATCTATAGCAAAAGAATTGAATGTCCCGATTATAGCCCTTTCACAGTTGAATCGTTCGGTTGAAATCCGTGGAGGCAACAAGAGACCTCAGTTGAGTGACTTGAGAGAGTCGGGAGCCATCGAACAGGATGCGGATATAGTTATGTTCATTCACCGTCCCGAAATGGCAGGAGTGCCCGAAGAGGGTTCAGTTCCGGGAGAAACCGATCTGATTATTGCAAAACACCGTAATGGTGAGCTTAGAGATATAAAGATGAGATTTCTCAAGAGTGAGACGAAGTTTATCGATATTAACGATACTTCCGTGTATAATGATGTTGTCACAAGTGCCCCGAGTGTTAGATATGAGCAGCATGGATCAAAAATGAATAGTGATTCCATGCAGCCGGGTACGGAATTTGACAACTAAATCCTTATTTATTAAAAGCACAATTATATGAACAAACATTATTTGATAGTAAGTCTTTTGTTTTTGATGGCGACATCCTTTTTGTCAGTTCCTCTTTTTTCCCAAAGCCATTCATATCCGTTTCAGAGCGGTGAAAATATGGAATTGGTGATACATTACAAATGGGGATTCAATGCCGATATTGCTGCTGTGAATTTTACATTTACAGAGGTTAAAGAGAGTGGAAAAGAGCCGTATTTTCATTTGGTGGCCAATGCTTCCACCTACAAATTCTGGGATTCGTTTTTCAAGGTTCGCGACCTGTATGAGTCCAAATTCTATTCAAAAGACCTCTCTCCGCTTTATTTTCACAGAGATGTATATGAAGGGGGATTTACAGCAAAAAATTGGTACACGTGGAGTAATAACGGGGCTGAGATGAGGGCCATTGTGGACAAAAAGGGGAGGACCAGAAGAGATACCACATTTAACGAAGGTGTGATTATAAGGGATATAATCAATTTGTTCTACACAATGAGAACATTGGATTTCAACAAGCTGATTAAAGGTGAGAAAGCATTTTTTACTATCGCCATTGACCGAAATGTGGTCGATATTGCCATAAGATTCGATAAAAAGGAAAACAAAAAAATAGACGGACTTGGAACTTTCAAAACGGTCAAATTTGCCCTCGCCGTCAAACCGAGAGATGTGGACCATGGTAAAAGCGAAGATAGTGCAAAAGAAAATTCTCGTTTTGATATAGGAAGTATAGCCGATACATCGACAGATGAGACTCAAGAAGGAGTTTTCTATGGAGAAGAGAAGATTTATATGTGGTTTTCGGATGATGACAACAGGCTGCCTCTATACTTTTCGGCTCCGGTAGCTGTCGGCTCCATCAATGGCAGAATCTCGAAATACACCGGTGTTAAATATCCGATTACAAGTTTAATATCAAAATAATGAAAAATAAGGATACAATTGCACATGAAGGAAAAATAATCGACATATCTCCCGATTACATCAGTGTGGAGATATTGAATAAATCTGCCTGTGCAAGCTGCCACGCGAAAGGTGTATGTGCGGCTTCCGATGAATCTATCAGGATAATAGAAGTCCCATACAGCATAAGTACACTTGTGGAACAGTTTGAAGTGGGAGAAACAGTCAATATTCTGCTCAAATCGTCTTTGGGATTGAAAGCTGTGTGGATTTCGTATGTCATCCCTTTAGCCATTCTTCTGACACTTCTGCTTGTTTTGTCCGTATTGGGGTATAGTGAGATTGTTATGGGGTTAGGATCTATTATAGGAGTGGCCGTTTACTATTTTATCGTCTTCCTGTTTAGGAATAAAATATCCAAAGTATTTACATTTGTTATAGAAAAAATAAATAAATGAGTACAACTATTATTTTAACAATTGCATGTTTGGGTGTCTTGGGACTCTTGTTTTCCGTAGTGCTCTATTTTGTTGCACAAAAATTCAAGGTTGAGGAAGATCCGAGGATTGATATCGTAGAATCTATCTTGCCGGGAGCCAATTGCGGCGGATGCGGACAGGCAGGTTGTCGTGCATTTGCCGAAAATGTGGTCAAGGCACCAAGTATAGGTTCTTTCTTCTGCCCGGTAGGCGGTAATCCGACTATGGCCGAAATTGCAAAGGCTCTCGGACAGGAAGTTGAGGCGAAAGAACCAATGGTGGCTGTTGTCAGATGTCATGGTACTATTGACAACAGGGCCAAAATCAATAACTTTGAGGGGTATTCATCCTGCAAAGTCATGTCTTCTCTCTATATCGGAGACACCGGATGCAAGTACGGCTGTCTCGGTAAAGGGGATTGTGAGGTTGTATGTAAATTCGATGCAATTCACATTGATCCCAAGAGAGGTATTCCTGAAGTCAATCAGGATAAATGTACAGCTTGCGGGGCTTGTGTCAAGGCTTGCCCTAAATCCATCATTGAACTGAGAAATAAAGGACTTAAAGAGAGAAGGGTATATGTTTCATGTTTGAGTAAGGACAAGGGAGCTGTCACTCGCAAAGCTTGTGCAGTCGGATGTATCGGTTGCGGCAAATGTGCCAAAGTTTGTCCTTTCGGGGCCATTACCGTAGAAAACAATCTTGCATATATTGATTTTACAAAATGCAAGCTTTGTCGTAAATGTGTTGAGGAATGCCCTACGAAGGCTATTTGGGCAGTCAATTTCCCAATCAAACTTCCAAAGAGCGCTACCGAACCTCATACCGAACCTCAGCCTCAGACTATTGAGAAGGAATCAACTGTACAACAAGAAAATTAATGGGAGGAATATCTATGAAAAAAACTTTTAAAATTGGTGGTGTTCACCCTAATGACAATAAATTGACATCCGATGCCATTATAGAGGTGTTTCCCGTACTTGATACTGCATATATCTCTATGGCACAACATCTTGGAGCTCCTGCCGAACCGATTGTACAAAAAGGAGACAAAGTAAGGGTGGGACAGGTGATTGGAAAACCGACAGGATTTATTTCAGGATTTGTCCACTCTTCCGTTTCCGGAACGGTGACTTCTGTTGAACCGCTGCCCGATTTGGCAGGTAATCCCGTCACTCATGTAGTGATAGCAGTCGAGGGAGATGAATGGTGTGAAGAAATAGATCGTACACCCGATATCAAAAGGGACATTCCTTATTCATCCGAAGAAATTATCGAAAAAATAAAAAATGCGGGAATTGTAGGTTTGGGTGGAGCGGCTTTTCCGACTCACGTCAAACTTAATCCCCCAAAAGACAAAAAGGCGGAATTTCTGATTCTAAATGGTTCGGAATGTGAACCGTACGTTACGGCAGACGACCGTATTATGAAAGAAAGACCGGAGGAAATTCTAATCGGTGCGGCAATTATGATGAAAGCCCTGAATGTTGACAAGGCATTTGTGGGAATTGAAGAAAACAAACCTCAGGCTATTGCTTCTATGAAAAAGGCAGCAGAGGCCTTTCCTCAAATAGAAATTGTAACTCTTAAGAAAAAATATCCTCAAGGTGGTGAAAAACAGCTTATTGACTCTGTTACAGGCAGAAGAGTTCCTTCAATGGGACTTCCTATCGATGTCGGGGTTGTCGTTCAAAATGTAGGTACTTCATTGGCCGTATATGAGGCTGTCCAAAAGAATCAACCTCTATTTGAGGGAGTTGTGACAGTTACAGGACATTGTGTAACTGAACAGAGAAACTTTCTGCTCAGAATAGGTACTCCGTTCTCTAAAATTCTCGATGCTGTCGGCGGCCTTCCGAAAGATGCAGCCAAATTTATCAGTGGCGGTCCTATGATGGGAAAAGCCGTTGCGAACATTGACGCCTCCACCTTGAAAGGCACTTCCGCTTTTCTTCTTATGACCGAAGAAGAGACCAGGCGCAAAGAAGAGGGCAATTGCATCAGATGCGGCAAATGTACAGAAGCCTGCCCTATGGGACTTGAACCGTATTTGCTGAACAAACTTTGTCGGGCGGGAAACAGATATGACGATTTGGAAAAAGAAAAAATATTTGACTGTATAGAGTGCGGCTGCTGCCTATATACATGCCCTGCAAATATTCCGCTACTTGACATCATCAGAATCAACAAGGCGGAAGTGATTAAAATTATGCGCAATAGACCTAAGAAATAGAATACATTATGAGAAAACTAATAGTATCCCCGGCTCCTCATATCCATAGTAAAGAGAATACGAAGTCTTTGATGAGAGATGTCATCATCGCTCTTTCGCCATCGCTGCTCGTCTCTATTTACTTTTTCGGATTTTCGGCTATCAAGCTCGTGATAGTCGGAGCCTTTACTTGTGTTTTGGTGGAATATCTGATTCAGAAATATCTACTTCACACCAAAGTTACAATCAATGATTATTCGGCCGCCCTTACGGGTGTGCTGCTTGCTTTGAACCTGCCACCCAATTCACCGTGGTGGCTTATTCTCATCGGTTCTATAGTTGCTATCGGTATTGCCAAGATGACCTTTGGAGGTCTTGGGCAAAATGTATTCAACCCTGCTCTTGTGGGACGTGTTTTTCTGTTAATTTCATTTCCTGCACTTATGACCGACTGGAGTATTCCTCAATCATGGTTCAGAGATGGGATTGATGCTGTGTCAAGTGCAACACCTCTTGCCTTGGTTAAAGAGGGGCTTGCAGCAGGACAGTCACTGCCCGATATTCTTGCAGCAAACGATTTTTCAGCCAAACAGATGCTCTTTGTCAAAATGGGCGGTTCTGTCGGTGAAGTTTCGGCTCTGGCTCTTATTCTGGGATTTATATATCTGCTTGTCAGAAGGGTTATCAAGCCGTACATTCCGGTTGCCATTGTGGGTACCATATTTGTTATGACGTTAATCTTCAACTTGATTGACCCTGCTCATTTTACAGGCCCTGCATTCAATATTCTTACAGGCGGTGTACTTCTCGGCTCTATCTTTATGGCGACAGACTATGCCACATCTCCGATGACGACCAAAGGTATGATTATCTATGGTGTGGGAATAGGTGTTATTACGGTACTGATTCGTTATTTCGGATCATATCCGGAAGGAGTCTCTTTTGCTATTTTGATTATGAATGCAACAGTTCCGTTGCTCAATAAATATTGTAAACCCGCAAGATTCGGGAAGGAGGTGCATAATGGCTAAACAATCTTCTTTTGCCAATATGGTATTGGTACTGACTTCAATTTGTCTTGTCTGCTCGGCCATCCTCGGTGTTGTATATTCTGTCACTGCAGAGCCTATCAGACAGGCCGATGTTGCCAAAATCAACAAAGCTATATCTTCTGTGGTTCCCCAATTTGACAACATCCCTTCTCAAGAGATGTTCAAAGTGGAGTTTGACGGAAAAGAGAGTGAAGTATATCCTGCCAAAAAAGAGGGACAGGCCGTCGGATACGCAATCAAGGTCAAATCATCCGGCTTCGGTGGTCCTATCACCATGATGGTGGGATTCACCTCAGATGGTACGATTTACAACACATCAATCGTTTATCTTTCGGAAACTCCGGGACTTGGAGCAAAATTGACGGATGAAAACATTCCTACAAGGGCTCAGCTCAAAGGTCTCAATCCTGCTTCTTCCAATATCACCGTTAAGAAGGATGGTGGCGATATTGATGCTATTACCGCGTCCACAATCTCTTCAAGAGCATTTCTAAAGGGAGTGGATATTGCATATCAGATATTTTTAAAGGTTCAATCTCAAAAGTAAATTATCATGGGAAAATTAAAATTAATAACTGATGGTATTGTAAAGAACAATCCTACATTTGTTCTTGTGCTTGGTATGTGTCCTACATTGGGAACTACAACCTCAGCAATCAATGGTATGGGTATGGGATTGGCCACCACATTTGTCTTGATTTTGTCCAATATCGCCATTTCGGCTGTTGCCAAAATAATTCCGGACAAGGTAAGAATACCCTCTTACATTGTCATTATTGCCGCATTTGTGACTATTTTGCAGTTTTTGCTTCAGGCTTATATACCTTCTCTTTATGAAACTTTGGGATTGTTTATTCCTCTGATTGTCGTAAACTGCATAGTTCTTGGCCGTGCAGAGGCCTTTGCCAACAAAAACAATGTCGGAGACTCTGCCCTTGACGGTATCGGGGTCGGCTTGGGATTTACTATTGCACTTACAGTGCTCGGATGTATCAGAGAATTTCTCGGCAGCGGCTCGTTCTTTGGAATGAAGCTCATTGACTCAGACGGAATGCTTGCATTTGTGCTGGCTCCCGGAGCTTTTCTCGCACTCGGTTATCTGATGGTATTGTTTAGAAAAATAACAGATAAAAAGGCTTAATTATGGAATACATTATAATTATCATATCGGCGGTATTTGTAAATAACATAGTACTTGCCCAGTTTTTGGGAATATGTCCGTTCCTTGGAGTTTCAAAGAAGGTCAATACAGCAGTGGGAATGTCTGCTGCCGTTACTTTTGTCATGGCTTTGGCTACTTTGGTTACATATCTGTTGCAGGGATTGCTTGTACGGTGGCATATCGAATTTATGCAGACAGTCTGCTTTATTCTTGTAATAGCCGGTCTTGTGCAGATGGTTGAAATTATTCTGAAGAAAATAAGTCCTTCACTATATCAGGCTCTGGGAATATTTCTTCCGTTGATTACTACCAACTGCGTTGTTCTCGGTGTTGCCATACAGGTTGTTACAAATGAGTACGACTTTATCAACAATGTCGGCACAGCTAATCCGAGCATGATGAATCTGCCTCAGGCTGTCGTATTTGCAGTTGCAACCGCATTAGGATATAGTCTGGCGATGATTCTGTTCTCCGGTATAAGAGAACAACTTGAGTTGAGCAAGATACCTAAGGCATTCAAAGGAGTTCCAATCGCTCTGATTACGGCCGGTATTTTGGCAATGGCATTCATGGGATTTTCGGGATTGGTTTAACCCTGCCGCTAAAATCGGATCGATATGCAGTCATTAAAAGATATAGAGCAGCTACTTTGCAACGGCATGATAGATGAAGCTCATTCTTCATTGCACGAACTATTGGAAAAAGAGCCGGATAATGCTCAGGGATGGTACCTTCTTGGCGGAATCTATCGCAGACAACAGTTATGGGGTGATGCCATTAATGCCTATAATAAGGCAAAAATGCTTGAACCTGACGGTCCTGCCGATGCAGCCATTGAGTCCATATACGACATTATACGCTTTGTCAACACAGATCTGATGAATCCGTAAGGGATTTGCAATTCAACAAAATAAAAAAGTTGGCAATCCGAATAGATTGCCAACTTTTTTATTTTCGTTATGTTATCTTTATTTTTTACTTCCTTTCAGTCCGTCTTCAATAGCCTGATCAATCACTTTTACTAAATAGGCATTATGCGCTTTGGTAGTAATATCGGTAGCAGGTGAAGATTTCAGTCTTTTCTGAAGGTCTGTCAGCTGATAGTAAATAGTCGATACAATATCAGTATTGTCCTTTGCCATTGACACTCCCGGTCTCATAATGGAAGTTTCTCCCGTAAACAGTCCGCAAAGTGCATTTGTATAAGACTTTTGAAGCAGACGTTGATAAGGATTGGCAGTTTTTCCGGAAGCGAGATTGCCCCATACATTTTTGTTAAGGTCTTTGAACAAATCATTCATGGTGTAAGCTTTTGAGCCATTTTGAAGCTCTGCTTCATAAAGATTCAACATCACTCTCTTGACAAGCAGTGCGGAGAATACGCTCTTGTAGGTGTTGTCGAGTACAAGTTCGGGTTTGGAAACCAATTTATTCATAATATCGTCAGGGACAAGCCATTCCTGAGGCTGGAAGACGTATTTGTTCAAGAAATTCATCGCCTCAACCTGACGTTCTTTTGGAACAGGGGTGTAAATATCACCTTCCATTTCGACAGTCTTAGGTGTCTCATATACACCTCCAACCCATTTGGCAACATGACCGATATAACGGCGATATTGAGAAATGACTTCGTTGTGAAGTATTTTCAGGTTGGAATAGTCTTTATTAGGTTCGGAAGTCCATTCAATCAGGTGGTCCATTATAAATTGAAGATTCTTGATTCCGAGAGAACATGTTTCCATCTGGTTTGAGCCGAGGTCTTCAGATTGGTAACGGGGATCGCTCGGACTTGATTCGGTACCAAAGAAATACAAAGGATCCTTGGTCTTGTCAATCACCCACTTATTAAGCATAGAGAGCTCTTTGTCAGGATCTTCAATGTCGAGAAAACGTCTGTAACCCCATTCGATGGCCCAGAAATCATAAGTTCCAAGGCGAGGAAACAAACATTCGCGAGGAATATTGTCACCGGGCTGAGCCACAAAATTGAATCTTGAATAGTCCATGATAGATGTAGTGTGTCCGTGTTCTGCAAGGAATTTAGGATCTCTGAGCTGCTCGACCGTAAATTGAGCAGAACCTGCAAAATTGTGGCGCAGTCCGAGAGTATGACCAACTTCGTGAGAAGATACAAATCTGATAAGTTGCCCCATAAGTTCATCATCAAATACCATCTTGCGTGCAGCTGTATCGACAGGTGAGCACTGGATGAAATACCAGTTGCGAAGCAGAGACATCACATTGTGATACCAATTGACATGACTTTCGATAATCTCGCCCGAACGAGGGTCGTGTACGTGAGGACCGCTTGCATTAGGAATATCAGATGGTTTGTAAACTATTGCAGAGTGTCTTGCATCGTCTAAAGACCATGTAGGATCCTCTTCCGCAGTCGGAGCTTCAAGAGCATAAATTGCATTTTTGAAACCGGCCTTTTCAAATAGTGGCTGCCAGTCGTTTACACCCTGTATCAGATATGGAACCCATTTTTTAGGAGTTGTAGGGTCAATGTAGAATACAATAGGTTTGACAGGTTCGACAAGTTCTCCTCTCTTATATTTTTCAATATCTTCAGGTTTAGGCTCAAGGCGCCAGCGTGTAATCATCTTGACACTTTCGACACCTTGCGGATTTTTGTCGAAATCGGTATAGTTTGCTGTAAAATAGCCCACCCTTTCGTCATAATATCTCGGTGTCATAGGCACTTCGGGAAGCATCACAAAAGAGCAGTTGAACTCAAATGTGGCAGTTCCGGCAGATTCCTGTTTAGCAAAAGTCTTTACAACCTTCACTTCGGTATTGATAGGGTATGTCTTGATGCTTTCGATGTAAGATTTCTCTTTATCCTGACCTCCGAGTTTGAAAGATGATTTGCCCCTCTTTGAAAAATAGAACAGTTCGGAGTCTGCCATGAAGAAGTCGGTCACATCAATTATGAAGAGGTTTTTCTCATTGTTCCATGCCTTGATGTCGAATGAGCCTACAATTGCATTGAGATTGGAGTTCTGTAAATTGCGATACATCGGTCGATCCTCGCTTAAGGAGCGTTCTCTCGTAAACACCGAGCGGAGGAATATCTTGTTATTCGGCCCCTTTTCAAATCTGAAAAGTCCTTCGTTAATCTGATCCCCTGCATATCCGCTGAAAGAACCTCTCATCCCTGCTGCCGATTTGGATACTCTTGACACCAACAATAGTTCTTTGCCAAATAATGAATCGGGAATGGCAAAATAATATTTGTCGTCCTGCTTATAAACAGTGGTCATTCCTTCCATTTTTGAAGCATCCTTTTTTAGGAATTTTTCGATAGAGACAGGCCCTTTCGGAGCTTGTTTTTTGGTACTGTCGGCAGGAGTTGCGGTTTGCTCGCTTTTTTGTGCCTGACGTTTGTTTTTGCGCTGTGCATCCATTTGAACAGGGGAAAATATCAACAGCCCCGTCAAAAGTATCAGTAGAAATTGTTTCATAAGGTAATATGTTTAAAAAGTTTTCTATATATAGTTCCTAAAAAATGTTTTGTCCTGAAATAGGCGAGCCTCAGGGGATATATTTTTACCCAGAAAGCCGACCATCTCTTCCATTTTAAGTCATTAATTGAAAATGGACGTCCATCACGCATTGTTCCACCGACAACCAAAGCTGTAACATCTTCAACATTAGCTATTTCAAACGAACCGTAATTGCCGTCCCCTCTGATGAAGAGAATATCTCCGTTCCTCCTTACAATCCGATGAACACATTTTGATGAGGGTGTCCTATTAAATAAGACGACGCTCAAGGGCAAAAGTTGCATTGGTTCAAAAGAAGATAGGACGATTTCGTCTCTCGAATGTCTGAAGGTTGGCTGCATACTTGTCCCGATAACTTTGATTCTGACTTTCTGCCCCTCCTTTATCATAGACTCCACCTCGGAAAAGAAGATATTGTTTGGTATAGTGGTGCTATTGTTCATCTGTAAAGATAGTATTAAAAGAATGAAGTGCTGCATCGCTGTTCGGAAGACATTCCAGCCTGTACACCGGTACTCTTTCGATAATTGAAGACAATATTTGGCAGATAATATCGGAAAGTGGTGTGTCATTGGCCAATGCCGGCGGGCAGGATGGATATAATGCTGCAAATGCACCGAGATTGGAGAGCTTCGTCATCTTGTTGTATGGAGCACGAACTATCCTCACAAAAGCTGCAACGGGGTAATGTTCATTGACATAGCAAGGTGTCTTGCCACTCCATGGAGAGCCATATACTACAACTTGGCCAGAAACAATATTGACTATCGGGCAGTCGTCATTCAGTAAGAAAGCTCCCGGGATATTATTAAGCCACAACTTCGTATGTGTACTCTTGCCTGTACCCGATTCACCTAAAAACAGCACAGCCTTTCTGTCATATACTATAGTCGAAGAGTGAATAGGAATCCTCAGATTGTATGCGGAAGTAATCGAATAGGCCACCCATAGTGAAAATCTCAATGCACCTGCACTTCTTATTTCGTCCCAATTGGACTTGACATCAATTAATTGTCCTCCGGAATTGCAGTCAATCACAATTATGGTCCTTTTACCGTCAGGCTCGACCATTCTGAAAATATATCTCCCTTCCGAATCGGAGTAATGATATAGCGTCCCAAGTTCTTCAGTATTGACCGAGTAAATCAGCCTGTCCTCTATAAAATCTGCATAATGGGCTTCCAATTCATCTCCTGACGATGTCGTATCCATTTTCAGAGAAAGAGAAAAGTCGGATCCATGGTCATTTGCGAATAGGGAAAACCCTCCTATGCGTGAGAGAGGAGCCGAAAGATCTGATGTTATTTGAACGCCAAGTCCACCTATGATATAATGATCGACACTCATAATCAAATCTCCAAAATGTTATCACAAAAAGCCAAAGTACTCTCTCTGTGAGATATTACAATTATCGTTAATTCTTTCTTCTGTATAGATAGAGACTCAAGGGCCTGATTGACCTCATTTTCGGTTTGAGAATCGAGAGAAGAAGTAGCCTCATCGAAAAACAGCACCTGCGCCCGTTTGTAAAGGGCACGGGCAATGCCGATGCGCTGTCTCTGCCCTCCCGACACCCTGTTTCCATTCTCTCCGATTACAGTATCTATTCCGTCCGGCAGACTATCCGTAAAGCTCTTTAGGGAGACCTGCTCAAGTACGGATTGCACCCTCTCGCGATCGATATTGCACGGCTCGTATCCGAGGGCAACATTTTCAGCTACAGAAGCATCCGAAATAAATACATCCTGCGGTACATACCCCACTATCTTGTGCCACTGCTCCACATTTTCTCCCGTCAGTGGCACACCATCTATTTCAATTATTCCATTTTCAGGAAAATAAAGACCGAGCAATAAATTAAACAGAGTGGTTTTACCTACTCCGGTCCTCCCTTTGATACCGTATCTTTCGCCCTTTTTAATCTTGAACGGCGGATAGTGCAACACTTCTCCCGAAGGAAAAGAAAATGACAATTCACTCGCCCTTATTGCGTCTGAAAATATTATTTCGGAATCGGGACTATATTTATAGGAATATTTGTAACCGCATGCATCGTCTATTTGCGATACCACGTCACGAGTATATTTTGTGGCTTTTATGGCGGACCATGAACTGATTATGGATTTTACCGTCGGCAACAGCCTGAGAAGAGCCACTGAAAAGACCCCGATAAACATCACGTTGGCAGGATTGTTTGCATCAATACCGAAAATCAGCATTCCGACAACAACTACCACTACCACTATTTCAACAAGATAACTTGGAATAGTCTGCATCAGACTTGACTTTACCCTATATGAAGCTATATCTTTCAACCCTTCGGAAAATCGCTCCCTGATAAGGGGAAAAGCATCATTCACTTCTACCTCGGCATATCCCCTGAAAGTTTCATTAATCAACTTGTACTGCTTGCGCTTCGCCTTGTTTTCAAGCCTGCCGTATCTTGAGAGCGGCTTTCTTACAGCAATCAGATAAATCAGTATTACGGGGACAAACGCGGCAAATGACAGCAGGGCAGCCTTGACGGAATACAGCATCAATCCGGTCAGCATCAACACCGCGAAAATAAACTCACCCGCCAGATGCATAATTCCGGACAGATAAGAAACCACGAAACTATAACATACGGCACTGATATTATAGGTCAATTCGGAAGAATTTGATGATTTGATGAAAAGTAAACCCTTGTTATACAGATTACTGAACAATCGTCCCGAAAAATAGCCATATAAAGAGAGAAGATAGTTATTCTGATAATTGACTATCCATAAACTTATTATACTTTTGATAATCAAAATGATAACTATCGAAATAGAAACGGCTGTCGCAAAGCTGAAAGAGTCGGTAAATCCCGCAAAATCGTATATTTTTTCTAAAAATGAGCCGACGAAAGCCTCCTTGTTCAAAACGAGGAGCAACATCGGAATCAGCGCTGCAACTCCGACTAACTCTATTACAGCCTTGAACGGAACGAGAAGAGCAACTTTCAACCCCTTCTTCCTATATTCTTGAGGTATTATCTTAAACAATTGCTCCACAATCCTTCATTTTGGCCACCCATGCCTTTGCATCAACCTGAGCAACAGAAGATTGTACATCGTAATGAGAACAAAGAAGATCTGCAACATCTCCTTCACTAAACTCTTTATCGGAAAGATTGTCCCACAGCCATTTGGCTGTACCGTTCAAAGAGATGACTTTTGTCATGTCGGCAGAGCCGGCAGAGTTCATTATCACCACCGATTCTCCTGCTATTGTTCTTATTTTAAGCTTATTGTTAATTCTCATTATTATGTGTTTTATTTGTTGGACAATCTGTTTATGTCGTTTCTGGTGACCTCCCACAGTACTACACCTATCGATACAGAGACATTCAATGAATGCTTTGTGCCGAACTGGGGGATTTCCACACAGAGATCGCTTTCATCAACCACTTCCTGTTGAACCCCTTTCACCTCGTTTCCAAAAATATAAGCATACTTCTTACCCTGCTCGTGAGTAAAATTGTGAAGCATCGTAGAATGTTCAGCCTGCTCGACACTTACAATGACATATCCTTCGCTTTTGAGCCTGCGTACCACATCAATGGCATTGTCGGCATACTCCCAATCCATGCTGAATTCGGCTCCGAGAGCAGATTTGTGAATTTCCGGAGTGGGAGGGGTGGCACATATTCCGCACAAATATATCTTTTCGAGGCAGAAAGCGTCTGAAGTTCTGAAAGCAGCCCCTATATTATGCTGACTGCGAATATTATCAAGTATAAGTACAATAGGTGTTTTAGTAACATTCTTGAACTCTTCCACGCTTATTCGATTCAATTCGTTGTTAAAAAGTTTTCTAAACATTATGATTGCAATCAAGTAATTAAGGCTATATTTGCAGTTTGTTATTAACATACAAACTTACAATAAAATATTAAAATTATGAAACAAGACGTACAAATCTCCGATCTTTTGAGAAAAGAGGAAGAACGCCAGCAAAACGGAATAGAGCTTATCGCTTCCGAAAATTTCGTAAGCGACCAAGTATTGGAAGCTTTAGGTTCAGTACTTACCAATAAGTATGCTGAAGGATATCCCGGAGCAAGATACTATGGCGGTTGCGAAGTTGTTGATCAGGTCGAGCAATTGGCCATTGACAGATTGTGCAAGTTGTTTGACGCAGAATATGCAAATGTTCAACCTCACTCAGGTGCTCAGGCCAATATGGCTGTATTTATGGCTTGTCTGAAACCGGGAGACACTTTTATGGGTCTTGACCTTGCACATGGCGGGCACCTTACACACGGTTCTCCTGTAAACATGTCAGGTATTCTTTATCATGCAGTCGCTTATCAACTTAATCAGGAAACCGGTCTGGTCGATTACGATGATATGGAGCGCAAGGCTTTGGAATACAAACCGAAATTGATTGTCGGTGGAGCTTCAGCTTATTCGAGAGAGTGGGATTGGGAAAGAATGCGCGCCATCGCCGACAAGGTAGGTGCAATCTTCATGGTCGATATGGCTCACCCTGCAGGTCTTATCGCTGCCGGTCTTTTGAAGAACCCTGTAAAATATGCTCATATCGTCACTTCTACCACACATAAGACCCTCAGAGGCCCTCGTGGAGGCGTTATACTTATCGGAAAAGACTTTGATAACCCATGGGGCATCAAGACTCCTAAAGGCGAAATCAAGAAGATGTCGGCTGTCATCAATTCAAGCGTATTCCCTGGTATTCAGGGCGGTCCTCTTGAACATTGTATTGCAGCCAAAGCTGTTGCTTTCTATGAAGCTCTTCAGCCGGAGTTCAAGGCATATCAGGAACAGGTCCGCAAAAATGCTTCTGCAATGGCTGCTGCATTTATCGCCAAAGGATACCACGTTGTATCCGGCGGTACAGACAACCACCTGATGTTGATCGACCTTCGTTCAAAATTCCCCGATCTGACAGGTAAAGTTGCTGAAAAGACACTTGTACGTGCCGACATTACCGTCAACAAGAATATGGTTCCTTTCGACAGCCGTTCTCCATTCCAGACTTCAGGTATCAGAGTAGGTACTCCTGCCGTTACCTCACGCGGATTGGTTGAAAAGGATATGCCGGGCATCGTCGATCTTATCGACAAGGTGCTGAGCAATATCGAAGACGAAAAGGTCATTGCTCAGGTGAAGGAACAGGTCCGCATGAAGATGAGCGGCCTTCCACTGAACAGATGGTAACAAGCCGTCGAATGAATAAAAAAGCCGCTCCTCTTTATTGAGAGCGGCTTTTTTTCAGAGTTAGTTGCTCGGAGTTTGCCGATTTCCCTCGTTTTGAACTATTAAGTATTTCTTAATAGTCAAATATTTTCGTTTTCATTTTAGTCATCTTTATTTCAATTTACAATTAGGGGTTTGTGGGTAGTAACGCGGACATTGCCATTTTGTAATTAATAGACTATTTATTTTCTTACGTTTTGTTCCTATTAATTCTGTTTTTTTGATTAATTCATATACAAGGTCACTATAATATTTTTTATTGAACGTTTTATTCTGTACATAGTCTGCCATTACTCTATTGGCAGCCGTTTCTGAACTTTGTCTAATGCCATTATATCCATTAAAGAAATATCGGTATTGATTTTCAATAGCTTTCATATCTCAATGTCGTTATTGTCAATAAGTTGTTTCAATTCTTGTTTCGATGGCAATACGGTTTGGTACTTGCTGGCAAAAATCTGATGGTTGTTTTCAGGCAAAGTGATTTCTACCAAGGTGTTGTCTTTTTTCTTGCAAAGCACAATTCCAATGGTTTTATTTTCGTGATTCAACTTAACAAATCGGTCGTAATAGTTTACGTACATCTGCATTTGTCCCAAATCTTGGTGGGATATTTCACCTATTTTAAGGTCAATTAGTACAAAACATTGCAATAACCTATTGTAAAACACCAAATCTACATAAAAATGTTTTTCATCAAACGATATTCGCACTTGTCTTCCTACAAATGTGTAACCCTTGCCAAGTTCAAGCAAAAAATCTTCGAGTTTGTCAATCAATCGTTGTTCGAGTTCCGACTCCGAATAGTGCTGTTGTTCGGGCAGTCCTAAAAATTCCAGAATATATGGGTCTTTCACGGCATCAGATGGTTGCTCCACTATCAATCCTACCTCCGACAATTTTTTCACTTCATCTTTATCTCTGCTCAGTACCAATCTTTCATATAGCCCTGATTCAAACTGACGTTTCATTTCACGAAGGCTCCACGAAGCGTTAGAGGCTTCAATCTCCTAAAATGTTCTTTCCTGTAAATTGTCAATTCTCATCAAAAACAGATAATGCTACCAACTCAAATTAAATTGGTCAGACAGTGTCTGACCTTTTGAATAGGTAAGAAAAAATGTACGCATTTGCTTGATATTGGTAACAGAGAAACCTTTGCCAAATTTCAGGGTAAGTCTTTCCGAAAGTTCTTTGACAAGATATTGCCCATATTCGGCACGCAATTCTCCTTTCTGCTCTTCAAACACTATCATTTCGCCAATTTTATAGTAAGCATGTACCATTTCTTTGTTTACTGTTGCTATTACAACTGTTTTTGCCCGATTGAGAATGTCTTCCGCTTGGCTGAAAATATCGTTGTTCATATCCGATGTTTTTATCTCGTGTTTTGCCATATTTTTCTTTTAGTCAGTCTTTAATAACGTATGCCGTCAATGTAATCCCTTATTTTCCCTTCCATATCCATTTCTGACATCATAATATTTTTCTTTCTTCATTGTCAATTGTCCATTGTTCATTGATTTTTGCCTTTATCTTTCTCTCAAACATCTCCACCAACGCCTTCGCACTATCCACCGCCGATTGCTCACCTTTTTTTCATTCTGACCCAGGCGGGCATGAAGAATATCAGGGCTATGAGCGAAAATGCAAGTCCGCCGATGGTTCCGATGGCAAAAGCAAACCAGAATACCTCGTCCGGACCGTCAAACAGGAAAGGAATCAGGCCGAGCAGTGTGGAGAGGACGGTAAGCATGATCGGAACGACTTTGTGATTGTATGCGCGGACATAAGCTCTGACATAAGACACAGAGGCTCCCCTGACAAAGACATCGGAGGTCTCTCTGATATTGCGGCAACGTCTGACAGCCTGTATTTTATACTCATTAAGCAAATAGATTCCGGCATTGACGACAAGGCCGCACAGAAATACGAGCGAGGCAAATCCTCCCTGGTCGAAACTGCAACCTGTCGCGGCAAAGATAAGCCATACTCCTACAAACGATAGCGGAATCAATCCTATTATTATCAGCGGATATGTCAGGGACTCAAACAATATGGCACATACGAAATAGATAATGGCAATGACAAGCCCCAAAAGCAGGATGGATTGACCGGTATCTTTTCTCCAACTATAAGATTCGGACTTTGCACTATAACCGAGCGGCAGTACTACATCGTTGAGGCGCTCTATTTCGTTGTTCATCACTCGCTGTGATAATTTATAGGTTCCTATGAAGCTGTAGGAGATGTTGATGGCATATTGCTGGTTTTTCTTGTAGATATCGATACCGCTGCTTCTCTTCTCTATGTGTCCCAAATCCGCAAATTTGATTGCAGGAGCATCGTCTCCCATCTTTATGTACTCATTAGACAGATTCCATACATCAAAAGATGAATGTGTATTACTTGCAACGTTAATGGCGGTAACAGCTCCGTTTTCATAATATGAACCTACACGCTGGTTATAGAGTTGTTCACGCAGGGCTGAGTATGCATCATATAGGGTCAGATTGTTGGCTGCGAGGGTATATGGGTCATACTCGATGAAATACTCATTGGATGTTGATGAGATGCTGCCCCATCCGTAACCTGAACCATCGGCAAGTTGGGCATTCTCGACACGCGGATTCTTGGAGAGTTCGTTTACGCTTTCCATGCAATAGCGGTAGAGGTTGTCATAGTTGTATCCTGTTACTGTGATTCTCTCTCCGCCCCCGCCGAATGATGCTATATTGTTGTTGAAATTCTGATCGTCAACTCCGGTAACACTCCATGCTGCTCCTCCGAAATCTATCGCTTTGGAGATGACCTCCTGCTTGAGCATATAAGGGAAAGATCGTTCGCAATCCTCTTTAAACTCGACTGTGATTCGTGCATTGCGATAGCTGGTAATACGTGTGGAGAACATCTTAATCTGATCAAACTGAGTAAGGTAGTTTTCCATACTCAGGACAATTTCGTTTAGCTGTCCGATAGTGCATCCGTCGGGAAGGGCAGCCGAGATTTGCAGAGAAGGTCGTTCCACCTGACGGTACATATTCCCCGTGGTATATTTGAGAAAAAGTCCGATACTTCCTCCAAATATCTTGTCAAGAGGCTTTTTAAGATTCTGCTTGAAATAATCGGTGCCGAGTGTGGCATTATAGACTTTTTCAAACAGGTTATTTTCTTCCTGCTTTTTAGCCCCCTCCGCTCCGTAAGTACTGCGGGCTTCATTTCCGACCTTATCTGGTAACTCATTGAAGGGCAGCCCGAAAGCAAGTACCATTACTGCAAAAGTTGCCCATTTGTACTTCTTTATGAGAATAATATATTTTTCGTACCATTTGTTGAATTTCACAACTCGCCTTGCGTTGCGCATTTTGGCAAATGAGATGGATTCCTTTCTCCCGAGTTCATCCCACAATGCAGGAATGAGCAACATTGAGATTAGAAGCGAAATGGCCAGATTGACTATGATTACTGCCGCAAAATCGCTCAAATCGGCCTTTTGTCGCTCCGGTAGGAGGAATATTACCGCCAATGCCCCAATAGTGGTCAATTGGGCCGCCAATATCGAAATAAATACATTTCTGTTGCGATAGTAACTATAGTGAGAGATCATCACAATAGAGGTGTCTATTATGATTCCAAGCGACACTGTAATCCCCGCAAGCGAAAATATATGAATTTCCAGATCAAACATCACATAGAATATAAAAGCTATCAATACATTGGCAGTAAGCGAGAAAGCTATTGAAAGCAGGTATCTCCAACTGCGCGATGTAATTAGCACGAACACCAGCAATATAAGCACCGACAGGATGGTTCGTTCCACCACTTTGTTGAGTTCTTTTCGCAGTTCGATGGATGAGTCGTATGATATTATTGCTGAAAATTTGTCGGGGAAGCCACTTTTCATCGATTCCATCTTCTCTTTCACTGCATCGCAAAGTTCAAGGGTGTTTACAAATTGTTCGGGATAGACCGTCACATTGATGGTATTGAGTCCGTTGATGCGATAATAGTTTGACGGCAGTTTTTCTTTATATTTGATGGAAGCTGCATCCGAGACCCTGATAATGTGTCCATTTACCGTTTTGACGGGGACATCGGCAAGTTGGCTGATATCCGTATCGTTTTTTAGAAGAATTCCTGTCTGATTATGACTGCCGACAATTTTCGAGTCCGAAACTGCGCTCCTTACAGCCGAAGTCAATTCTCCGATAGAAATGCCGTAAGTGTGCATTTTCTCGGGATCAAATGATACTTCATTATAGAAAGGGGTGGCTCCGGACAGATTTACGGAACTGACTCCGTCTATTAGTGCGAGCTCTTTTACGATATGTTCCTGAGTATAGTATTCTATCTGCTGAGTCGGCAGGTCGGCATTGATGGTGTAGGTGATAATGGCCTTCATTTCAACACCGGAAGCCGATCCCGAAATAATCGGATATGTCACTCCGTCCGGAAGCTTGCTGTATATCTGTCGGAGCATGGACGAGATGTCGAATCTCACCATTTCCATCTCTTTTTTATTTTTCAGGATTGCAGTTACACTTCCTCCCTCTTTTTTAGAAATTGAACTGACCTCTTTTACTCCCGGCACGGAACTCACTATGCCTTCTATCTTAGATGTGACTTCACTCTCAACCAATTTGGCGGAGGCTCCGCTCCATCCGTAGCTGATGGTGATTGCGCTTCCCTTTTGAGACGGCGAATATTGGATATTGAGCATCGGAATCATTCCCGCCCCCACGATTGTGAGCACGACAAACACCAATATCACCGAAAATGAGGGAAGTCTTTTCATTTAACGCCTTCTTCTATAGATTTCGTAATAAAGTACAGGAATAAAGAATATACTGACCACAGTACCGAGTATCATACCTCCAATCAATGCTACCGAAAGCGGAAACTGCAGATCGCTTCCCATATCGCCACGTATAAGGAATGGAGCTATTGCCAGAATAGTGGTGAGGCTGGTCATGATAATAGGTTTCAGACGGCGCGATCCGGCCAGCATAATGGCATGAATCAGATGGAGACCGCTTTTGCGCAGCTGATTGATGGTATCCACTTTCAGGATGGAGTCGTTGATTACGATACCGCACATTACAACTATGCCGATAAGGGACATCAAGTTGATTCCCGACCCGCATAACAGCAGGGCAAACAGTGCTCCGAAGAAGTCGGCTGCGATTTCTGACAGTATTATGAAGGGTTGGATGATGCTTTCAAATTGTGCCGCAAGGATAAAAAACAGCAACAGCAGCGAAATAATCAGTACAATCATAAGTTCCTTAATCATTGCACGGTCGCTGAAATATGCTCCCTGATGAGTGACTGAATACTCTCCGCTTTGATGGGCTATGCGATCAATTGTCTCCACAATTATCGGAATATCCTTGTCGGGAGCCATTATGTTGAGAGGATAATAATCTCCGTCTTTGCCGCTTACAACGCTCTTCATATCCCGTACCCTTCTCTCTGAAAGGACATAGGAGAGGGGCACATACACCCCTTGTTCGTTTTTGACCTGCAGTGAAAGCAGATCTCTTTCGGACGAGTTGTCACTTATTCGCACAGGAATGGCAAATGTGCCCGATGTAATCGAAAACAGTGTATTTTCTTTAGTGGCACGGCTCAATGTGGAGTATATATCATTGTAAGTCAGTCCATAAAGGGACATTTTCTCTTGATTTGTGATGAACAGTATCTGCTCCTGCCACAATACGGGTTCGATATAGACATCTGGCAGTTCACTCTTGATTTGACCCAACAATCTGTTGAGTTCGTCAGGTTCGGGAGCTTTGCCGTTGCGATTCTTTATCATTGAGACAAGATCTGCCTCATCTTCTGAAAATATCAGGTTAAATATGTTGGTGGCATTGGAGATACCGTAATTGGCTTCCGGAAATTCCGTTTTGAGGCGATTTGTCAGCAGCGGTTCAATCTTTTCCAAATCCTTCGGAGAGTCGGCTTTTATGTAAAATTTGACCTGTGAAGCGGATATGTCTCCCGTATGGGAGAGGAGAAAATCCTGCTTTCCGACCATTATATCGTACTGTTTGATATGTTCTATATCCGAAATAAGAGCCAAAGCGCGATTACCGCTCTCTTCAATGGTAATCTGCTGATTCCAGTCCACGTCAAATACAATTTCATCGTGAGTGAGCGGGGGAAGCTTTGATTTGGGCAGCAAGACGAACAGACATGCCGAACCTGCAATCAACATTAAAAAGATGCACCATGCGAGTTTCTGGTGTCTGAATACCCACTTCAATCCTCTCTCGTATGCCGCCGTAAAGTCCCATCCGTGCAGACGCTTCAGCAGGTGATTTTCTTCTACCTTGGTTTTGTGCTTGTACAATACTAAAAAATAGACCGGAATTACGAGTACAGCCACAACCAGCGAACTGACCAATGCCACGGTGACACCCATTGCCTGATCATAGAACAGTGCTCCGGCAATGCCGCTGAGGAATATCAGCGGGATAAATACGGCACAGGTTGTGAGTACAGAGCTTATCATCGGCATCACAACTTCCGAGGTGGCGGAAACGATGGCTTCTTTAAGCGGTTCTCCACGTTCCCAGTGCTGTGTTATGTTGTCTATTACGATGATGGAGTTGTCCACCATCATGCCTATGCCGAGGATTAGTCCCGAAAGCGATATTATGTTGATGCTGATACCCAGCAGATAGAGCGACAGAAGCGAAACGATAAGGGATAGAGGGATGGTGATGGTTACAAGGATGGGAGAGCGAAAATCCTTCATAAACAGGAAGATAATCAGGATAGCAAGCAGCGCTCCCACCAAGATGTTGGATTTGAGATTGTCTATTGAGTAGTCGAGGAGTTCCGTCTGGTTGCGTGTTACCTCAAAATCGATTCCTTGGTATTCTTTCTCAAAATTATCCATCAATTTTAAAAGAGCATTGCGAAGATCGGACATTTGTGCGTCACTCTGTTTGATTACGGCCATTGTGACGGCCCGTTTGCCATCACTCCACACAGTTCCGGATGCCTGAGCCGCCTCTTCATGTACCGAGGCTATCTCCTTAAAGCGATATATTCTTCCATCAATATTTAAAAATATGTTTTCTATGTCGCTTTGACTTCTGATTTCGGAATCAAAGCGTATATTCCATCGGTAATATCCGTCTTTTATTGAGAGATTGCCGAGAGAAATGTTATTGGCGGAGATGGCTCTTTCCAGCGTAGCTGCATTTATTCCGAGGGAGGTAAGTTTCTCGTTGTCAGGTTCAATAATCATCTGTGAACCCAATATGCCGCTTATATCGACCAAGGCTACTTGTGGTATTTGCTCTATTCGTTTGGAAATCACCTCTTTGGCAAATCTGCCAAGTTCCATGAACTTTTCCGTGCTTTGATTTGTAGCGGTAATGTTGATGAAAAATACGGGTATATCGGTGGCGCTGGCCTTTATAACCTTTGGTCGTTCAATCTCTTTAGGCAGACTTTGCAAAGCACGATCTACTTTTTCGTTGACTTCTATAAAATTGAAATCTATGTCCGAATCGTAAGCAAACTGCATAAAGATATTGCCACCTCCGTAATTCGCTTCACATTTCAGCTCTCTAAGGGAAGGAACCTGAATCAGTTGCTGTCGAAGAGGTTTGATGATTGTCTCATCTATTTCGCGTGCCGAGGCGCCACTTTTTGTAAACTGTACCGTAATCTGCGGAATATCCACGCTCGGCATCAGCGATATAGGCAGCCTCCCGATGGAGACCACTCCCACAATGACAATGGCGATAATCGTCATTGTCACTGCCACCGGTCGTTGTATCAGATTCTTGAGCATCAGTTCCTGATTTCTACGTTACTTCCGTCTGCAAGGTTGAGGTTGCCGCTGATAATGACAGTTTCACCTTCATTCAGAATAGTGCTTTTCTTTTTGCATCCGCATATCACGTGGTGTGTGGAATTGCTCTGCAGCACATCTACATAGACCCATTGCGCCTTGTTAGTCGCGGTATTGAGGGTAAATATCACATCATATCCGTCACGGATGACCACTGCACTCTTCGGCACGACAAGTTGTTTGGTACGACTGCTCTCGATAAATACTTTTACATTCATCCCTTCTATGAGCCTTCCACCCTTATTTGTCACGCTTGCCACAACTTTTATCTGCCCTTTTTCGTCAACGTAAGGATTGATTTCTTTAATCCGTCCGGAATATTCTGCACTGAGATCGACAAAAGGGGAGACCCTGATAATCTGTCCTACCGAAATATACGATATTTCCGATTCGAGCAGATTGAAAGCTACGTCAAAAGAGGAGTTGTCAATAATCAGACATATATTGTCTTTGCTCTGTTCGTAAGGTTTAGCCTTCAGATTTGCCACAATCCCTGAAAACGGAGCCCTTAATGTTGCGTTGTCCATATTGTAATAGGCCACGTTGCGGTCATATTCGGCAGAATTGTATCCCGAACGTATTTTGGCCATCTTAAGCTGTTCGGCAGGTACTTTTGATGTGTCGCTGCCGTAACCGTACCCAATCAGTTTGTCATAGAGATCAAGCCGGGCTTTTTCCAGATTCTGGTCTGCCTTTTCGGTTGCAAGTTCCATAGATTTTGTGCTGAGCTGTGCAATCGGATCCCCTTTGCGGACATAACTTCCGTTTTTGACATATACCTTGGCTATTTCTCCTTGTGATACGAATTTAAGTTCGGCCCTCGATGTCCCCACTAATGTACCATTGCTGATCACTTCTCGATAGAAGTCTCTCTTTATGAGCCTCATGGTGTCAACGATATTCTTTTCTGACGCAAAGTCGGCTTTGGCGGCATCTCCTGCGGAATTGTCCGTTTCTCCCTTGCATGATGTTGCCGCAACAGCAACGACAACGGATGCCATAATTAACAATACACTCAATCTGTTTCTCATAATCATATCTTTATTCTTTGCTTAATTCTTCAAAATTCTGTTCTATTTTATGCCCCTTGACATAGTCATACAAGGTCATCTGCTGTATATTGTGATAATATTTCCAGTAGTTGCTCAAATCTTCGAGATAACGGAGGTTGGCATTGTCCATCTCCGATTGGGCCGTGTTGAGGTCCGTAACGCCGATAGATCCGTTCATAAACCGCTCTTTGGCAAAATTATAACGCATCAGACCTACATCCGCCGCCTTGCGCGACACCTCGCACTGAGGCCCCTGCAGATTGAACTGCATCACCTGTAGGGCAATATTTTCACGAAGTGTGTTGATGGATTTCTCAATCTGGGACTCTATGACCTGCGCCTGACTTTTGGCCACTTTGACACGTCCGCGCCCAAGCCCCCAGTCAATGATTGGAACGGATAGGGTTAATCCCACTACTTCCTGATCAAGAGGGGATTTGTAAACGTTGTCCAATCCTTCTGCCACCTGATTAAGCCCGAACTGCGCATACAATGAAGCTTTCAGACCGCTGTTCGCCTTTGCCTGCGCAATAGCTTTTTCGGCCGACAGGGAGTTGATCTCATTGTTGAGGATATCTGAAGAGTTCTCCCAGACACGGGCCATCACATCTTCCACAGATACAGTAAATTGAGGATTCTCTTCAGGAGTTTTGAGCACAAGTTTGACACTTTCGTTGTATCCGAGATAGGTCCTTAACTTGCGCATGGCCATTCCCTCACTGGTCTGATTGTCACGGATTGAAATATCGTCATTCAGAAGTCTCAATTCGAGTTGGAGCAGTTCATCTTTTGTGATGCTCCCGATATTGAATCTCTCCTTTGCAATGTTGTACAATTGCCGAGTGTTGTCACGGCTCTTTATTGCCATCGCCACTCTGTTTTGAGCAATAAGAAGGTCGAAGAAATACCCCACTGCCGTTACGGAGATAGCTTCCATCGTCTCCAGATAATGGCGCTTTGCCAACTCGTATTTTTTAGGCTCTATCTTCTTTTCCCATTTTAGGGAGTTATATCCATTAATTGGCTGATTATAAGAGATATTGATAGGGACAGAATTATAAGTAATCTTGTTGAGCGGAGAGAACTGGTCCAGGCGGCTGAGTGAAGTAATGACTGACAGTGAACCTCCTGTAAACGGAATATTCTGATCTATAGATAGGCCGAGGGAGTTGCGCATATTGTTGTTTGAGACATAATTGATCTCTCCGGTCTCGCTGCTCTGTACTGCCGAAAACGACCTGTTATACTGCCCCAGCGACCCCTGCAGATTGAGCGATGGTAGATATTGCGCTTTGTAAGTACGATATTGCCAATAACTTACCACAAAATTGTGGCGGGCCAGCACAGCAGAAGGTGATTGCTCGTGTGCTGTAGTAATCACCTCTCCAAGTCCCATTTCGATACTGAAACTCTCCTGTGCATGGGCCGATCCGCCCCCGCAACCCAACAGCAGTGTCCCTGCTGCAAATAATATAAATCTAAAAAACCTGTTCATAATTAACATAACTTGTCATCTCACAAAGATAAAAAATAAAAACCTGACTTACAATACATCTTGCCCGGAAACATTGCTCCGCAATAATATGATGCAAAATTACTGAGTTATTACCTCAATTGAAAAGTTAAAACCCACTCTGTTGTTGTTAAAACCCACTCTTTTTATGTTGAACCCCGAGTTTGTAAAATTCAATAGAGTAATTGTAAGCTTATTCATAAGTATGGATATTGGTGTCTAAAATTTGTTGTGCTTCTTTTTGGACTTCGTCGGTATAGTCGGAGACAATCTTGGGTTTAAAGTTAATGATTTTAGTTGCGATATTTATCAATTTGTCTGTTTCTTTGGTCTCTTTGTATAAATCCATCAGTAATTTCAGGGGATATATTCTGTTGGGAAGTATTCCAAAAGCCTTAAAATAACTCTCCTCAGCCAACTTGTATGCCCCAAGACTCTGATAATTGCGCCCCATGACATTATAAAACATCGGATCGTCAGACATCATCAATCCTTTCAGAAGATATTGATTGCTTTCATTATAAAGATGCTCACTATTAAGATGTTGCCCCATTGAAAAATAGTAATGATCGTCCAACAGGCTTGAGCGGGAGTTGTTTGATTTGACAGACAACAGAATTGAAATAACTGCCACTATAGAGAGTATAGCGTTTGTGGCAATACCATGTTTCTGCTCTTTTTGGCAATATACAGCCCCTATGGCAAGACAGAAAGTAGCGAACACTTGAAATTGGAGGAGATTGAAAGGATATGAAAATAACGAACAAATCAGCACTGCAAGAGCAGAATAGCCTATTGCCGTATTGTTTTTTATTAAGGCTTTTATCGCTGTGACAGCCAGAGAAACGGCCAATATTATTCCGATAATCCCGAGCTCGACTCCAATCTGAATATAATCGTTAAAAGAATATTCGGGACAACTTGCCACAGAAAGAAAGTGAGTATCGGGGTGATTGCTGAAATATTCTTCTGCAAAAGTGGCATAAGTCGGCCTGAATCCTCCTAATCCATACCCTGATAGCCATTTGCTGCTAAAAACAGCCTTCAAGCTTATCAGCCAAATGAAAACTCTTCCGTCCGCCGATTCTTTCTTAAAATAATACAACATGGTACCTGCTGCAACTGCGATAAGTGCGATAATCAGTATATTTCTTAATTTAAGCCGTTTACGGTATATTATAAGACAGCATGCTCCCAATGCCACAAATGCTGTCCGACTTTGAGTTGCAGGTAATACCAATGCGCAAAGAATACAGCAGGCGATGCAGAGATATTTTACCCACTTTGTCTGTTCTTTCCTTTCAAAACATGCGATGCAATAACACAATGCGCCCACAATTGCAATCGAATAAGGCCCCGGATTAAGAAATGTCCCGGTAATCATAAAATTCTGATTGTTGGAAGAAATGATTTCAAGTCCCTGCAAAATTCCCACAATTGCTTCATATCCACCTGCCAGAGGGATTAACAACGAAACATATTTTATCCAGGTCCTTGGAATTATTGCCATCGACATTCTGACCCCGACATACACAAAGGCACAAACAAACAGTTTGAGTAATTGTTCAGATGCAATATATTGAGAGGTAAGGTAATAACTAATCAGGGCATAGATAAACAGCATCCCTGACAGAATATCGATTACAGTTATGGTTTTCGTGTTTTTCAAATTAATACATTGTTTACAGGTTATTCGATATTCATCATAAATCTCTCTTTGCGGTATTTGCCATTGAGTCGATCTTTGGAATAAAGTATTTTTGAAGCTATGCCAATAATGAATTCTTCCGGTAAAAATCCCCAATATCGTGAATCATAAGAGTTTGCAACATTATCTCCGGCCACGAAGTAATAATTTTCCCTAAATCTGTAAAGGCATGTTCTATTGCTGAAAGTACTATCCTCGTATGTGATAATTCTCTTGTATAGCGGATAATTGATGCTGTCTATCAATATTACATCTCCTTTTCGTGGAACATATACAGGGCCGAAATTCAGAATATTCCAATCAGATTGATCATTATAGGGGATAGTTTGCATAAGAGAAGTGTCAATTACGTATGTATAGTCTCTCAATTCTTCTTGATTTTGTCTGTTTCCGAAAATACCGTCATAATTGTTACATTTGTAGAATCCGTCAACGATACTGACACTGTCTCCCGGAATCCCGATACATCTTTTTGCATATACATGATTAATCAAAAATTCAATTCTGCCATTATGAATCGGAAAATTGAAAATCAACACATCATTGTGCCTTATCTTTCGACTTCCACGAGTTCTGAACGATTCAAGTCCGGCTCCAGGCTTAAAATCGAAACTTTTGTAAATTCGCGCCCCAAACAAAGTCTTGTCCACAGCCACCTTGTCTCCATACATCAAAGTAGGATACATTGATGCACTTTTAGGTACCACAAAACTATCCATGATGAAGATCCTGCGCGTGAAATTAATTACAACAAGCAGGATTATCACACCGACAACAATACGGATTATTTTAAATAATCTATTCACTCAATATGGGTCAGTTTGTTGATGTACATTTCGTGAATAGTATTGTTATGTGCCGGATTTCCGACAAATATGATAGTGTCATTCCTTGTCAGGAATACTCTCAGCGATTCATTGTAGGATATGTGATTGTTTTTTGCAAATTCATCGTGTATGTCATACATATAGGGGAACGTTATGCCGATTTCTTTGACGGCATTATTAAAAGAAGATAAATCGGGGGTGCTGACAATAGTCAATACCGGTATGCCGAGTTTTTTGTACATCGGAAATAATTCATTCCATGGCAATAAGGCTTTTGCCTTGCACTCATTACATTGTATTGAATCAACAAATGATATGACTTTGTAAACGGAATTCATATAGTCCTCAATCATCCGATTGTTATTGTTCAACAACATCATTTCGCTTGGATATGTTACTCTGCTGCCAATCATTTTATTCAGTTCTGCCTTTACGGAAGGTTTACCGGACTCACATGATTGGAACAACAGCACAATACCACACAACATCAAGAATAGTTTTTTCATAAGCATTTAAGTTTATAATTCAAATCTGGCCAAATATACAGTTCCGTCTTCACGCTCGGCGAGGGCAAAACCCGCTTTGTCTCCGGGGAGGACATACATGTACTGTACTCTATCTTCAAATGATAATAATTTGATAGGTTGACAATTCCAATCAAAGACAGCAACTGTGTTTCCAACCAATGCTTTTTGCTGCTCTGAATAGGTGGCATAAATATATTGATCGGTACATGTGATGTTTCTAATACATCCTTTAGCTTTGTCAGATGGGTACACACGAGGATAATTAACATTCTTATTTTCACATTGATAAATAGGATTGAAAAACTTATTGATTGCAATTGGTTTAATGGTTTCACTATCACAAGAGAATGTTTCTAAAATCAATCCACTATATGTTGCATGGGCAAATTTTGACTTATCAGGAGATACGTTCATGTAACTTAAATAATCAAAATATGAATGTTCTACTTTTTTGTACTCGTCCGGTTCATCTAATTTAGGATAATCCGTATAAACTGATAGTACTTTTGAGGTATTTCCAATAATAAACCTGTTATTTGACCACAAAAATATCCCGTTGTTTAGAGAGTAAAATTTTGTAGTCAAAATATGATTTTTTTCACTTGCCGGCATTGACATTTCCATCCAGAATATTGTATCGCCATTCAAAATTTTATCTAATGAATACTCTATAAGTTTTCGCAAATTGGTATCATAAACGTAGATTTTTCTGGTTTTGTAATCAATACTGAATTTGGGAGCTGTAAAAAATGTTTCCCCAGGCCCTCTTCCCGAAGCTCCGAAACTCTTGATATAGGCCCCGCTGTTTGCGGAAAATATGTGAAAAGTATTCTTGTTCAGAGTGGTCTTGTTGCTTATAATCAGAAGAGTATCAATACGGTCAATAGTTCCGTATGTAAATGATATATCATCATTTAACACTTCAAGCGCTACTTCAACAGTCTCTTTAAACACAGGAGCATTATACTCATCCGTGTTTCTTGAACATGAAATGTGGATGAGTATAATGATGAAAATCAATATAAAGGAACGAGGCTGCATTAAAGTTCCTTTTTGCAGACAAGACAGATTCCACTTACTTCGTAGGCTTCTCCCTCTTTATCGTGATTTTTGTTGCTATAATACTGAGCACCACATTTTTTGCAAGAAAAGAAACACTCTTCTACTCCTGGATTGCATTTTCCTGTAATAGTAGGCTCATCGTCTGTAAGACATTCAATGTTGGCTTCAACGATACTGTCTTTTGCAGGATTGGAGTAACTAAAGGATTTAGTGGCAAACGCAACTGTCATGGCACCTGCAATGACAATGCAAATTGCAAAGAATTGTTTCATAAGTATTATTTTTTAAATTGAGCGTCTGAGTTTTTCTCAGACTTGCTATGCAAAGGTAGGTGGGTACATGCAATCCACCAAATAAAATTCCTTACATTCGTCTATTTGTAATAGATTGATAAACAGCGTATTGTCCATAAGCGAAAAATCAAAAAATTACATCGGGAGTTTTTTGATGACACTTTACTTCTCCCATTATGTATTTTTCCCCTCTTGTCCGTCAAGAGCTTTTAATTTTTTCCTCTGCCTTTTGGTTATCTTGGCTACAGCCTTTTTTACATCATCGGCTATCCACTATGGGGAGATAACTTTTGAATACTTATCTGGCGAGTTAGCGGATAATCGTTCGGCTGAATATTGTTATTTCATTCGGTGAGTTATTATAATTTTGTTCAGCGAGTTGTCAGAATCCGCCTGAATTATCATAGTAAATAACCTTTCTGCTCATCATAAATTAAATATTCTGCCCACTTTTTACTTGTTTTGAGCAAAACAGTATTATATTTGTGAGCAGAAAGACGAACGATTATGAGTAACAGTGAGCAGATATTAGATTTCATAAAGGCAAATCCAAAACTGTCATCTTCCGAGATTTCAGAAAGAGCAGGTGTAAAGGCGTCATATGCAACGGTGAGACGTGAGTTGGCAAAGTTGGTTGCCGATGGAGTTGTCGTCGTAACCGGCAAATCGAAATCCAGCCGCTATTCAATTTCGCCGTCCTATCAATTATTTATGCCGGTTGATATTGCGACCTACTTTGAAAAGGAAGTCGATGAACGTCAGATAATCGGTCAGTACAATTTTGAGTTGATACCGGCTCTTCGTGCAACACCAGCAATCTTTACAAAGGCGGAGTTTGAGCAATTAAACGCCCTGCAAGAGACATTCCGCAAGAATATATCGACGCTTTCCGAAAATGGATACCGCAGTGAAATGGAGCGATTGGGCATTGACCTTAGCTGGAAATCATCGCAAATAGAGGGCAACACCTATTCGCTGCTTGAAACAGAAAAACTGCTCAAAGAAAAAGAGACTGCCCAAGGGAAAAGTAAAGATGAGGCGGTGATGTTGCTCAACCACAAAGATGCGCTGGATTTTATTCTCGACAATCCGGAGTATCTCTCAGAGCTCAACGTTGCCAAACTAGAAACGATTCACTCTATCCTTATCAAGGAGTTACCGGTAGAGCGTAATATACGAATCAGGCGTGTCGGCATCACTGGTACAAACTACCGCCCATTAGACAACGAGTTTCAGATTCGTGAGGCATTGGAACAGACCTGTGAACTGATAAATAGCCGTGCCAACATATTTGAAAAAGCTCTACTTGTATTATTGCTATTGTCCTACATTCAGCCTTTCAACGACGGCAACAAGCGCACTGCCCGTATCGTGAGCAATGCCATTTTGATTGCCAATAACTACTGCCCAATTTCATTCCGCACAGTAGATTCTATTGACTACAAAAAGGCGATGTTGATTTTTTACGAGCAGAACAATATCTATGCCTTCAAACAGATTTTTATCGACCAAGAAGAGTTCGCGGTGAAGACCTATTTTTAGCAGTCGCCGGCAAAATGTATTAGACCTCCTTCTCGAATCTAAAATACTCTTTCTCAAAAGACCGCATGTCGCCTCTTCTCTCGGAATAGGCTTTGTCGATATGCTTTGCATTGAAGAACTCTACAATTTTGTAGCCGCATTTGTTTACATAGAAATGGATGTTTCGTTTCTCGAAATATGGCGTTATCAGTTCCCACACGCGAACCTCGGGATATTTCTGCTCGATGGCTTGAATTATTTTTGTGCCATAACCTTTGCTGTGATATTCGGGATAGATGATAAAAAGATCCAACTTTCCACGGCAGCCGCCATCGCTTTCAGTATTGATGTTCAGCGCGATTGCACCAACACGAACCTTGTCTATTTCAATGAAATAAACTTCTTCCGATGGCTGTTGCATCGTCATATCTATGTCGGCATCTGCAATTACTTCCTCAGGGTTTGCCGATTCGTCTTCAAAGTCTCCAAACGTTTCATTCACGGCGATTGACAGTACACGCCTTACGTCGTTCCTGAAGACTTCACATTCGTTATATATTGGTTTAAACTCGATATTCATTATTGGGTATTTTAAATATTCTATTTAGAACAGTTTTAATCTTTCCTCTGACTTTTGGTTATCTTGGCTACAATATATCAGATAGCTTCCACGCTTGAATATTCCGTATTCCTCCTCTTGACGGTTGTGCAATATCATCCAACGATACCACAATTTTCTCAAACGAGTCATCGATGACCTCAAGCGGAGAATATTCTCGTTCAATGGTTTGTTTGTCTATCAACATATATGTTGTCTGAATATAGATTGTTCTATCGCCTTTAATTGCGACGAAGTCCACCTCTTTGTCTTTAATAGCGCCCACATAAATGTTATACCCACCACGAACAAGTTCGAGGTATACTAAGTTCTCGAGCATATAGCCGATACCATAGCCAAAGCCTCGATATAGGTAATTATTGAATGAAAGGTCATTGGCGTAGTATTTACAATTACCTGCTATCGTCTCTTTGCCTTTGATATTGAATCTCTCTACTCGATGAATCAAATATGTATTTTCGATATAACCGATGTAGGCAGCTACTGTGTCGTAACTTGTTTTGCGGCCACTGCTTTTGAAGTAGTTCGCTATATTACGCACTGAAAGCAGATTTGCGGCATTGTTTATCAAATAAACAAAAATATCCTCAAGTAACTTGGTATCCTTGATGTTATATCTTTGAATAATGTCTTTCAGTAAAATGGTATCTTTCAATGCTTCAATATAGTTCCGTTTAACTTCCTCATTGGAGAGCTGAAAGAGTTCGGGCATACCGCCTGTTTGCATATAGTCAATGTAACTCTGCTTGATGTCCTCTTTTTGAGCTATACCCAAATATTCATGGTACGATAAAGGCAATATCTTAAAATCAACGTAGCGACCCGATAGCAATGTGGATAGTTCGCCGGATAACATTTTTGAATTGGAGCCGCTGATGAATACCTCATACTCATCAACATAATCTTGCGAGTATGAATTAACTATATGTTCCCAACCTTCGATGTTCTGTATCTCGTCAATAAAAAGATAGATACGGCCTTGGGGATTAATCTGTCGCTTGTACAATTTCACCAATTCATCAAGGTCTGTGTAGGTCTTGATAAAATCAAAATCGGAGAACTCTTTGTTTAGAAAGAATATGTTTTTCTTGTCGACACCACTTGCAATCAACTGCATAGCCAATTGGCGCAGAATATAGCTTTTCCCCACTCTTCGTTGCCCGACAAGCACTTTAACCAATCTGTTACCAATATATGAATTTATCTTTTGTGTATAGTCAGCGCGTAAATATCCAATAGGCAGAGCATTCCCCTCCCATAGGTTATATTTCTTTAAAGTTTCAAATCTTTCGTCCATATTCTATATTTTTCTGCAAATGTACAAAAGTTTAGAATACACTCGAAACCTTCAAGCAATTATTCTCAAAATAAATAACTTCACGCGAAGCTTTTAATCTTTCCTCTGCCTTTTGGCCATCTTGGCTACAGCCTTTTTAACCAAGAAAATTGGAATAATAGTCATAACCACAGATGGCAACAAAATCATTTTGTGATGTATTTGATGAACATAATTCTTCTAAAATAGTCTGTCTTTTTTGGTGATTCTGATAACCAACTCGTCTTAATACCCATTCCTCAGCATCCAGATTTTGTTTGTTAAATTTTGCAAGGCCGATCTTATAACTTCTTGCATGCTTGATTGCCCCTTGTTGAAAGTGGCTTGTGGTAATAAAATAACCTTTATTACCGCCAACATCATCAATACTTGCCACAAAATTACGTAACTGATTAACTTCAATGGGAGATTTATAATCCTTACATTCTATAAGGGTTAATGTTGAGCACTCATCACTATTAGGATGATACGATTCGATGGCAATATCAAATATAATTGTATTTCCTGTTTTTCATTGATACTCTTTCTTTTGAAATATCTTGCTATGGATTGGGGAGAGCCCCAACTTGTCGGACTCCAGCAACTCTTTCATTTTAATGAAAAACCATATTCTCAAAAGCATCCCCTTTTGCTACAGTATTTAATTTATTTTCATATTATTATATTTATTTTGGGTATTTTGCGACTGCCCCCATTTAGGAAAAGATATAGTCTTGCTGTTCTGTACTGCTGAATACAACCTATTATACTGTTCCAGCAGCAGTGGAGTTACAATACAATCTTGCCCAGAAACATTGCTCCGCAATAATATGATGCAAAATTACTGAGTTATTACCTCTTTGGAAAAGTTAAAACCCACTCTGTTGTTGTAAAAACCCACTCTTTTTATGTTGAATCCCGAGTATATACATGATTAATCAAATAATTTTCATAAGCATTTAAGTTTATAATTCAAATCTGGCCAAATATACAATTCCATCTTCACGCTCTGCGAGGGCAAAACCCGCTTTGTCTCCGGAGAGGACATACATGTACTGTATTTTATCTTCAAATGATAATAATTTGACCGGTTGACAATTCCAATCAAAGACAGCAATAGACTTATATGAGCACTCCTTAGGTATGTCGGAATAGGTTGCATAAATGTATTCGTTAGTGCACGCCAAATTTTTTATTCCGCAAATTGCTTTATTGGATTGAAAGACATGAGGATAATTTTCATTTTTATATTTATTTTCGTATATTGGTCTATATAATCTGTTAATGGCAATAGGTGTAATAGTGTTATTTATACAAGAAAAGGTTTCTAAAATACACCCGCTATATGTTGCATGAGCAAATTTTGACTTATTTGGTGAAACTCTTGTATAACTCAGTCTGTCAAAATACGAGCGTTCTAATTTTTTATATTCTTCGGGTTCATCCAGTCGGGGATAAGAGCCATAGCATGATATTATGTTTGATGTACTCCCTATAACGAATCGCTGATCTACCCATAAAAATAATCTATCATCCAATGAGTAAAAACGCGAGGTTAGAATATGACCGTTGTCTTCCTCCATTTTTATATCTGAGGCATAATGAACATCTCCATTTAATACTTTGGATATATCGTATTCAATAAGCTTATGTAGAGGGGTATCATACACATACATTCTACTGTTATTGTAATCAGTACTAAAATTAGGAGCTGTAAACAACGTTTCTCCCGGTCCTCTTCCTACCGATCCAAAACTTTTTATGTATTTACCGCTGTTTGCAGAAAATATGTGAAAAGTATTCTTATTAAGAGTGGTCTTGTTGCTTATAATTAGAAGAGTATCAACACAGTCAATTGTCCCGTAGGTAAATGAAATATCATCATTCAAAACCTCAAGCGCTACTTCAACAGTTTCTTTAAACACAGGAGCATTATACTCATCCGTGCTCCTTGAACAGGAAATGCAGACAATGAAGCACGTCATTAGGACACAAATACAATTTAATAATAGTTGGTTTCTCCTCATTGGGTACTGTTATTGGTTAATATTTCAATCAGATTTCAATTTCAACTATAAATCCGTTAGAATTGTCAGAGTATTGTTCCGGGAACAGAGTATGCGCGGTATAACCGTCAACAACAGCATATAACTTGCCGTTTGCTATAAATGTCGGCCAAAATGGAAGAACTCCGTTACCGATAGGGACATGAATATACGGAATATCCGTCTCACTTGTTATAACATTACGAAAGATTAAAGTGTGATTTTTTGCATTCCAAACATCACAATAATATTTCCTTTGATAGAGGTACTCGGTGAAGAAAAAGTCATTCGAGACACAGTATGATTGGATGAAGATATATTTATCCTGCATTTCCTCGTTACCTACAGCCATATATAATTCGTCCGGCATCTTGAAATGCCCTTGATTGACTAACAGATATTCTTTAGAGCTTAAATTATAGATTGTATCACAATTTACAGGATTGAAATAAATATCACCATTAAACTTGTTGATGCCATTGAATACAACCATCCCACGCTGCTCTTCAATGTTCTTTTCCGGAGCGTAATTTGCGGCGATATTATAATATTGGTCAAGTTTTGCAATACTATATGGCCCTCCTTTCAGACACAGCCATAGATTGCCGTCACTATCACAGCGTACATCCGTTACTTTTGAATCGAATATGTGTTTTGCGATAAAATTCCCGTCATAATCGTATGACATCAGTCTTGAATCCGATATTCCCGCAACATAAATAACCTGCTCGTCCTTATCGGTGCAACATCCAAACAATGAAAGGTATTCTTCTGGTCCGCGACCGTGTCTGCTAAAGGATGTCATCAGCCCTGAATTTTTATCAAGAATAACGATATTTTTATTGCTTGTAAGAAAAATCAAATCATCTTTGACATCAAATATTCTTGGATTTTTCAAGGGAAAATCATCACCTATAGGGGTAATGTCAAGTGATTTGAAATGAAGACTGTCAATATAGTCGGTTTTGTTGATTGAACTTGCCAGATCAACTCTCAATCCGCTATATGCTTTATTGCAGGATGTGGCAAACAAAGTTGTCACAACGATTGCAATAATCCATCGAAAAGTTGTGTTGTTCATAATGTACTATTGTTTTATTAATAAAAATCCATTTTCGTAGATTGATTGATAATTTTCTTTTACAATTTTCCCTTTTTGAAGAGTAATAATTGCCGGATATAAATTCATATCTTCCGGATATAACATATATACCATATTGTTTGTATCAATAAAAGTGTTCTTGTTCCTAAGATGTACTTTATAACGTAATTCTTTTAAAGAAAGAATATTTGTAAAAATATAATAAATATTAGAATCGTCGTGTTTATTGTAATAATCTTCAGCATACGATATACATCCACCACATCCATTATTTGGAATTATTACTAAATATTTAATGTCTCTAATAAGAGTGTCAGGTATATAATTAGTAACGATTGGAGGAAAATCAATTGGTTGACTGCATGATTTAAGAATAAAAGAAAATGCTATTACAACGAGAAGTGAAAATATCTTTTTATTCATCTATTTTGTTTTTTATTGAATATATATTAAAAGCTATGCTATTTTCATCTTTATTAGATGGTTCCATTATATGCAATCCTTTTTCATTAACGAAACAACAATACCTGTTAATAGGATTAACAACTCCGATATATGTTTCTCCAATAATGTCGAAATTATTATTAAGAATGATTACGGATATTTCTTTATGCCATCCTGATCCCGCATCAAAATCACTTGATGGTTGTTCTGCTATCCTGTAATACACATCGTTATATTTATCATATAAAATATTTGAATAACTAGGAGTGGTTGCAAAATACTTGTTTCTTGCATTGCTGCCAAATGCCCTCATTTTGCTCCTCGCCATAGGCTTTATTTGAGTGATATGGATACTTCCAGCATAGAATTGATTCAGCTTACTTATATCATCAATGCAAGATTCATAAATGTAGTGTGATGCGGGGAAACTATATAGTATTGTTCTTTTCGAATCATTATAGTCGCTATATATCCATCGCATGAGAGAGCCCCCAAAATGATATTTATTGTAAATGTCAGGATATTGAACACTGTATTCGATAGATTTTTTTTTGGTGTCATATATTCCGGTAGTAGGCCTATTATTCTTTTTTTCATGATGACTTTCCCCACCTATATGCCCTGTAAAGATGATGGTATCACCACTAACTATAATCGGTGAAGTTTTAGCAATAGGACTTGGAAAGAGGTCTATAGTGGGCATTATCTTATAACTGCTCAATGTATTGCCATTCAGATTAACTTTAAATAAGATATTTTTTGAATAATTATAACAAACGATGTGATTGCTGTCAATAATTTGATATGAACTTATAGGATATTGCACAATTACTCTGTTAATTTCCTTTTGAAGGTAATAATCATAAAATACAATCTCTTTATGGTTAGATTTCATAAATGAATACATGCCATCCTTATAGCAAGATGCTGTAATTATTGGAGATGTAATGGAATCTAATGGAAGTTTTATGCTATCAACCAAAGACAAAAATACTGGATCATCAATAATAGGTGTTTCTGAATTGTTCATGTTTATTGAACATGAACAATTCAGAAACAGCAGTATTAATAAGCAATTTAGTAAATTGCGATAGACGTACATAGCTTAGTCAATAGCTGTATCTTTGACACAATCTCTACGCTCTAAAAAACCCTTATTTGCACAAAGGTAAATAGTTCCGTCGGTCTCACAATGTCCATCATTGTAGCCAGGCTTATTAAAACATTCTTCATAAGTCAGTGCTTCAACATTTTGTTGACTTAATTGTTCGATAAATTGAAGACTATTGGCATATAACCCAATAGACATAGCAAAGATCAAGAATGATCCAACAATGGTGATTGTTTTTTTTCTCATTTTAATTTGTTTTATGCCCAAAAGGGCGGTTAATATTTGAATATTTCTTTTATAGAATATGTCAGTATTCTTTTATGCAAAGGTAGGTGGGTGCATGCAATCCACCAAAAATAATTCCTTACATTCACCTACTTATAATAGGCTGAAAAACAGTATATTATCCATAAGTGAAAAATTAAAAAATTACATCAGTGGTTTTTAACGACACTAAATTTCTCACATTGTGTAAATATTACCCTTTTTTACAAATAAAATACTATTTTAGCATCTCAAAAACCTGCTCAATCTTTCTTGGTAAGAGCGTTTGTACATTCGTTTTGTAGTATCGTCCAAGAATGAGCGGTCAATCAAATCACCGGTAAGTGGATTCTCCGTTGAAAACAGTGTGATAATTGCGTCCCGTTTCTGTGGCAATACTCCTATACGATTTGCAAACGTGATGAAGTCCTCCTTGCAGGGGTGTTTACTGGTGCAGTAAATTTGTGAATGTTCGCTTTGCGGTATTAAGCCGCCTTGCAGAGCGAAATCTTCGTCCTGCACATGAATGGATGTATTCATTAAATCGTATGCAGGGGATAGCAAATAGTCTCCGTCAGCAGATTGTTGTAATGAAAAATTCTTCAAATGAGCATCACCGTTGGCAAATAGATAATTGAATACAATAATGGTAAACAGTTTGCTCATTTCCACCTGCCATGCCGATACGTTACGTTTCAGAAGAGCTGCTACATCTTCGTAGCTCCCTGTGTATTTGAAATCTTTGCCGTGCGTAGAAGCGGTTTTTTGAGCCAATGATGAAAAATCTTCCTGCTTGATTTTGTTTCCTTCCGCATCAAAATCAAATCGTTTCGTAATATATGCGGCTTCATTATCAGCAAAGAAGACAAGTCCGTTTTCGGCAACATTTATCTTAAATACCTGTTTGGCGATTTGCATTGTCAGATGTTCGTTGGCAGGTATTAGATGACGGAAGCGCAAGTGCTTGTAATTCGGAGCAGGCTTAATGATATACCGCCCTTGCTGTCCAATTGATGTAAGAACGATTTTTCCATTATCCACAACTGCCGACAACTTTTCCTGCACTCCCGATATAGATAATTGATTGATACGCTCCGCAAAGTCTATACTCTCTGCATCAAAATCAAAATCCAATATAGGCGAAACTTTTTTGCCATCGAACAATTTACGAAGACAAGAAGGACTATACGTGTCAAATCCCGGAGTTAAGTTGCCGGGGCAAACTTCTATCTTTCTCATATCTTTTTCACTGTTATGGCCCCGATAGTATCGGTATGTGCCGTTGCCAACAATAATCCAAACGCATCGTTTTCATCAATTTTCAAACTCCGGCACTGGGTTGTCTTATTTGCTCCTTCGGATAACATATTGTAAAAGAAAGGAAACAGTTTTGTGGATGAAAACTCTCGCTTGTTCTTTGGAAATGACAAGCTGATTGACGTCTGCTTCTCGTCTATCAAAAATGAATCATCATAGCTGAAAATATATTCTCCGCTATCGGTCTCCGTCAGCAGACCTGATAACACGCCATTACTGAAAACTTGTGCCTGTCTCATTTACTCATATCTTTTACTTTCAATACTAATTCCAATCCAAGTGCTTCGGCTATTTTGGTAAGCGTACTCATAGAGGGATTACCCTTGCCGGCCTCGATACTCCTGATAATCCGCAAACTCAACCCGGTGTAATCCGCTAAATCCTGTTGAGTCAAACTCAACAAGGCACGGCGTTCTCGTATAATTGAATAAAAATCCATAGTGCAATATTTTGCCTCTTTGGTACAAAAATAGAGCCTTTTCTTTTATTTTCCAAATAAATGTGCATTATATTTCCCATTTAGGAAATAGTATGGTCTTGCTTAATTTGCAAATAACAGTCACAACGATTGCAATAATCCATCGAAAAGTCGTGTTGTTCATAAATTGCAGTATGTTAGATTATTATATGATGACAAATGAGTTATTTTCCCAAGTTGTATATTACCAATCCTTTCTCTGATTCGACATATATATAGATGTTTTTGCCGTCAGACGAACAACTTTGTATAGTTTCATCGTCTGACGTTTCCAATCTGAAGTTATTGTAACGATGAGTTTTGCAGTTATATTTCAAAATATGCATTTTATCGTCCATACCATAAATAAAGTAGGTGATGTTGTCATTTTCAAACACATAGCTGAACGATCCGGCGTGATTTCGTCTCCAATCTTCGTTCATTGCAAGGTCTAACACATCATAATCGTCTTTATATGATGCAAGGTCCGGAAAACTATACTTGCCGAAAGATATAGTGTATCGTGTAGAAACAGTCTGAGTATCATCTATAAAATATATTTTGTTGCCAAACGGATTCCAATACAGAGCACCGTCCTTGCTCTTGGTCAGGGGGAAACCAAGCCTTAAACCGCTATTGATAGATAAATCCCCTATGGTATGTTCAAATTTAAAATCACTTGAGTAATAAGCTAATGCGGGAGATATACCGGCAACACCGTCCCATACACAGCGTCCTAAATAACCGTCTTTCAAAGGTACAATGTAAGTAAAAGCATATTCATTATCACCATTTCTGCTGATTCTGTTAGTGGAAAGAAGTTCATTATTAGTGGAATAATTGAATATTTTACCTCCATTGAAGTCATAAAGATAAATAGATTCACCCTCAAGCCAAAAATAATGGAGACTTGAATATTCGTTTCCTGCTCTTCCTCGTTCTCCTATTTTACAGATAAATCTGCCATCCTTATCAAATAGAAATAATTTATAATTGGAATGTATGTAGTGATAGTTGTTGTCTGATAATGCTTGTCGTATTACTCCGATAAGCAATGTGGTGTCGGAAATCACAACACTTTTGCAATCATTTAGATTAATCTCAGTGAAGGAAGTCGGATCGACTTCAATTACATACTGGCTGCTTCTGTTTCTGTCTGAAGAGCATGACGTAAATAGCCATATTAGCATAAATATGGCTAAAGGCTTTATAAATCCGTGTTCTGGTATATTGGTCATAAATTATTAATAATCATTATGTTAAAAATTATTGCTCTGATTCGTCAAAGAATGTCTCATTGATAGCGACAATATTGATGTTGGATTCTTTTAGTCGTTTTTTGATACGATGTTTACGCGAATAAATATCTTCTTTTCCAATATTTTTCCCCATGAGACGAGATATCAGGGATGAATCAAATCCTGCAATAAAGTAACAGATGATGACAAAGTCATCTTCCCGCATCTTACCCTTCATTTCTTTGCGCAACTTTTTCATGCTGTCATCAGTATAGTCATTTATCAGCTTTTCAAATTCTGAATTTGCCCCTCTGTCGGAGATTATGGAAGTCAGAATCGGAAATATTCGGTTTTTGATGAAAGACGTTTCTTCAGAACGGCTTTCGATAAGAGTTAATTCTTCGCATAATGTGCGCAATATGGCAAATTGTGATTTCTTATTGGTTTTGATGTATGCTCTCAGGTCACTTATGCTGTTTTGAGTCTTATTCAAATCGTTTTCAAAATTCTTCATTTGCCTGTCGGCTATTTCTTTCATCAATAAAGCATCATTATCAAATTTGCGTATCTTATTCTTGATAATCATATAGGCAACAATGATAATTATCAATACCGATAGAGCTATTATCACAATTAACAACTTCAAATCATCATTTTCCTCTTTGATAGTGCGACTTTGAAGGGCGTGATAATCATCAAGTGTCTGTAAAATAGAATTGTTCAGGATGTTATTGACGGTAGTGTCCTGGTGAGTAGCTGAGTATCTTAAATAATCGTATGCCTTATGAATGTCTCCACGAAGTCTGTAAATTCTAAATTGCCAATAATACGAATCCGGGGATGATTCTACTTTTTTCAATAGTTTATCGGCCATATCAGGCTTGCCGGCAAGTTGGTAAGCGTATGCAAAGATGGATACATGACGTATATCCATCGGCCTGCGCAAATCTCTGACAACTTTTGTAAATAATTCGATCGACTTGTCGGGATCTTTGTCGGGCTGGATTACGAGGCACGTGGCATAAGGCATCAGATAATTTTTCATCATTGAAGTGTCACCGAAGGCCATAATAGGGTTGTATGAATCGGAGTATAATGAATCGGCTTTGTCGTAGAGCCTGTTATTCTGATAAGCGGTTGCCAATCGGTACAAAGACTGAAGATAATATTTTTTTATGCCAAGTTCTGCGAATATATTATGTGCCTCTGTGGCACAGTCAAGCTCTTTCGGTCCGATATTGAAAGCAGTATAGATATGGGCCTCGGTGAGTAAGATAATTCCGAGGTACTTTTTGTCGTCAAGTTGTCTTGCATATTGTTCGGCAGTATAAAGTGAGATTATCGACTCATGGTACTCTTTTTTATTGAACAGAATTACGCCGTCATAATAATAGGCAAGCATTTTCTCTTTAGAAAGTTTCCTTTTTCCGTAATAGTCAAGGGCAACGCTGATTATAGAATCGCTTTTGAGATCGATATAATTTTTATCTAAAGCCATCGATTTGAGAAGCGAGTATTTGGCCTGTTCTTCATCTCCGACCAGCCTGGTTACGTCAATACTGTCCACCACAACCAATGCACTATCGGGTCGTTCATCAATAAAACTGTCAATATCGCACAGCACTTCCCATTGATCGGAATGCCTGCAGGAAGAGATGATACATAAACAAATAATCGGCAATAAATACTTTTTCATAAAGATACAACTCTCAGTATAATAGGTTTTTGTTAATAGGTTGATTTCTTATACTCTACAATTGATAGACTCCTCTGTAATATTTCCCCGTACCGGTTATAATACTCAAAATATACGTACCGGAATCATTGGAAACAGGGATAAATGCCTGCCCGCTAACGGAGTTGAACGAATCGGTAATCACATCACCTGTGGATGTGTTCCTTACAGATACAGTAACCGTCCCTACATCTTCAAGACAATTTACCCTCAATAATGATAAATCCACGATGT
>JAQUBZ010000034.1 GCA_028686425.1 Bacteroidales bacterium | reverse complement strand
ATATTTTTAATCCTGGAAAGCCAGTAAAATCCCTCATTTCCCGTATTTACTCCTGTCCAGAAATTCATATCGAGCAACACCACATCTATTTCGTTTTTTCTAAAAAGAGTGTTGATCTGATTGGGGTCGCTTATAAGTATTACTTTCTCGAAATATCTTGCGAGGAGGATTTCGAGTGCGGAAAGAATGCTTTTGTTGTCATCCACAACCAATATTGTCCCTTCTTTTTTCATATTGTCGTATTTTATACTCAAAATTAACAGATTTTATCCGTTTTGTCAAAAATTTTACAGTCGTATGTAAAAAATATTGACACTTTAAGCAAAAACAGTTTTAGCTATATCATTAGTAATCAATTATTTATCTACTTTGGCATTGTTATCGCGATAAAAAGGTCAGAAAACAAAAAAGCAAGTAACGATATGAAACGAACGTTTTTAGTAATAGTAATGTTAATTTTTTTGACACAGATGTATGGTCAAAACGAAACCACATCTGTCTTCAGCCTGAATGATTGCATGCTGTATGCTCTCGAACATAGCACAAAGGTCAATGCTCAGAACTTCACCAACAGCAATTACAGGCAGGACAGACTTTCCGCTCTCACTTCGCTGTTTCCGTCATTAAGCGCAAGCAGCAGTATCAATACCGGTTACGGACGTTCGATTGACCCCGAAACCAACACCTACACCAATACAGCGAATTTCAGCAACGGATATTCCGCAAGCTCTTCAATGACAATATTTTCAGGATTGTCCCAAATTAACAGCTACCGCGCAAGCCGCATCGCTTACATAATGGGAGGAGAGCAGCTGCAACAAATCAAAGATGAGGTGTCACTCGAAGTGATGCAGGCCTATTTTGACGTAGTCTATTATAGCGAGGCTGCAATCTTGGCACAGAAACAGCTCGAGACAAGCCGCAAGACTTTTGAAAAGGACAGCAAACTTGAAAAGCTCGGATTGAAGAGCAGAGCAGACGTACTTCAGATTGAAGCTCAATATCGTTCAGACGAATATAACGTAATCAAACAGGAAAACGCCAGAGAACTTGCCATATCTTCTCTCAAAGAAAAAATGAATTATCCTGTAGATCAGGAGATAATTATAGACACACGCATCTACGTGGATGGTGACAGCGACAATGTTACTCTCGAAAGCATCATCAATTACGCAATGAGCAATAATCCCAAATTAAAGGCGCAACAATTATCTTTCAAAAAGTCTCAACTTAATTATTACGCCACTATGGGACAGATGCTCCCTACAATCAGACTGAATGCCGGATACTCTACCGGCTATTACGAAAATCTCAATTCCACCTCTGCCGTAACACCTTATAACAAACAGCTGAAAGACAATCAGGGATATTATTGGGGAGCCTCCATCAGCATTCCCATCTTTGATGGCCTTTACAGACAGACCAATACCCGCAAGGCTAAAAATAATGTCAGAATTGCCGAGCAGAATATGATTGCAGCAGAAAGGGCGTTGCAGAGCGAAATTGAAAACAACTACAATCAGATGAGAGGTTTCAGAAAAGAATACATTCAGACAAATGTAAAAGTAGAGGCAGCCGAACTCGCATATAAGGCCACTACACAAAAATACGAACAGGGTGTAGCCTCCCCTATCGATCTTCAGACATCCGCCAACCAACTGCTGCAGGCCAAATCGGAACAGCTTAACGCAAGGCTTCAATATATCATCAAAAGCCGTCTCGTGGATTATTACAATGGACAATCACTTATTAAATAGATAACAATAAAAGTAAATACTATGGATATTCAAATTGAAAAGAAAAAAGGTATCAAGGCCTTGTTCACAAAGAAAGGACTGCCTTACATCGCAGGAGCCGTATTTCTGATTTTCGTATTATGGCTCATTTTCAGGGATAATTCTTCCACATTGAAAGTTGATGCACAGACTATCAGCATTGCAGATGTAATTGATGGCGAATTTAATGATTATGTAAGAGTTACCGGGCAGGTACAGCCTATCACCACAGTTCAGCTCAGTCCCCTCGAAAGCGGTATTGTCGAGAAGATTATTACAGAAGAGGGTACCACTGTCAAAAAAGGTGATGTAATAGTTGTGCTGAGCAACAACAACCTCAACCTCCAGATACTTGAAAGTGAAGCGCAATTAGCTGAAAAAGAGAATTTTCTGCGCAATACCAGAATCACTATGGAACAGGAGAAACTCAATCTGCGCAAAGAGTTGCTCCAGCTTGATCTTGATGTAGTACGCAAAAAACGTGCTTTTGAGCAGAATGACGAACTTTACAAGAGCGACCTTCTGGCCCGCGAAGTATGGCTCCAGTCAAAAGAGGACTATGAACTTGCAGAACGCAACAAAGTACTTGTAATAGAGAAGCAGAAACAGGATTCGCTGTATCGCAATATTCAGGTTGAACAGTTGGAAGAGAGCTTGAGCAACATACGCCGTAACATGATGCTGATTCGCGCAAGAGTTTCAAACCTTAATGTCAAATCCCCTATCGATGGAGAGCTCGGCCTGCTCGATGTAGTGCTCGGACAGTCTATTGCAGGTGGTACCAAAATCGGACAGATTAACGACTTGTCTGGATATAAAGTTGAAGCCCAAATAGATGAACATTATATAGACAGAGTACGTGCAGGTCTGGATGCAACATTTGAGAGACAGAGCGTGCAATATGATATGAAGATTCGCAAAGTATATCCTGAAGTTCGCAACGGTCAGTTCAAGGCGGATTTCACATTTTCAGGGACACGCCCCGAAAATATTCGTACCGGACAGACCTATTATCTGAGTCTTCAACTCGGTCAGCCGGCACAGGCAATTATCATCCCTCGCGGATCTTTCTATCAGAAGACAGGTGGAGCATGGATATATGTCGTATCCGAAGATGGTAATAAAGCATACAAAAGAGAAATTAAAGTAGGACGCCAAAACCCTCAATATTACGAAATTATAGAAGGACTCCATGCCGGAGAAAAAGTAATCGTGTCAAGTTATGACAATTACGGAGACAATGATGTCCTTATCCTAAATAAATAACACCAATGAAAAGAATATTTATCAATTTTATCACAACATTAAAGAAGTACAAAGCCTCAAGCATTCTGAACATTCTCGGAATGTCTGTGGCTTTTGCCTCAGCATATATCCTTCTGGTTCAGGTATTTTATGACTTCAACTACAACAAGGCGATCAAAGATTCGGACAGAATATGCCGAATAGAGATGGCAAGCTGGTATGAAGAGGGAGAGTTCAATGACTATCTCAATCATCAGATTCCCCAACATGTCATTGACAATATGCCTCAGATTGAAGCGGGATGCCAGACATATTTGAATGTCCCCGACAGAAGAACATTTACGATCAATCGTGACAATGCTATCGAACATTACGACATAAACTGTTCATCCGGCACAATGTCAACATTCGATGTATTTGAGTTCGATATGATTAAGGGAAGCTATGCCGACATGGAAAGCAAACAGTCCATTATAATTTCCCGCTCTGCTGCCGAACGATTAAAACTTGACATTGGAGATGTTTTATACAGCGGACTCGCGACCAACGATAAATATTCCGTCTCAATCGTGGGTGTTTTCAAGGATTTTTCCAAAGGGACGGACCTTTCGGATCTTGAAGTATTCTCTGTAACCAAAGAGGAGGATTTCAAAGACCCATCGGAATGGAGTTACCCTCATTACGCAAAAATTGCTCCCGGATCAAATCTTGATTCACTTGCAGTACAGATGAGCGATCTTGCCTACAAATACTCTATTGCCGATGCAGATATGTCAACTACGACGGAAGAGACTCTCAAATTTGCCAAAAAGCGTACAACCATGAGACTTCTTCCTCTGACTGAAACTTATTTTGACACAAAAGTCAGCAGCCCTGACGGAAGATCGGGTAACAAGACCACTTCTGTCACATTGCTGTGTATTGCAATCCTGATTATTGCAATCGCTTTTATCAATTTTATCAACTTCTTCTTCGCATTGGTTCCGCTTCGTATCCGCAGCGTAAATACCCGCAAGATATTCGGCGCTTCCAAAGGTTCCCTATATTTGAGCCTCATAGTGGAATCTCTCGGACTGATTATCATCGCCCTTATTGTGGCCGGGTGTATCGTATCTCTCTGTCAAGGAACAATTATTGCGTCATATCTCTCAACTTCTATTATGCTTGGAGAAAATATTTCTGTCGTTGTCCTGATTGTAGTTACAGCATTTGTAATGGGAATTCTCGCGACAATATATCCGGCATGGTATGTAACGTCATTCCCGCCTGCAATGGTAATAAAAGGCTCTTTCTCCTCTTCAAAATCGGGAAAAGCCTTGCGTTACTCTCTGATAGGATTGCAATTTATCATCTCGATGTGCCTGATTGCATCGGCTGTCTTCATCAAACTGCAACACGACTACATGATGAAATACGACATGGGATTCAATAAAGAGTGTCTGTTGACCACCTCTGTTTCAAATTCCATTGCCAAGGCATCATCTGTCGGTGCATTTGAAGACAAATTGAAAGCCAATCCTCAGATCAAGGATATTGCATGGGCAGGCGGAGACATCGTCAGCGTATCGAGAATGGGCTGGGGACGTGATTTCAAAGGAGAAAATATCAACTTTCAATGCTATACTGTATCATACAACTTCCTTCAATTCATGGGAATCAAGGTTATCGAGGGGCGAGACTTCTCCCGCTCGGACGAATTGAGCGAAAATGGTGTAATTCTTTTCAATGAAAGTGCCAAAAAGAAATTTAACATGACACTTGAAGACAAAGTTTGGGGGCACAGAGCCGAATCTGAAATTGTAGGATTTTGCGAAGACTTCAATTTCAAGCCGCTCCAATATGATATTGCTCCGTTTGCCTTTTATGTGTTTGGTGCAAACCCTTGGCGTGCAAACCGGCATTGCTACATACGGACTACAGCAGGGGCTGATTATAGTTCTGTCATAAAATACATAGAAAAGAGCATTGCCGAAATGGACCCTTCAATGATGAAAGAGCATATTAAAGTTGACTTCTTTGACAAAGAACTTGGGAAACAATATGAACAGGAGTACAAGCTGACCATTCTTATTACCCTGTTTTCAGTAATATCTATTATTATAGCACTGATGGGCGTGTTCGGACTTGTGCTGTTTGAAACACAATACCGCCGCAAAGAGATTGGAGCGCGCAGAGTGCTCGGAGCCACTGTGGGTGAGATACTTTCAATATTCAACAAACGCTTTGCAATTATTGTGGGAATTTGTTTTATCATCGCCTGTCCTATCTGCTACCTGATTATTGATAAGTGGCTCTCTTCATACTCTTACCATATTCCTATTTATTGGTGGGTATTCGCCCTGACACTTGTAATTGTAATGATTATCACCATCACCACCGTCACATTGCGCAGCCTTCATGCTGCAAGCGAAAATCCGGTCAATTCGCTCAAGACGGAATAGTCCTATTTGCGATAATAATACAACTAACTGTAAATGAATAATATAAATATTAAATAAATTTGATTAAGATGTTAAAAGTAGAAAATCTAAAGAAAAGTTTCCGTACCGAATCGATAGAGACTATCGCTCTCAACGGTGTTTCATTTGAAGTAAATCAAGGTGAATTCCTTGCAATAATGGGGCCTTCAGGATGTGGTAAATCCACACTATTGAATATTCTCGGCCTTTTGGACAATCCGACTTCGGGAAGTTATACCCTTCTTGATAAGGAAGTATCTCAGCTGAAAGAGAAAGATCGTACCAAATTCCGTAAGGGAAATATCGGATTTGTATTCCAGAGTTTCAACCTTATCGATGAACTTAATGTTTACGAAAATGTCGAACTTCCGTTGATTTATTTGAAAGTAAAGGCCTCTGAGCGCAAAGAGCTGGTTAAGCAGATACTTGAACGAATGAATATCAGTCATCGTGCAGGGCATTTTCCTCAACAGCTTTCAGGTGGTCAGCAGCAGAGAGTTGCCATTGCAAGAGCTTTGGTTGCCAAACCTAAACTGATACTTGCCGATGAGCCTACAGGTAATCTGGATTCAAAAAATGGTCAGGAAGTAATGGATATGCTTTCCGAACTTAATCGTGAAGGGACCACAATTATCATGGTGACACACTCACAGCATGATGCCTCTTTTGCTCACAGAGTTATCAATCTGTTTGATGGTGAAATAGTTGACGATGTTAAAAATAAGTTATAGAATACTATTGACACATGTATATTTTATAGACAACTTTGGTTATTAATGAAGAAAGGGTGGCAAATTTAATTTCCCACCCTTTTTTGAGCTCTTTTGTCGCTTCGCAACCTTTTCACGGATTATCTTCTGCCCCCCATAGGGCCATGTCCCATCGGACCGTGTCCCATGCCGCCCGGACCGCGATCCCCTCTTCTGCCTCCGAAAGTACCGAAACGGTAAGTGAAACTCAATACAACATATCTTCCGAGGGTATTATTCTGAACATCCTGAACATAGTTATCGGTAGTCGTACGACGTGTTGTCAGTGACTGATTGAGAATATCATAAGCTTTCAGGCTGATAGTGGCCTGATTTTTAAGCAGTTGTTTGCTAATTTCAGCATTCCACACAAAGGTAGGAAGATTGTACCCTTCTTCATATCCGTAATAGAATGTATATCTTGCATCGGTAGAGATATTTATAATATTAGGAATAGTTGCTATGACTCCTCCGTTTATGGAATTGTTCCATGTCGGATTGACATTCTGTTTTGAGACTGTGTACCATGCCTGAGAATACCTTGCATTTCCACCAAGAGAGACTTCAACTATATCGTCGCGATATACAAATCTGAGATTCTGCCCTACAGATACGTTTTTGTATTCATTTTCAGTATAATTTGCAATATTCAGATAAGAATCGGGATTTTCGGGATTGATGCCGTCATTTCCTACAAAGCTGACACCCGTGGAGAAACTTCCGTTTGTGAAGGCCATGACCGAAAATTTGCTCTTTGCAATAGGAGAGTTGAACATCATAAACAGATTGGAGCTGAAAGTCCCCTTGTCGTTATTCATCGGAACGGTATATTGAACTCCATTCCGGTCATACCAACTCGCATTGACTATATTCTTTTGATTGTATGAAAAGTCTAAATTAGCTGAAAATGAAGTAAATGTCTCCATCTGTGTGGTTCTGTACATCGTACTCATGCTGTGAGAGAATGATGGATTCAGATTGGGGTTACCGAGTTTGAGATATTGAGGATTGGAGTTATCGGCAACGGGCTGCATCTGAGAAATTGACGGTTGCGAAGATCTTCCGCGATAACGGAATCTCAACATCTTGTAATCGCTGAAATTCAAATCAAGTCTCGCATTAGGAGCCCAATTCAACACTTTTTGATCGATAGTCTTCTCTACTCCTGCCACCTCCGTCACATTGATTGTACGTGAAGGTTCCGCATTAACACCCAAGGTGAAATTATATTTTTCCTCCTGCTTCATCAAGTTCAGTCCTGCCGACTGGTTGATGTATTTGTTGGAGATGTCATTGGTATATTCGTCATTAAGAATGGTATAGTTGCCGTTTGCATCTTTGTCGTAAGTATTCTTATAGGAATCGCTGTTGCGATAGTTATAAGAATAGGTGCCTTCCAAGAAGAACTGTTTGCCCAGAGGCTCTGTATATGACAATCTTCCACCAAGTCCGTATGATTTGGATACTTGTTTGTATTGCTGATCGATAATAGTTGAGTCTGCAAGTATATCGTCCTCGTACAAATTGGTTACGGATTGGTTGAGACCATCCATCTCATTATTGGAGAAAGAGTAATTGATATTGGCGGAGATTGTTCTTCCCGGCTTCCCAAGTCTCTGTCTCAAAAGCAGACGACCATTGGCCGACTGTGAGTTATTGTCCCCTGTCGATAAACTGTAACCGTCATTGACTTTTTGGGTTATGCTGCTTGAAGCCGGACGACTGTCAGTACTGAAATCGGAACGTTCTTCAAAGTTGCCGTATCCTATATTGAACTGAGGTGTGAACAGAATTGAAGTCTCTTTCGATACCTTCCAATCTGCTCGAGCACCTGCACGGTGTCCGTAGCTGTTTGTGATGTTATATCCGTCGTCAACTGAAAATAGTGAACTCCCATCTTGTTTGAAAGTGGTTTTGGCTGTCTTTTCTTCTACTACTTTTTCATTTCCCGAAAACAGATAGTTTCCATTAATTTCAGACTTGTTGTCGAATACCTTACCGGCATTCAAACCTGCCATATATGATGTATTGATGCCGTTGCCGCGTCCGCCACCACGCATTCCGCCACCGCGCATTCCGCCCATCATACTTCCTGCAAGGTCGTTGAATCCGCGGTTGTTGGTATTATTGGCATTTGCAATCAGGGCAATCTGGTCGGATTCCGTAAATCTGGCAACCATTGCAGCACCCTGAAAACGGATGTCATTGTCAAGGGCATTGCCGTCGGCATCATTACCGCGAATATCCGAACCTGCTCCGGCCATCAAATTACCGAACCATCCGTTCATCATCCCCTTCATGATGCTCAAGTCGATAACTGTCTCTTCCTGTCCGTCATCTATCCCTGTAAATTCGGCCTGTTCCGACTTTTTATTGATGACCTTAACCTTGTTTACGATTTTGGCAGGCAGATTCTTACTTGCCAGCTGAGGGTCGTCAAGGAAAAAAGTCTTGCCGTCAATGGTGATTTTGTCAATTGCCTTGCCATTGGATGTAATCGAGCCATCAGCACCCACCTCTATTCCGGGCAGCTTCTTCAACAAATCTTCCAACATATCATTGTCGGTGGTTTTGAAGGAAGATCCATTAAACTCAATAGTATCCTTTTTGACTACAATCGGGTTGCCGACATCGGTCACGACCGCTCCATCAAGGGCATTCACCTGTACACTCATCTTCAATTCACCCAAATCCACATCCTTGTCAATTGTAATCGTCTGAGTATAAGGCTCATATCCAAGCAACTCCCCTTTTATGACATATTTTCCCTTTTTAAGGCCTTTTAATTCGATTTTTCCATTTTCATCACTTAAGCCATATTTTGCAGCATCTTTATTCCCGTCAAGTGTGGCTGAAACAGTGGCAAACTCCACATATTCCCCGGTTTTAGAATCCACCAGTTGCAATTTGACACTAAACCCTTTGTTTTGAGCATTCAACAGACTGCCTGTAAATAATAGCAGCATTACAGAAATCGTAACTATTCTTACTTTCATAATTTAATAAATTCCTTCAATAATTTTTCAATACACTTTAGACAATCAAAAAGCGAAAAGGTTAAATTATCCAAAAACAATTTATCACTTTTTGATTCGTGCCGGATGAGAATTGACAAATGACTTCCAATTGGATGAAGCCGATGTATCGAGTAGAGGGTTGGTCAGCTGGTAGAAGTGGCACATGGCGATTGCCAGAGCATCGGAGGCATCAAGAAATTGAATTTTAAGTTTGACGTCCATTGTCTTTTCAAGCATGGTACATACCTGTTCTTTGGAAGCAGCTCCTTTACCTGTTATGGCCATCTTGACTTTTCTCGGAGAGTATTCAAATACGGGGATCTCTCTGTGAAGAGCAGCGGCTATGGCCGCCCCCTGCGCCCTGCCGAGTTTGAGCATAACCTGGGGATTTTTCCCATAAAAAGGAGCTTCTATTGCAAGATCGTCAGGGGCATATTTATCCATTAATTCCCCTACCTCCTTAAAAATACGGCTCAATTTGATGAAATGATCCTTCTCTTTCCTCAAATCTATCACCCCCATATCGACAAAGTGGACACTCTTATTATCAACAAGAATGACCCCGTAACCCAAAATATTGGTTCCGGGGTCAATACCCATTATAATTCTCTGAGGATTGGTTCCTTCCATTATATTTATCCGATAATGTCAAATCCTGTGTACTTCCTGAGTACTTCAGGGACGATTATCCTGCCGTCTTTCTGATAATTTTCGATGATTGCGGCAAGGATTCTCGGTAATGCCAATGAGCTTCCGTTGAGAGTATGAGCAAGCTGTGTCTTTCCACTTTCATCTTTATATCTCAATTTCAACCTGTTGGCCTGATAAGACTCAAAATTTGAAACAGAGCTTACTTCGAGCCATCTGCCCTGGGCTGCCGAATATACCTCAAAATCGTATGTGATTGCTGATGTGAAACTCATATCTCCTCCGCAAAGTCTCAAAATACGATACGGAAGTCCAAGTTCCCGAACAAGCGTCTCGACGTGTGCAATCATCTCATCAAGAGCCTTGTATGAATTTTCAGGAAGTTCGAGGCGTACAATCTCCACTTTGTCGAACTGGTGAAGTCTGTTGAGTCCCCTGACATCCTTTCCATACGAACCAGCCTCACGGCGCCAGCAAGGCGTATATGCTGTCATTTTTACAGGAAAATCGGATGGTTGAAGTATCACATCTCTATAAATATTTGTTACAGGCACTTCTGCTGTAGGGATCATATAGAAATTGTCAAGATTGGCGTGATACATCTGCCCCTCTTTATCGGGAAGCTGCCCTGTTCCGAATCCTGAAGCTTCATTTACCATATAAGGAGGCTGATACTCAAGGTATCCCGCTTCTGTATTTTTTTCAAGAAAATAAGAAATCAATGCTCTCTGTATTTTCGCTCCCTTGCCTTTATATACAGGAAATCCTGCACCTGTAAGTTTGACTCCGAGGTCAAAATCGATAATATCAAGATTTTTGACAAGTTCCCAATGAGGAAGAGCCTTGTCTCCGAGCTCCGGAATTTCGCCACCCATCTTTACGACAACATTGTCATCAGCACCCTTTCCCGCAGGAACCTGGGCGCATGGGAGATTAGGCAACAGCACTACAAGGTCGTTCAATTGTTTATTGTTGGACTCAAGTGCCGAATCAAGGTCTTTGGATTTATCTTTAAGAACAGCCACCTGAGATTTAATCTCCTCCGCTTCTGCTTTTTTACCCTCCTTCATCAGGCCGCCAATCTTTGCCGCCTTTACTTTCTGATCTGCAAGACATGCATCCAATTCGCCCTGCAAAGCACGCCTGTTCTTATCCACATCAATGATTTTCGATACAATCTCCTTTGCATCGAAATTTTTAACAGCAAGACGCTCAATCACGAATTCCGGCTGCTCCCTAAATAGTTTTAGTGTTAACATCTGTTTGATTTTAATAACGCGCAAATATACAAAAAAAACCGCCATGCGGTATGCAAAGCGGTTTTTATTTCTAAGAAATCTTAATTATGCTTTTGGAAGCACTGAAATGTAAGATTTATCATTAGCCTTCTTTCTGAAAGAAACTACACCATCAATTAAAGCGAAAAGAGTATGGTCTTTACCGATTCCTACATTTTCACCGGGATAATGAACTGTTCCTCTCTGACGAACCAAAATATTACCGGCCTTAGCCTCTTGTCCGCCAAATAACTTAACGCCTAAACGTTTGCTGTGTGATTCACGGCCGTTCTTTGAACTACCTACACCTTTTTTGTGAGCCATAATCTAAATCTTTTTAATTAAGCAATTTCTTCAATTTGGATTTTAGTTAAATATTGACGGTGACCATTCTTCTTCTGATAACCTTTACGGCGTTTCTTCTTGAAAATGATAACCTTGTCAGCTTTACAATGTTCAAGAACAGTTGCTTTCACATTTGCACCCTGAACATAAGGGGCTCCAACATTAACCTTACCCTCATTGTCGGTTAACAATACTTTGTCGAAATCAAGAGAAGCACCAACTTCGGCCGCAAGGCGGTTGACGAAAATCTGCTTTCCTGCTTCAACTTTAAATTGCTGTCCTGCAATATCTACAATTGCGTACATAAAATAAATTTTTAAAATTTATAACCGTAAGCGGATATACTTAAATATCTCTTAATTAATAGCTTAACGGTCTTCTACAATCATTTTTGGTCTGCAAAGATAATGTTTTTTATCTGTACAGCAAATTTTTTCAACTAAATCTTGTCAAGGGCCTGTTCCAAATCTTTTCGTATATCTTCCACATCTTCGATACCCACTGCAAAACGGACAAGTCCGTCTGTAATGCCGCACGCCTCGCGAGCCTCTTTGCTCATCTTGGAGTGGGTCATCGATGCAGGATGTGACATCAGGGATTCGACGCCTCCGAGTGAAACTGCGAGAAGCACCATGCGAATGTTGTTCATCAATGTTTTACCGGCTTCTATCCCACCTTTCAGGGAGAAGCTGATCAGAGACCCTGGACCGGCCATCTGCCTCTTTGCAAGCTCATATTGAGGATGTGAAGGAAGTCCGGGATACTTAACCCATTCCACTTTCGGATGATTTTCAAGCCACCGGGCAAGTTCAATTGCATTCTCCTGCTGCTTCAATACCCTGATCGACAATGTTTTGATGCCACGAATGACCATATATGCCTGAGTAGGATCCATATTGAATCCGAAATTGACCATGGCTGCACGAACACAGGCATCAATCTCTTTAGTCTTTGAAATAACAGCACCTGCAACGATGTCTGCGTGTCCGTTAAGGAATTTGGTCATAGAATGAAGGACTACATCAGCTCCGAGATCGAGAGGTTTTTGAAGTATAGGACTGCAGAAAGTGTTGTCCACCACCACCTTGATTCCGTGAGCATGAGCTATTTTTGCAGCAGCGGCAATATCGGTGATGGCTATTGTCGGATTGCTCGGCGACTCTATATAAAGTACTTTGGTGTTTGGTCTGATTGCTTTCTCGATGTTTGAAAGGTCTGTCGTATCAAGATATGTGGATTCGACTCCGTAGGTTGACCAATATTTTTCCATGACCACTCTTGACGGCCCATATACTGCATCTGTGGAAATCATATGATCTCCCCCTTTGAGCAATGCTGCATATACACTGTTGACGGCAGCCATACCGCTGCTTACGACTACACATCCACAGCCATTTTCCAATTGGGCGATAGTGGTTTCCAAAGCCTTTATAGTCGGATTTCCGATACGTGTATAGATAAATCCATCCTCCTCACCTGCAAAGCATGCCGCTCCATGTTCGGCACTGCGGAATTTGAAAGTGGATGATTGGTAAATCGGAGTGACGGCAGCTCCGTAATTGTCTTCTATTTCAGCTCCGTGTACTAAGATGGAGTCTGTTTTCAGTGTTTCTTTCATTAGTTGGTCAACTTAAATAAATTAAAAAGTTTCACAAAAGTAATAGTTATATTTTTTATTCAAAAATATAGTGTTAGTTTTGTAACAAATTTGTGATAAAACCTAATTACGCTAATTCTGACAATATGGAATCATCTTTCGCATACGATAAAGTTGCTGTTGGCTCTGATTTTATTTCTCGAAAAAAAGAACTTGATATTTTTGTAAAAACAATAATAGAATCATCCAAAGGAGTCTCCATCTGCGGTGCTCCCAAAATAGGAAAGGAATCGCTCGTCCAAAAAGGACTCTCTATACTGAAAACAAGAAAATACGACTATATCCTGATAGAAATGGATCTTTTCAAGATTCGCTCATACAAGCAGTTCATCAATGAATTCGGCCGTATCATGCTCGCATATTTGCAGGAGTTTGAAAAATATGCAATCATCCCTTTCGATGTTCAATTGGAAAAGCTGACCGACATAACCATACTCAATCTGCCTGAAAATGTGGCCGAAAAAGCGGGTAAGACCCTGATTATCTACTTTAAGGAGTTTCAGAATATCTTGTCATGGGAAGGTGGAAGTACCATCATCACCCACTTGGAAAAGCAATGGATGAAGCTTCACAAGACCAAATTCATAATTTCAGGTTCATTCGTCAACTCCATGAAGTATATTTTCGAGGAAAAAAAGTACTTCTACTATCTTACTGAAAATATTATGCTCGACAAGCTCAATGAAAGAGAGTGTTGCGATTACATCTATACCGGATTTATAAATTCGGGAAGAGTCATAGAACAGGAACAGGCAAAAAGCATTTACGAAATAGTTGACGGTAATCCGTGGTATCTGAAACATTTTTGCTCCATCTGCCTCTCAATGCCGATTGGCTATGTAAACCAGAATGTTGTGCTTCAGGGACGTGACTCACTGCTCTCTATACACATCCCGCGTTTCAAACAGATCATGATGGATCTGACAGACAATCAGATCAACTTTCTTAAAGCGGTTTTGGACGAAGTTCCGAGATTCAGCAGCAGTGACATACTCGAAAAGTACAAGCTCAACTCCTCCGCCAATGTATTTCGTCTGAAAGATGCTCTCAAAAAGAAGGAAGTGGTCACGTTCAACAAGGACGACAATGCCTCGATAGTGGATCCTCTATTTAAATATTGGCTCAATAATTATTATTTTAAACAAATATGAAACGTTTAGTTGTATTATCCGGCGCCGGAGTGAGCGCTGAGAGCGGAATCAAGACATTTCGCGACAGTGACGGGCTGTGGGAGAACCATCGGGTTGAAGATGTGGCCTCCATCGAGGGATGGTATCGCAATCCGAAGATGGTTATCGACTTCTATAATGAACGCCGGGAACAGATCAGGAAAGCTCAGCCCGACAAAGCACATCTCATAATTGCCGAATTGGAACAATATTACAATGTGATTGTAGTTACACAGAACATTGATGACCTCCATGAAAGAGCGGGCAGCACAAATATAATTCACCTTCATGGAGAGATTACAAAAGCCCGCCCTGTCGATAGAGATGACGAGATTATAGATATCGGATACAAAGACCTTCACATCGGAGATACAAATTCGCGCGGAAAGCAGCTGCGCCCGCACATCGTGTGGTTCGGGGAACCGGTCCCGATGATAGAAAAAGCTGCAGATGAGGTCTCGAAAGCCGATATTTTAGTAATTGTGGGGACATCCATGGTGGTCTATCCCGCTGCAGGGCTGGTGCACTATGTCAGATTCGGCACGCCGATATATCTCGTCGATCCTAAGAGCATATCTCTCGGATACGACAACTTTGTACAAATACAGGAACCTGCAACCACAGGTATGGAACGATTAAAAGAAATATTGATTAGCAAATGAAAGAAAACTGGTACGTATTATACACATCTTCACGCGCTGAAAAGAGAGTTGAAGAGAGGTTGAAAAATGAGGGATATATAACATATCTCCCGCTTCACAAAGCAAAAAGGAAATGGTCGGACAGGATTAAAGTAGTGGAGACTCCGCTGTTCAACTCCTACATATTCGTCTATTGCGACGAGTACAGATTGAGAGGAAGTCTCATGTTGCCCGGAATTTCAAGGATTCTCTATTATCTCGGCAAACCTGCAATAGTGAAGCAGTCCGAGTTGGATGCAATTGAAGATTTTCTGAAAATAGCTGAAGGGAACAAAGTTATCACTAAAGGCGATGAAGTGGAGATTATCTGCGGTCCGTTTCAGAAAGTATCGGGAAAAGTCATAAACATCGACAAAAAGTATTCAATGCTCTATTTAGAGCAACTCGGTGCCACAGTCTGCATTGAGACAATTAATATTGAAAAAGTTAAAAACGAAGAATAATTATGAAAGGAATAGTATTGGCCGGCGGATCCGGCACTCGTTTGTACCCGATTACAAAAGGGGTTTCCAAACAGATGATCCCCATTTACGACAAACCTATGATTTATTACCCTATTTCAGTCCTCATGCTGGCAGGAATCAGAGAAATACTCATTATATCCACACCTGTCGATCTTCCGGGATTCAGACGCCTTCTCTCAGACGGTTCGGACTACGGAGTGAGATTCAGTTATGAAGAGCAGCCATCTCCCGACGGCCTTGCACAGGCATTTATAATTGGTGAGAAATTCATTGGAAGAGACAACGTGTGCATGGTGCTCGGAGATAACATTTTCCAGGGGAACGGATTTCAATCATTGCTTCAAAAGGCTGTCGAAAACGCAGACAAACAGCAGAAAGCCACAGTATTCGGATGCTGGGTGAGCGATCCTGAGCGTTACGGAGTGGTCTCTTTCGACAAAAACGGAAAGCCGGAGACAATTGAGGAAAAGCCTGCCGTCCCTAAAAGCAACTACGCAGTCGTAGGCCTCTACTTCTACCCCAACAAGGTTATAGATGTGGCTAAAAATATCAAACCTTCTGCTCGCGGAGAGCTTGAAATAACATCTGTCAACGCACGATTTCTTGAGGACAGAGAGCTTGAAGTGCTAACATTCGGGCGCGGATTTGCATGGCTCGACACAGGAACACACGAATCGCTCTCTGAAGCCTCCACATTTGTAGAAGTAATTGAAAAGAGACAGGGACTTAAAATAGCCTGTCTGGAAGAGATTGCATACAACAATGGATGGATTAGTGCAGAACACCTGAGAAAGCTCGCCCAGCCGATGATAAAGAACCAATACGGGCAATATTTACTGTCATTGCTTAAATAACACGCCATGAAAAAAACACTCATATCCGCGCTGCTGATTTGCTGCGCCATAATCACCTCTGCTCAGACGTCTCCTGTCAGATTTGCATATTTTGCAGACACACATCTCACTATAGATTCGCCGCGCAATGACGAACTCCTCAAGTGCATCAACGACATCAACTCAAACAACGAGGGAATCCAATTTGCCATCTTAGGCGGAGACATCACCGAATTCGGGGCGGACAACGAAATAGCTCTTGCCAAATCGATTATCGACAAATTGAACATTCCGTACTATATCGTCGCCGGCAATCATGACGCCAAATGGTCCGAAAGCGGCTGTAACACGTTTGCCAAGGTTTTCGGATATGAAAACTTTGAATTTGAAGCGGGAGGTGTCAGATTTTTAGGAAGTAACAGCGGCCCGAACATGAGAATGGCCCCTGCACTGCTCCCTCACGAAAGCCTTGTATGGCTCGACTCGATTGCCAAAGTCATTCCTAAGGAACAACCTGTAATCTTTGTAAACCACTATCCGCAAGACACTTCGATGCTCAACTATTTTCAGGTCATGAACACTCTTAAGCAGACCAACATACAGCTTCTCATCGGCGGTCATTGGCATAACAACACCATACTCAACTACATGGGAGTTCCGGGAATCCTCGGACGATCCCCTGCCGTTCACAAAGGAGCCGGCATAGGATACAACATCATCACCATCGACAACGGAGTCATCTCGGTTCAGGAGCGAATTGCCGCCGACTCCCAAGGAAATGGTGGAGAGACACGCAAAGCATGGTTTACCCTGAAAATGAGCGATAAACCACAATATACCCCTGCTGTTGCAAGCCGCAACAACCCTTTCGGGCTGCCGGAAGATTTCCCGTGGCTAACATTTGACGTGAATATGCAATACCGCCAGGTGAAGACCATCTGGCAGAGTCAGGACGAGAGTGATATAGGATGCGGTGCCACCCCTGCCGGAAAATACGTCGTGTATGCCAATACTCAGGGAGTTATCAAGGCCCTCAATGCCAAGACCGGAGAGTTGAAATGGAAGTTCGCAACAGACGGGAAGATATTCTCCACCCCTGCCGTATCCGGAAATAGAGTGATTACCGGCTCGACTGACGGCTATGTCTATTGCCTCAATCTGAAAAACGGCAAGCTGCTGTGGAAGTACAAATGCGACAAATCCGTCCTTGCATCGGCCGCCATTTTCAGAGGAAAAGCTTACATAGGAGCCTCGGACGGCATTTTCAGGGCAATCGACATTAAGAGCGGAAAGCTTGTATGGCGATACGACAAGGTAAAAGGGTTTGTGGAGAGCAGACCTTATGTCGATGAAAGACAGGTGGTCTTCGGAGATTGGGGCAATACGCTCTATTCTCTTGATACTGAAAATGGTGAATGTCAGTGGACTTGGCACAACAAGGGAACAAGGATGTTCTCTCCTGCTGCCGTTTATCCTGTCAAGAGCAACGGAAGTATATATTTTGTGACACCTGAAAGAAAGACCTATTGCCTTGACGCCTCTGACGGCAAACAGCTCTGGGTTGCAGATGGCGGGCGTGAATCAATCGCACTTTCAAAAGACGGCTCCCTGATTTTCGTCAAAAATATGTTCAATTCGATGCAGGCGTATTCTACAGTGAATGGTGAGGACAGGGGTGGTATGGCTGATAAATCAGCGCATGTCGATCAGGCTGGTGGGTCAGCGTTGGCTGGCCGGGGCGATGCTGCTTCCGGAGTACCGCTTGTTTGGAGTGTCACCACAGGGCTCGGTTACGATATTGCGCCAACACCTTCCGCAACAGCTTACTACAAAGACAATAACAGCGTTCGTGAACTGCTTTTCGTGCCGACAGACAAAGGTAACATCTTCTGTTTCAATGCATCAGATGGCACACTTGAATGGAAACACAAAATATCTGTAGCACTGATCAACTCCATAGTACCACTCCCCGACAACAAACTGCTGATTTCAACAATGGACGGAATCGTCACAATCCTTCAATACTGATGAATCAGTCTGCGGCTACATCCCATAAGAAATTTCATTCATTGTCAGCTCAAATCTTGAAAACAATTTCAAGTGTGCGCTGACTTGCCGTTGACATCTATGCCGTGCAGGAGTGATTTTGGTAACAAGCAAAGATAGCAGCGGGAAGTGATTCACGTATAGCGGGATTTCTATATTGTTGTCAGCGATGTTGATTGCGGTGATGTGTCAACGCCTGCAAAGCATTGACGGCCATGCACTTTTGCGAGCATTCGGGCAAATCAAAGCATTGACCATCAGGCAATGCGGCAAACAGGCTATGGAGATATTAACATATTGACTGCCAATCACTTCTATGTGGATTAGGAACATTTGCGTGCATCCATTTGAAACTCAAGTATTTGAGACGTCCTGTACTTTGGCGGGCAGCATCTTGAACACTTCCAGATTCAGCCGCCTGACTCTTCTGCAATTTACATACTGTTGCAATAAACTGTCACACCGACCGCAATGAGTTTTGGCAACCAAACCATTGAAACACAGATATTTCGTTTATCAAACACCTTCAAGATGCAACTATCTGTTACTTCTGCGAAGATTATCATTGGAACTCAGGCACTTAGACCACCACCCTGATCAGCTTTGGTAATTATCATTACTATACCTTGGAGGTGACGTCTTTCATTGCCGCAATACTGTCATTGCAATAGTAAACATTATCATATCCAAATGTATTATGATTAGTTTATCAGTTTGTCCAGTACACTTTCAGCTACAAAGTCGGAGGGCGCAGCATGGCGTTTATACAGTTATCAGTTTGTCCAGTACACTTTCAGCCCCATACTGAACTTGATCTGGCCATCAAGAGCGATATCAGTGGTAAACTGCACTTGAACGGTTGATCAAGTTCATTATCAGGGGATATTGTACTTGTTAAGCTTATCAAGAACGTTTTTGGCTCTATATGGTTGATCAGAGAATCCATGTCACTTTCGGGGGGATTATTTACTGATGGGGTTCGGATGGTTGATTGTCAGTAGGTAAGGTGGTTAGTGCCAATTTGATATCTGAAGATTGGATAGTGCCTACGCTGTCGCACCATTGGTAAAATTGATGATGTCAGGGTTGGTGTCTTCGGCGATGATAACAGATAACTTGTTGATTAACAGTTGCCTCGGAGAGAACTATCCACCCACGGATTGGTGTAGTGGGAGGAGCCTTTTGTATACGAGTTATCGCGCCAGCGATGACGAAGTAGACAATAGGAGGGCCGGAGCGAACGAAGTGAGCGGAGTTCTCTCCGAGGCAACTGTCAATCAATAAGTATGTGCATGATGTTATTCCCTGAGTACCTGCTGCCAACAAACAAGCATGCTCTTGACGTAGAAGTATAGTGTCTGGCAGTGATTGCCTTTGTTAGGGTCGCCACCCCGTGGCTTTCTATGGCTTGATTGCCACGAGGTCGATTGGGTGGTTTCGGGAAGGATGCCTCTGACGTGTGTCTATTAGGGGGTGTCTTGGAGAGGGGTGTAAGCGTCTCCGCGATGACGTCTTGACAAAGGATATAGATATAAATACCTTTGCGCTAAAACAGAAAGACAATGGATCCGCTAAATTCGTTTACACTCAAGGACCAACAGTCCGAGTACTACCCAC
>JAQUBZ010000011.1 GCA_028686425.1 Bacteroidales bacterium | reverse complement strand
GAGTAGAAAAATGCATCTTGTTCTGAACAGTGGAGAAAAACTTCTTGGTGGCATCAGCACGAGGGTCGTAATCGATACTGAGGGCGTATATTTCCAAAATCTTTCGATAGAACACCTTTTCCGAAGAGCGGATGTCACGGATGCGGGCAAGTAACTCATCGAAGTAGTTGGAATTACTAACTTTGTGTTTACAAAGAGATAAGGTACGAAATACCCGGGTGGACACATTATACATTCGAGACACCATCTGCATAGAAAAGCCTATTCCGAAGCTTATCAGGGTAATAGATACGCTTCTTGTCGAAGTGACAGACACCGTCAGGATAAAAGACACCGTTTACCTCAACATCCCGATAGAGCAGAAATACTATAGATCAAAAGACTATGAAGCGTGGGTCTCAGGATATCGCCCGGCACTCGACAGCCTGAATCTCTTCACAAACACAGGTTTTTACGGGTGAGCCACAATTATTTGTATTGTCAAATACTTTTCATCTATTATTTCTAATTGTCTTATCTCTGAAAATAGTTGACTCGCGAGGATCACATCTACCTCATTTTTGGCGTAAAACGGGAGAGATGAAGAAAGCTCAGATTGTTGTGCTTGTGTAATTACCTGAAAATGAGTCATTTGAATTTACCCTCATTCTCTGAAAATAAACATCTACCTCATTTTCAGCCTAAAATGAGGTAGATGCCAGGTTCAAACCAGCCGGAATGGCCAAACTCGGCAATGTTCAGCCAAGTTTGACATTGCTCTCACCTTGGCGTCGGTTCGAACCCTTCGGGTTCTCGTCCCCTCCGCCAAATACACAAAGAGAGAGTGACCTTGAGGTCAACTCTCTCTTTGTGTGCGGGCGAAGGGACTCGAACCCCCACGCCTCTCGGCACCAGATCCTAAGTCTGGCTTGGCTACCAATTACAACACGCCCGCCTTTATTTGTAATGGGAGTGCAAAAGTATAAAACTTTTTCGGTTTGCCAAAAAAAAACTTATTTCTTGACAAATTTGACCACGGCCCAATTCTCCTTTTCCATCTGAGAGAGATATGAAAGGCCGTTGAGTCCTGCCTCTTTGACAAGCATAGGGATATCTTGTGTGTAGAATCCGCTGATGAACAACATTCCTCCCATCTTCAGTGAGCGGGAATAGGTTGACATGTCTTCAAGGAGAATATTGCGGTTGATATTGGCTAAAATCAAATCGTATTTGCCGGCCTGCAACAAAGATGCATCACCGCAGAGGGTAATGACTTTGGATGAGACCCTGTTACGTCGCGCATTTTTCTGAGCGGAAGTCACTGCAGTATGGTCAATATCAATGGAATGTACCGGCGATAGGGCTCCCATTTTAGCGGCAAGTATGGCAAGAACTCCGGTGCCGCACCCCATGTCCATCACCTGAAGACCTTTCAGATGTGCGCCCTCTTCGAGCAGGGCCTCCATCATCAGATATGTGGTCTGATGGTGCCCTGTGCCGAATGCCATTTTAGGGTCGATGACTATCTGATAGCGGGTCTTCGGCAAATCTTTGTGATAAGGTGCTTTGATTGTGCATTTTCCGGCTATTACTACCGGCTGAAAATCACTTTCCCACAAAGCATTCCAGTTTTGTTCGCGGATGAGCTCTGTGGTGAAAGTGACATGTAAAATACTTGATATTGAAGAAAATACGCTTAACATGGTCTTCAGATTGGGGGCTGAAAATTGTTCGCGGCGAATATAGGCCTTTAATAGTGGTTCTTCGACTGAAAAACTCTCAAAACCAAGCTCCTCTATTTGAGCCATCACTATTTCGGCATTTTCCTCGCTGAAAGGCTTAATGCTCAAGCGTACTTCTATGTAGTCCATAAATAATTAATAACCAATTATTTAATAGCTTTGAGCTATAGCGATGAAATCGTCAGCCTTTAGCGCGGCACCGCCGATCAGACCTCCGTCAATATCTTTGCATGCAAATAATTCTTTTGCGTTTGAAGGTTTGCAGCTGCCGCCATATAATATGGAAGTATCATTAGCAATGGAATCTCCGAATCGTCCGGCAATTTCCTTGCGGATGAATGCGTGAATTTCCTGAGCCTGCTCGGAAGTGGCTGTGACACCGGTTCCGATAGCCCATACAGGTTCGTAAGCGATTACCACGTGTGCCATTTCTTCAGGAGTCAACTCAAATAAGACTTCCGACAATTGGGCGCCTATAATTACAAAATGTTTCCCGGCATTGCGCTCTTCGAGTTTTTCTCCAACGCAAAATATTGGCATAACACCCTCATTTAATGCAAGTTTAATTTTCTTGACAAGTTTGGAGGAGGTTTCGCCATAATATTCTCTTCTTTCAGAGTGTCCTAAGATAGTATAAGCACAACCTGCTGATTTTAACATAGATACTGATACTTCCCCTGTGTATGCACCTTTAATCTCATCTGCACAATTCTGTGCCGAAAGGGCAATTTTAGACCCGCTGATCACTTGAGCGACAGATACTAAATGAGTGAATGGGGGAGCGATTATCAGATTGACGTCAGATGGAACTTCCTTAATTTTGGCAACCAAGCTCTTTGCAAGGTCAACACCTTCTGCAACTGTGGTATTCATCTTCCAGTTGCCTGCAACAATTTTTCTTCTCATAATATTTGTTTTTACGTATAATTTCAGTTGCAAAATTAGCAAAAAATACCCGACAATGTGTTGTTCATTTACGATTAAACAATTGATACGAGTAAAAAGGCTGTTCTTCATCGGTTGACACAAGATAGATTGTATCTTCCTGCTCGTTTACACAGAAATAGCCCCAATGGTCGAGACGATATTTACGTACAGGATTGCCGTTCCAGTCAAATTGTTCGACATAAATATAGCTGATCTCCTTTTTAAGTTCGTTGTGAACCTGAACCGGAGTACGTCCGCTGTAGAGACAGTAGATATGTTTTTTCTGAGGAGATATTTTCCAATAATAGGTTATATTGGTAGGGGCGAGGGTTTCAACGTCTCCTTCGCTTTTCTTTTCGTCAGCACCAAATATCACATCGCGGAAAGTCTTGTTTTCCAGGTCATAAAATCTCAACCTTCTGAAATATTTATAGACATAAACAGCTCTGTCGTAATCGGAATTCACTCCGAGGCAGCCTGTATATGCCGCCCAGTTTTTATGTTTTTCTGAAAATGCGATCGGGTAATCTCTGCTTATGGTCAGGGAATCGCCGGAAATTTTCATCGTGGAGATGGCTTTTCCACCTTTTGCATTGTCGGCATAAAGGAATGTACTGTCATTAATAGAGCAGAAATCCTTCTGGCTCCAGCCCGATCCATCTTCTGTGATATTGTAATCTAATTCGTTGATTGTAAAATCATTGCTCATAGAATACATTTTAGCCTTTGTCCCTTCGTAGATGTAGCACAGCACACTGTCCGAACTGCTTTTTATAAGGTGAGGAAACTGAAATTCAAGAGGTCCGTTGCCAAGATTTCCCACAGAGGCTAAAAATCGGAAATCTGGCAGTGAGTAGATCATGAAAAATCCCTTGTCGAACGGTCTGTTCTTCATAATCAGCAGAGAATCTTTGATAATCATCTCAGTCTCAGATATTCTGAAAATCTCTTCCACAGGGTGCGATACTCCGGTCAGTTCTACTATTTCGCCGAAATCCTTGTCGGACAGATGTAATTCTTCCAATGGAAGTGGTGCAATAGTGTCTTTAATGACAATGGTTTCTGATGCTTTGGAAGAGTCTGCTGATTTAGTATTGTTGTTGCAACTTACAGATAATAAGCATATTAAAGCAAAGGAGAAAGCTGCTGTGACAAAAGTAGGATGAATTGTACGCATTGAATAAAAATGATAAAAGTTAATTGAAATTCAAATTTACGAAATAATCGTTTATAAATGTTTCTAAACGAATCTAAACGTGTATAAACGAATCTAAACGTTTCGAAACGTGTATAAATGATTATAAACGTTTAAAAATGGTTTCGATATGATCAGTACAATAGTATTTCCGTGATGGCTGCCATGATTATCAGCAGAATAGGGCTGAATTTAAACCATGTGGCAATGACACAGACCCCAAAGATGACATAACTTTTCCAGTCGATGAATGTCTCTTTGTTGAGAAACATGAGTGCGGCGGCGGCAATCATTCCGACCATCATCGGGCGCATCCATTGCAATGCTCCGTTCATGTATTTGTTGTTATGCAGTTTTTGGTAAAATTTGGCGATGACTATCATAATGGTCATTGGAGGAATGCTGACGGCGGTTGTGGCCAATAGTGATCCCCAGATGTTGCCTGTGACCGTATAGCCTACGTAGGTCGCACAGTTGATTGCGATTGGCCCCGGAGTCATTTGTGAGATGGCTATTATGTCGGTCAGCTGCATATTGGTAATCCATTGATGCTGGACCACTATCTCATTCTGTATCAGCGAAATCATGGCATATCCGCCACCGAATCCGAAAAAACCTATTTTAAGGTATGAAAGAAATAACTGCAGATAAATCATGACTTCTTGTAAAATGTTGTAATGATGCCGATTACACTGCCTGCTAAAATAAAATATATCGGAGACAGTCCCAAAAGCCATATTGCGGCTGCAGCTATTACTGATATTGTAATCTGTATCGTGGTCATCCCTTTAAGCATTTTGAAACACGGAACGGCAATAAGGGCTATTACTGCCGGCCTGATTCCTTTGAATGCGGCAGCCACATTAGGATTGTCCTTAAAATCACTTAAATACATTGCTATGACGAGGATGATGGTGAAAGAGGGAATCACGATGCCGAGCACTGAGACAAATGCTCCCCACCATCCTTTCATTTTGTAGCCTACAAAAACGGCTGTATTCAGGGCGAATGGGCCGGGGGAGGATTGCGCAAGTGTAAATTGGTTGAGAAAGTCTTCTTTGTCAAACCATTTACGGCGGTCAATCACTTCTTTTTCAATCATCGGTATCATGGCGTAGCCGCTTCCGAAAGTAAATGCTCCGATTTTTAAAAATGTATAGAATAATTGCCAAAGCATAATTTGCCGTTGTTTTCGGCGGCAAATTTAGTAATTAATGTTTAATTTGCCATTGTTATAGGTGTAATTTTGGGTGATGGAAATTTGGACGATTAAAGTTAATTAGTTACCTTTGGGTGTTAACGTTGCTTATACAATTGCTGTGGTTATATAAAAATACAAAAAATTATACTTTTTTCGTAACTCGTTTAGGGTATTCTTTTGGAAGATTGTATTTATTATATACACTATATACACCCGTTGTATTAGGTTTTTGTTAATTTAGGTTGATTTCAGGGATCCCGCCGAGTTCTTTGGCGGGATCTTCTATTTTCTACCCCTTTTGTCGCTATCGCGACATTTTCCCCGTAGGGGACAATGGTTCACGCACTCCCGGCCTTGCCGTGTTCTGCGTTTCACTTGAACACACGGCCTCCGTGCGGTCCGCTGATGCGGACTTGTTAATTTTTTCTGACCCCCATCAGCCTGCGGCAGCTTCCGGCTATTTCTACCCCCTTTTGTCGCTATCGCGACATTTTCCCCGTAGGGGACAATGGTTCACGCACTCCCGGCCTTGCCGTGTTCGGCGTTTCACTTGAACACACGGCCTCCGTGCGGTCCGCTGATGCGGACTGTCTATTGCCAGATGGCATAGAGGGTGACTCTGGCGGCAGGCATTGTGAATGATGCTCCCGGTTGATATGCAGTGCCGGTGCCATCACTATTTGTTGCCCAGAATCGGAATGTCTTGCCGTTTGGATGTGTCGGTATTGTTGTCGGCAGATTGAATGTATCATATCCGTAATGATACACCGATGCCGGACCGTTTACACCTCCATTGAATACAAATTCGAGGAAGAATGGAGTGACAGAGTAATCCTCTTTTATACAGCGGATTCTTGCCGTCAGTTTAGTAGGATTGGTGTCGGAAAGACCATTAAAGAAATTGATTGAGTGAGCCGAATTACCTGCACGTTCAGAACAAGACCAATAAAAAGTAGTGCTGTTGTAAATAAAAGGGGTGAAGCCGCTGATTTTTTCCAAGGCACTTTTATAAATCCACATCAACATAAGTTCACGCTTGGTTGGAAGTCTCCACTGACCCTGATCGCTTAAGTCGGCATTTTCATGATAAGCGTTACAACCTGTCGATGCATTTGCAGGAGCACCCATCATATAAGTCGATTCAGGATTGACACCGGAGAGAGTGCCTGCCGGAGTTCCCAATTTGGCATCGGCAGGATAATTGCCTGTGTAGGGATTAGAATATCCGACACCCCATGACCATGTCTCTGCATTTGCAGAAGCATCTGCCATAGCCACTCTGAAGCGTTTGAATATAGTCGCACCATTTTCCGAAATAAGGTATTGCTCAATTTTTCCGGTGCCGCTGCCTTTACTTTTAGTGGTATAGGCATGAGATGGCATAGAACTGCCGTCAATATATGGCTTGCCATCTTGCTCCACAACCATTGGTGACAAGGAAGAAACATCAGAAATCCTACGGACACATCTGGTACTTCCAATATTGTTTTTCTTTTTATTAATATCGGTATAAGCTGTCAGAAAGCCTAATGTGTAAGGACTTGTCGCACTATACTCGCTACTGCTTATATAAAAATCGGTACCGTATTCGGTGGAAGTATTCTGAATGGCTTCCAGACTTATCCATATCTGATACAGCTCATGTTGCGAAGGAAGATACCATACTGTCTCCCAAGGCGAAAGGATTCCGTCTCCGTCCAGATCTTTGTTTTTCTCGTGGCAATACTGAGCTGCCGACGAATTGAAAACGGGATTATAGATATCTATCGTTGAAGCACTACCTGAGTAATTTGGATAATAGTACGGAGCACCGGTATTTCCAGGAGTCTGTGAGTTGCCATATTGTGTCATTATATCGCTCCTGCCTTCTCCCGATAACCCTTCATAGATAACCCCATCAGTACCATTTTTTTTATATTTTACCCCACTGCTATATTTCGGACGGAAATGTTCTCCATTTCCACTCCATGCGCAAGAATAATCGGCCCCTCTTACTACATCATCATATACTATATTTGCTGTCAGAAAATATCCGTCACGAAATCTGTCATAGCCGATAGATGAGCATGCATTGCTTGTCGCATCACTATATCTGTCATGGTTATAATGTCCCCATATCATTTGTTTGGTATTTTGCAGATTGATGTCAAACAGGGGATTAAGCCATATTGAGTTTTCTTCGATGGTTTCAATAGCCATACCTTTGTATGTGGTGGATGTGGCTACATCGGGAGCGGAATCAAGAAAACTTGTCACAACTTCTCCGATATATAGAGGCTGTTCCTGAATCAGATTCAGGACGGATTTCTTTACTACTCCCGTTGCGACATCTGTATATGTGAGTTCGAGATAAGCTCTCCTTGAATGAGAATTTGACTTGTTGTAATCATATTCGTCAACATATACGACAGTTACAAGTGGTTCGGCAGTAGTCGTAAACGGATAGTCGGTCAGCTTGTAGCACATACGTCTGTCGGCTTTGCTATACGGCAATACGTCATCATCATCCGGATAATCAGAAGAAGCATCCCCCAATGTAATCCCGTCAGGAAGTGTATATGTATGTCCGTTGGCATTCAACCACGCCCTGCGTGATTTGTGAGGGATATATTTTCCTCGTACAAAAAGATTTCCCATGGTTGACGGTTGTTGCCATACAGTGCTGCCGCCTGTGGCGGTATTCTGGCTTACCTGCCATCTCATTGCGTCATAGCCGGATATTTTTGCCCATTGGGCATTAAACCCCGGCTCATCGTATGAACGCATATTATCATCCAATATTTCAATCGATACATTGTTTATGGTGTTGGATGACCCTGTAAGCACGACAACTCGTTGTGAAGGGTGAGCATCCATCATCATTGATGAAGATGTCTGAACTGTGAAAGGAATCTCAACTACCCCCAGATTGCTGTCTTTATTCACTTCGAGTGTCATGTTATAGTTTTGGGCTATAGTGACATTGTATGTGTAGTGACAACCTCTCTCTATATTGTAATCGTTATTATTATTCCCTCCCAAAAAGAAATTCATCGTGACATCGTAATCCCTGCCGTCAACAGAGTTTACATACTGAAAATATGCCTTGATGTATGTCGCGCTGTCAGGTGCGCATAGAGTCTTGCCTCGATAGCCGTTGAATTCCGCATCTGTCATTCCGTCCGGTTTGGTAACTCCGCTCTTCCTTCCGCCTCGCCTGTTTTCAAAGATATAGACAGTTTCGGATACGGTGGTCTGATTGTCCATTACTGTTACATTTTCCCAGAACAATTTATCGTTGAACGAGTAGAAATCATTGCTGTTGGGAATTGTGGGATCTACTGCATCTTCTGCATCGCCTCCTGTTACCGAACCTCTTTCTATCAAATAAGATTTGGTAGGAACTCTCTCTATATCAAGTCCTAAAAATCTTACGTCCTGCCCTGTGGTGTTGTCCGTAATCTTGAGAGTCACTTTGGCACAGATGAATTTCATAGATATGGTCACATCATTGGAAATACCCGGTAAAATGGTGGTGGATTGTTCTCCGACCATTATCAGCGATCCGGGTTTTTCCATATTATTTGCATCAGGTGCTATATTGAGTTCTACTGCTTGAAGTTCCTCAAGAGTCGCCACGTCGTCGAGAGCAGCCTCTATGTCTCCTCCCTGTGGGTAATTGGCTATGGCATAGATGGAAATATTGCTTCCCGAATAGGTATCCATGATGATTTCTTCATTGATGTCGGTGATTTTAGTCCTTGACATCAAATCTCCGCTCGGATAGAATGAGTAGAGAAATATGCGATATACCGCTTTTTCCTGAGAAGGAAGGACTCCTTTTGTTGCCATTTCGGCATTTTCTATCTTCAATATTACTCTTGCCGGCAATCCCTCTTCAACATAGTTGTCGCTGAGCCTGTCCTTTACACAGGAGCAAAGAAGGAAGATAAAAGCGATTATGTATAATATCTTTTTCGTCATGACAATGGAATATTGATAGTTTTAGATGTCCAATCTGTTACTGTACAAACAATTGCAATGGACCCATCTGCCGGAGACAAAGATATGGCATAAGTGATGGATTTGCCGCGTGTCCAAGGAGTTGTGGCTTCAGTTGTCTGAAGATCTATTCTTCTGATAAAATGGGTGTTTTCGATTGTATAATGAACTTCCATGTCGATTCCGCTCAGAGATTGAGGCAATACTACCGTATATTCGCTCTCGGAGGTCAGATTTATAGCGGATGTACCCAGCGGGTATGCTCCATCGACACAGATGAGTGTATCTATATCAGTATCATTGAGATACCATTGATCGTCTTCAAAGTGATATACTCCGGAATTTTTGACCCCCTTAATATAAATCTCGTTAAGAGTGATGGCCTTGTTGGTTTCGACACTTGTCCTGGCGGTGAAGCCGAGACGTACTCCCGTATGAGTGAAAGTCAATGGAACGGCAGTCGTTGTACGCGCAGTCATTGCTGTCTGAGCCACGAGCATGTCGATGTGGTCTCGCTGGTGATGGCTGCAGCTGATTCCTATCATCGGAAAACCGGCATGAAGATTAGATGTGAGGGTTATACTCTTATCCGTGTCCGACTGGTCGGTATAAGGATAGTAGGCAAAGAAGCGGATTGCACCTACACTCGGCCAGTATTTGGTATCGGATGCATTCTTGTAGGTGCTGCCGTCAGACCCCATCGGAATGTTGTACATATACCATGGTGTTTGCGTGGCATCCCAAGTGCCTGAAGGACAATAAACTCCTAACACTCCGATATTGGTGGAGGCGGGGAGGGCCGTCCCTGAAACGGTAGTCGCCTTAGTCTGATCATCTCCCTCTATCTTGGTCGAAAAGCCTATGGCAACCTCATCGGGGGTTATGACGGTTCTGTCGCAGCCTGAAAATAATATCAGTCCTGCGGTAAACAGCAGCCCTATGTGGCGCAACGTATGGATTGTACGGCTCTTCACGTGCATTATTTTTTCTGAAAATACCTTAAAATTGTGACCGGGAGGAGGGTCAGCCCCTCCCGGCCTGAGTGCTGCAATTAACTGAGCAGCGGCAGTATGATTATAGAACGATTGAACCGGTTCCGGTAGTCCAGTCAGTAACAGCAGTTTCAAATGTAATTGGCAATATGGTATGCTTACCATCTTCATCATAACCTGCTCCACCTGGAGTTGATCCATAATCGCCAAATACAATATTATATGTCAATTTTTTACCTGAAACCCATTCTCCAGTAGTACTTGTATCAGAAGAAATTGGAATATAAAGTGTTCCAAAAGTTGAATCGGTGCCAAGTAGATATAATTTTTTTCCATCGATATCAACACTTATTCTTGCCGACATTTCTATATATGCACCTTTTGAACCAGAATTATTGGCAGCAATAGTAGTGGCAGGATCCCATGCTGTGAATGTTTGTGGAATAAGCAACTGAACCTTATCGAAAGATGTAAAATCTGTAGCATGGTAAGGTACAGTTAGTGGCGCAGATAGTACTGATTCGTAATTTTCAAGTGCAGGAGTTGTAGCATCTGACCAAGATGCAGAATTATTATATATAGTGAAATTTTTATTTGATACGACATTATGAATAGATAATTTTTCAAACACAACAGTCATTGCATTATTAGCAACTCTTGCTCCATAATTGATTTGAGTCAAAGCATGTTTGAAAGTCAATTTCAAATTATTGCTGGTTTCGCAATTATTTCTTGTGATGCCATGTCTGTTTTCATACAATAAATCAATTTGGTCAGCTTCAGTTGTTGGTACAGTATAATTGGTCCAAACCATACCAGCTGCTTTACTTGCTGTGGTTGGCGTAGCTGTTGTAGGATAATACGCATAGAAGTCAAGTGTTTCAGAAACTTCCGGCCAGAAACGTAATTGAGCAGCATTATCATATTCCCATTTAGAGGAAGTGCCATTATATTTAATCAAAGTAGGGTTATTCATGTAAGGAGTGTCCCATCCGGATTGATTGATATATGCAGTTACGGCAAATTTGTTGCCATCTGTCTGTAAATCGCTATTGCTGTTAATAGGAGCTTTTGTCGCAACGTTGCTGTAAGTAGAGAACCCGATTGCATTGGCATCGGTGTTCTGTGCTGATTCTACAACTTCGACCTTCGAGCAATTTGTGAAGATCATGGCGCATGTTGCTAAGCCGATTAAAATTTGTTTCATAAAAAGTAAGTATTTTGTTTATATTCTTTCTTATTAAATAGGTATCACCACCACCTCTTCGTCCCAATCGTCCACATCTATGTCAAATCCTCCGTCTTCGCCGATAATGGTGGGAAGTTCAATCTCAAGGTCGAGGTTAAGCTCAATCTGAACATCCTCACTGACTTTAAGTTTGTCGGTAATATCAAATGATACGGAGTATTTCTGACCGTTAATCAGTGTAAAAATGAGGTCGAGATAATATTTTGCATCAGGGTTGCTCTCTCGCTCGTGTATGCCGAATGTCAGCAGAGACGCACTTATTGTGCCATCTGTGTTGGTTATATCATCGTAAATCCGGCTATTCAGATTGAACATGTGGGTTACCGAGAATGACGAATATTTGTCGAGTCCGGGATAATATGCTCCCGCCATGCCTCTAAGTAATGCTATAGTGTTGTTTTTGGCGTATTTAAGTCCTTTGACATGGACTTTGACGTGAAACATCGATATGACTCTCTTCGGTGAAAGTTCTATGGTTTTGGCAATTCCTATATTGCCGTCCGGTCTGTCATGATAGTAATTAATCATGTCAGTAGTGACATTCAACCCCATAAATCTTTCAATGGCCAGAGTATCAAGCTCTTTAACAATAAGGTCGTTGTCGTTTCCGCCCAATTTGGCTGTTCTGTCGAGGTCGGTGACTGCGTATGCTGTAAAGGTACTCCAACTATCTGTTCCTGTAAACCCGATACTTCCTTCAAATTCTCCGATTGTATTGTTGAAAGCAATCAGGTTGTATGTGCCTTGTGGCAGTTCAATGATGCCGGAAGTTGGATTGTTGAACGGGTCAAATATTTTGTAGAGCGTGCCGTCCTCTCTGAAAGCGGCAATTGTGGCTCCGTTGGGAGAAAGTTGCGACTTGTTCCAATTCAGATCGATTTTTATTCCGGCAGTATCGTTGGAACCGTAGTAAAGATGCTCTCTCTGACACGAATTCATAACGATAACGGTCAGTACAATCAGTATATATTTGATTTTCAGCCTCATTTTCTATTTCTTCCCCCCCCCCCTTGAAATCGATGATCCATATAAGGGACACTTTGGCTTTGGTCGGACCTATCCAACTCTGTCTCAATACTTCCCAAGGATATTCACGTACTTTTATGTCTCCGTATTGAGTCCCCTTGACGTATGTGTATGGTCTGTAATCACTTTGCAAATATCCCACTCCGATAGAGTATTCAAGTCTCAGACTTCTGCTTATGGAATGGGCATAACCGGCACTTATTCCGGATGTTATATAGAACTCACCCTGAATGCCGTTATCTTTTCCCAACTGAAAATCGTAATATCCTCCACCTACATACAGCCCTGCAAACCATCCTGTCAGCACATCTCTCAAGGCTCTCGACTGCTTCGAGCCGAACCAGTATCTTCCCTCAACTCCTGCCGAGATAAGCTGGACCGTATAATTTTTTTCTTTCAATCTCCACCATGGAAAACAGTATTCAATGTCGAGACTCCATCTGTTGCGGAAAGGGATTTCTATTTCGGCATTGACAATAGTGGCGAGATCGAACAGGAGATTGGTTTTGACGGCAAATGGCATAACAAAACCACTCCCGTTGAGAGTGTCTGCCGTACAACCGTTTCTTTCGTCGCTTTCTCCGGCAGACATACAAAAAACATCAGCGGATGCGCACGTTAACAGAACAATTATAAGGAAGACAATAATATGTCCATGTCTTGCCCCTCTAATTTTCATGGCGGCAAAGATAGACAATTATTCTCTTGAAAACAAATATTTTACAGAATAGTAGCAGATTACAATCATGTGTGAACAATCATATTCTAATCTACTTTATAATTTGAGATTCTTCCCATGATTGGTCAAATATTCTCTGCAGAGTGGACGTATTGCTGATAATTTTGCGTAATTCTCTTAACTTTAAAGTATTGTTGGAGTATGGAATCCAAAGTTTAAGGTATCCTCCTTCACCATATTTGTCTTTAAGGTGTCTTTTCACTCTTTTGAACTGCTCTTCTTTGTCAAGATCCGGATAGTTCTCAAGGCCGAATTGTAATGTCCTCAGAATACACACCTGCGGGTCTATCTGCCTGTCTGCCTCGGCAATAATCATACCGTAGATAGTGCGAGGTTCCCTTTCAGAAGATGCCCGATGATCTTCGATGGCGTCTTTCATGGTGAATAGCTGGCTTTCGGTGAAAAACTCTTTGAGGTTATTGTCTTCCATCAATATTATCCCCGAATAGAGATGGTGCAGTTTCCTTCCGTGACTTATTCCGAGGTCGTGATATGCCGCAATAGTATAGACCATGTCGATATTTACATCGTAATGGACGGATAGCAACAGGCTTTGTTTGATAACGGACTTGATATGCTCTACACTGTGAGCCTTGTCGAAATTATTGTATTGAGGAAGAATGGAAGTTTCTATGTATTCATGTAAGTTCATATTGCAAACTTACGAAATAAATATTTATTTTTGTAAAACAGCTTCTAATAATTTACAGTTATAATCAGAATATTAAAACAGACAGAGTATGGAGGAGATTATCAAAAGACAGAGGGAATATTTCAATACTGGAGCCACTCTGAATTACAAATTCAGAATCAATCAGTTGAAATGTATCAAAAATCTTATTACAGAGTATCAGTCCGACATTGTTGAGGCTTTCGGCAAAGACTACAACAAATGTGAATTTGATGTATATTCCACAGAAATCGGTATGACCGTGCATGAACTTGATTACCTGATTTCCCATCTGAAATCATTGATGAGGCCCAAGCGAAAATGCACCTCTGTAATCAACTTTCCCTCAAAGGGGTATATCGTGCCCGAACCTTACGGAGTGGTCCTTGTCGTGGCTCCGTGGAATTATCCGTTTCAACTCTCCATACTTCCCATGATAGGAGCCATTGCCGCCGGCAACACGGTAATACTCAAGCTGTCTGCCAATACGCCGAATATTTCCGCCGTAATTTCGAGCATGCTTTCATCTTTTCCACAAGAGTATATTTATACCACATGGGACAATTTGTCCGAAAGGGAACAGTTGTTTGAGGGGAAATATGATTATATTTTCTATACGGGTTCTACCGGTGTGGCTCGCACACTGATGGAGAAGCAGGGCAGGAATATCGTTCCGGTCACTCTTGAACTTGGAGGGAAATCCCCCTGCATCATAGACAGGGATGCAAATATAGACAAGTCGGCCAAAAGAGTGGTCTGGGGCAAGTTTCTGAATGCAGGACAGACGTGTGTGGCTCCTGATTATGTCGTTATTGAACGCTCGATTAAGGAAAAATGGCTTGAGAGCGCACTCTACTATATAGACTATTTCTATTACGAACAGGGAACGGATGCCGTCAGACGTCTCAAAGAGGATTTTCCGTGGTTAGTGACACGAAAGAGTGTGGACAGGCTGCTCGACTTCTGCAACAACGCCATGGTGCTTTGCGGTGGCAGGGCTGCGGGCAGATTGATGGAACCAACTATCATTAACGATGTCTCATTTGACGATCCTGTTATGAAAGAGGAGATTTTCGGTCCGGTCCTCCCTATACTGACATTTGACGATATAGATGATATGACAAGGCAGTTTCATTCGATGGAAAAGCCGCTTGCCCTCTATTATTTTGGCAGACGCAATAGGGATAGAATCATCTCAAGTTGTTCGTTCGGAGGTGGTTGCGTAAACGATACCATTATGCACCTGACGGAGCAGAACATGCCTTTCGGAGGGGTAGGGCATAGCGGAATGGGATCTTATCACGGCAGGAAGACCTTCGACACGTTTACACATTATAAAAGCGTCCTTTCAAAGAACGCTTTATATGAACTATCGCTTAAATATCAGCCTTATACTCCGTTCAAGCTGAAACTTACCAAAAAGTATTTCGGTCTGTAATTTCAACCGGGACGATTATCCCATCATCTTTCCTGCAAATTTCTCAACTTTCTTCTTTGCATAATCGAGAGAGATGCTGAGTGTCTTTTTACTGCTTGTAGGGGCCTCGTACATGGCATCGAGCATGATTGCTTCACAGATGGAACGAAGACCTCTTGCTCCGAGTTTGTATTCGATGGATGTGTCAACGATAAAATCAAGTACCTCCGGCTTCACCGTCAATTTTACTCCGTCAAGAGAAAACAGCTCTTCGTATTGCTTGATCAACGCATTTTTAGGCTTTGTCAAAATTGAAAGCAGTGAATCTCTGTCAAGAGGGTCGAGATGTGTCAGCACCGGAAGGCGGCCGATAATCTCAGGAATCAGACCGTAAGCTCTCAGGTCTTGAGGGGCTATATACCGGATGAGATTGTTTTTGTCTATGGAGGCTCTCTGCTTTTGTGCCCCGAAGCCGACAACCTGAGTATTGAGTCTGTTTGCAATATTTCTTTCTATTCCCTCAAATGCTCCTCCGCAAATAAACAATATGTTTTCGGTATTGACCGCTATCATCCTCTGTTCCGGATGCTTTCGTCCCCCTTGCGGCGGTACGTTAACGATGCTTCCCTCAAGAATTTTCAGAAGAGCTTGTTGTACACCCTCTCCAGAAACGTCCCTTGTAATGGAAGGATTGTCGCTTTTGCGTGCAATCTTGTCAATTTCATCTATAAACACAATCCCTCTTTCGGCCTTTTTGACATCATAATCGGCATCTTGAAGAAGTCTCGTCAAAATACTTTCGACATCTTCACCCACATATCCGGCCTCTGTAAGGACGGTTGCATCAACTATGGCAAAAGGAACATTTAACATCTTGGCTATAGTTCTGGCTAACAATGTCTTACCTGTACCTGTAGGGCCTACCAGCAAAATATTGGATTTCTCGATAAGGTCGGGGCCATCCATATTGATTCGCTTGTAGTGATTATATACAGCCACTGCGAGATATTTTTTTGCCTCATCCTGACCTATTACATATTGGTCTAAGAAATTGGTTATTTCTTTGGGTTTCAGTAATATAGGTTCGCCAACTATCTTGCCGTTGGTCTTGATGTGGTCTCCTGTGGATCCACCAAGTTCTTGTTTTGCATATTCATACGCAGTAAAAGCGCAATCGGAGCAGATAGAAGCATTTTCAGTCGAAATCAACAAGTCAACTTCGTCTTGTGAGCGGCCGCAAAATATGCAATGGTCGCTATCATTCTTTTTCTTCGCCATTTTGCTATTTCTTGTTTTTAACGACTATTTCGTCAACCATCCCATATTGCAGAGCTTCCTGGGCAGTCATCCAAAAGTCTCTGTCGGCATCTTTGATAATATCTTCCATCTTTTTGCCGGTATGCTGGGCAAGAATTTCGTAAAGTTCGTTCTTCAATTTGACAATCTCACGTGCTGTAATCTCAATGTCGGAAGCCTGCCCCTCTGCACCTCCCATAGGCTGATGTATCATCACGCGTGAATGGGGAAGAGCCGAGCGCTTGCCGGGAGTCCCGGCTGCAAGGATGATAGATGCCATTGAAGCGGCCATCCCTGTACAAATCGTAGCTACGTCAGACTGAATGGTCTGCATTGTGTCATAAATCCCAAGTCCCGAATAGACCACTCCTCCCGGAGAGTTGATGTAAATCATAATATCGGAGTCGGAGCCGTTGGAGTCGAGAAACAGAAGCTGGGCCTGAATGATATTTGCAACATCGTCATTAATAGGACATCCGAGAAATATGATTCGATCCATCATCAATCTCGAGAAAACGTCCATCTGAGCGACATTGAGCTGTCTCTCCTCAATAATCATAGGGTTGATGTAACTCGAATAGATTGATTCCACCCTGTTGAGAGTCAGAGAGCTTATTCCGCAATGCCTGATTGCATATTTTTCAAATTCCGATGCCATAAGCGTGGTATTAGTTTGTTAATTCTCTCATCTTTTCAACGGAAATCTTCTTCTTTTCGAGAGTTACGGATTTGCGGATATATTCGATTACAAGGTCGTCTTCCACTTTTTCGTAAATCTTGCGTCCCTGATTTTCGTCTGAAAGGGTCTTTTCTGCAAATGATGTAAGGGTATCGTCAGGCACATTGTTCATGCCGTACATTGCAAACTGGTAAGCCGCAAGAGTCTTTGCCTGTTTGAGCAAATCTTCTTTAGTGACGGTAATTTTCTGCTCTTTCATGATATATGTGCGAATCATCTGCCAGCGGAAATCTTTTGCAAACAAGTCGTATTCCTTTTCTATATCTTCTTTGGTGAATTTACCTTCGTTAGCCTCTAAAATCCATCTCTTCATAAATGCGTCAGGCAGTTGAAGATTGGTCTTTTTCAAAAGATATTCTTTGGCATCAATCATAAATCTGTAGTCGCTTTCCTGCGCATATTCTGCTGCAAGGCGTTCTTTGACTTTTGCGTCAAACTCTTCGACAGATTTTACTTCTCCCTTTCCGAAAATCTTGTCGAATATTTCCTGAACAGGCTGTGCATCAACAAAAGTTTTGACTTCATTGATAGTCATGGTCCATTGAGGATCCATCTGAGCAAGCTCTTCTTTCTTGACTTTAAGCATTGATGCTCTGTCAGTTTCGTTCTTGAAAGTCTTGTTGACATCAATTTCCATCACATCACCTGCCTTCTTGCCTATAAATGAATCTTTAATCTCTTTGTCTTCAATGCTTCTGAGAGCTACGTATGCGTTTTCCACTCTGGTTTCGCCCTGAACGAAGTCAACCACCATAAAATCGTCTTCCTTTACGGTGTCGCCTTTTTCAAGAGTTCCGAACTGTTTCAACAGATTGGATTTATAATCCTTCTGAGCCTTTGCAGTGATGGTTACATCATAATAAGGAACAGTGTCTTCGGTTGAAAGTGCAAATTCTACTTTTGGAGCGAGAGCAATGTCAAAATCGAAATTGAACTGTTCGCCGTTCTCCCAATCATTCTTGTCGGCTGTTTCGCTTGGAAGAGGTTCTCCGAGGATATTGAGTTTGTTATCCTCGATAAATTTGTTGAGCTGTTCTGAAATAATTGTATTGATTGCTTCTGCAAGTGCCTGAGGTCCATGAATTTTCTCTATCAGAGCTGTCGGAGCCATACCCGGTCTGAAGCCTTTGATATCGGCTTTACGGCGATATTCGTTTAGTCTCTTTTTCTTGGCTTCGGCATAGTCGGCCTTTTCAATTTGGATACTTACGGTCAGATTTAATTCATCAACCTTTGTCTGTGTTACATTCATATTAATTATAATTTTGTTTAATCAGAGTTACTAAAAGCGCAAAATTAATAAAAAAATGGCTATCTTTGTAAGAATATGAAAAATAAAACTTTTTACATAGCATGAAGCAATACATAGAAAAGAACAAAGAACGATTTTTGAATGAACTGTTTGAGTTATTGAGGATACCGTCAATCAGTTCATCTTCCGACCACAAGCAGTACATGCACAAATGTGCAGACAAACTGACACAATTTCTCAAGGAAGCCGGAGCCGACAAAGCTCAGGTGTTTGAGACCGAAGGACACCCTGTCGTATATGGTGAAAAAATCATAGACCATACCAGGCCGACAGTCCTCATTTACGGACACTATGACGTTCAGCCTATAGACCCTATAGACCTTTGGAAGTCCCAACCTTTTGAGCCTGAAATACGTGACGGAGCCATTTATGCCCGCGGCGCAAATGACGACAAGGGGCAGACATTCATGCATATCAAGGCATTCGAGTACCTTGTAAAAGAGAATAAGCTCAGACACAACATCAAATTTATTTTTGAAGGTGAAGAAGAGATAGGTTCGCCATCTCTTGCAAAATGGGCAAAAGAGCATAAAAAGCTTCTTTCATGCGATATTATGCTTGTGTCGGATACCACTATGATCTCGGACAAAGTGCCTTCAATCAATTGCGGAATGAGGGGTCTTGCATATCTTGAAGTAGAGGTGACAGGACCTAACAAAGATCTTCATTCGGGACATTACGGAGGAGCCGTTCTCAATCCCATCAATGCACTTTGCTCCATGATAGATTCGCTGATCGACAAAGACGGACATATTACAGTCAAAGGATTTTATGACGATGTGGTCAATTTGAGCAGGAAAGATCGTGACATGTTGAGCAGAGCTCCTTTCGACATTAAAGAGTATAAAGAATTTCTCGACATCAATGCAGTAGCAGGAGAGAAGGGATATACCACACTTGAGAGGACGGGTATTCGCCCGTGTCTCGATGTGAACGGTATATGGGGTGGATATATAGCAGAGGGAGCCAAGACCGTTCTCCCATCAGTGGCTCATGCCAAGATTTCGATGCGCCTGGTTCCAAATCAGGATTGCAAGAAGATTTCCAAACTATTTGCAGCACATATCAAATCTATCGCCCCTAAAGGTGTAAAGGTAAAAGTCACTGAACATCACGGTGGTAACGGATTCCTGATTCCAATCTCTTCCAACGCATACAAAGCGGCTTCTAAAGCGATAGGGGAGGTCTATGGGGTTGAGCCTGTACCGAGCAGGGGAGGCGGAAGCATCCCTATTTTAGCCGATATGCAGCAAATCCTCAATGCCGATCCTCTGCTGATGGGATTCGGACTTGAAAGAGACACAATACATTCACCTAATGAGAGCTATCTGTTGTCACAGTTCTACATGGGGATGGAATCGATAGCATTGTTCTACAAATATTTTTAATAAAGATATAATCAAGGCTTCTTCACATTTTCGGAGAAGCCTTGTTGTTAAAGCATAATAAATTTTAACAAGATGACTTATAGTGAATTATTTCAGCAAATCTGCAAAAAGCAGAGTTTCTTGTGTGTCGGGCTTGACTCATCTTCGGAGCTGATTCCCGATTGTCTGCGGGATAATGAGTATCCTCTTTTCGACTTTAACAAGGCAATAGTGGATGCAACGGCTCAATATGCAGTATCGTTCAAGCCCAATATTGCATTTTACGAAGCAGAAGGGGTTAAAGGGTGGAAGCAGTTTGAGATGACGGTCGATTACATCAAGACAAATTATCCCGAAATAATGGTAATTGCCGATGCAAAGAGGGGAGATATAGGCAATACAGCCAAAAAATATGCTCAGGCATTTTTTACAAGGATGAATTGCGATGCCGTGACACTTGCTCCATACATGGGGGAAGATTCGGTAAGACCATTTCTCGATATTGAAGGTAAATGGTCTGTAATTCTTGCACTTACATCCAATAAATCTGCAGAAGATTTTGAGACGGGAAAGTCATCCTCCCTCTCGGTTGACGGATACCTGATGCCCATGTTCGAGAAAATCATACGCAAAGCCATGACGTGGGGGAGTTGCGACAATACAATGTTTGTGGTTGGAGCCACCAGACCTGAAAAGCTAAGAGAAATAAGGACCTATTGTCCCGATCATTTTCTATTGGTACCCGGTGTCGGAGCACAAGGAGGTACTATCGCCGAAGTTGCCAAATACGGACTGAACTCACATTGCGGACTGCTTGTAAATTCCTCACGAGGCATAATCTACGCATCTCACGGTGAAGACTTTGCCCAAGTCGCCGCAGAAGAGGCGCACCGCCTTGCAGAGGATATGTCCAAATATCTGTAATACAGAATTTGTCTTATGACTGAAATGATTATCCTGTAATAAAGAGCTGTACTGTGACAGGAAGAGTTATTCCGGAAGATTGATTTTCTTATATTTCTTTTGACGTTGCTCCCAACGTTCGCGGGCATATTGCTGCATATCGCTCACTTCGTCCTTTTCATCGATAATTTCAAGCCCGAGCAGAGTCTCGATAATATCTTCAAGGGTAAGAATCCCCTGAAAACATCCGTACTCATCAATAATCAGTGCGATTTGCTCTTTGTGCTTCAACAGCGCTTCCCAAATATCGCTGATTGCGGTCTCTTCATTGAAGTAGGCAATATCCCTTTTAATCTCTCCGAGCTTTACGTTAAACTTGTCATCAGCAAGATATTCGAGGGCGACCCCCCGCAGTATATATCCGGTGATATATTCCGGAGTCTCGGCATAAACAGGGATTCTCGAGTGATGCAGATAAGTATTGTCTTTATAGAAGTCCTTGAGAGTCATGGATTCGGGAGCAATCGCCGAAACCACTCTCGGAGTCATAGCATCGTAAGCTTTGATACTGTCGAGCTTAATCAGATTTTGAATAATCTTGTTCTCGCTCTTCTCAAATACCCCCTCTTCCTCACCGATATTTGCCATGGCCGAAACTTCCTCACGGCTGATGGTTATTTCCTGATCTTTCGGAGCAATCAGCTTGGTAATCCACTCAAACAGTATTACTAACGGAAAAGTAATGATAATCAATACACGTATAGTATTGGCAGTGAATGTAGTGAGTGATTTCCAATAAGATGTGCCGATGGTTTTGGGCATGATTTCGGAAAAAACGAGTATCAGGAAAGTTACGATGGCTGATACAATACCTACAGAAGCCTCTCCGAAAAGGATTGTAGCTTGTGCTCCGACCCCTGCAGCACCTACAGTATGAGCTATAGTGTTTAGAGACAAGATGGCTGCGATGGGCCTGTCTATGGATTGTTTGTATTTTTTGAATAGTCTGGCCGATTTCAGCCCCTCCTCCTCTTTCATGGTGACGAAAGAGAGAGGAGTTGACATCAATACTGCTTCAAGAACCGAACATAAGAATGATATCAGTAATGCTGATAGCAGATATGTAATCAGAAGTGCCATTTATAGTTTAGTTAAGTTTATCTCCGTTCATTGAGATTAGAAACTCCTCATTGGATGACGTCCTTTCAAGTCGCGATTTCATAAATTCCATAGCTTCGACAGATGTCATATCTGCAAGGTGGTTTCTAAGAATCCAGATACGGTTGACATATTCCGGATTATATAGCAAGTCGTCACGTCTGGTGCTGCTGAGTGTAACGTCGACTGCCGGGAATATACGCTTGTTGGACAACTTCCTGTCAAGTTGGAGTTCAAGATTACCTGTCCCCTTGAATTCCTCAAAGATAACATCATCCATCTTGGAACCTGTTTCGGTAAGGGCTGTCGCCAAAATGGTGAGTGAACCTCCATTTTCGATATTGCGGGCGGCTCCGAAGAACCTTTTCGGCTTATGGAGTGCATTAGCATCGACTCCTCCGGACAACACTTTGCCGGAAGCAGGCTGTACCGTATTGAAAGCCCTTGCCAAACGTGTGATGGAGTCGAGAAGTATTACTACATCATGGCCGCATTCGACAAGTCTTTTGGCTTTTTCCAACACCATACTTGCCACTTTAACGTGTCTTTCGGCCGGTTCGTCAAATGTCGATGCAACAACTTCTGCCTTGACACTGCGCTGCATGTCGGTGACCTCTTCAGGACGTTCGTCAATCAGCAATACTATCATATATACTTCAGGATGGTTGTCGGCTATTGCATTGGCAATATCTTTAAGCAACACTGTCTTACCTGTCTTAGGTTGTGCCACAATCAGTCCTCTCTGCCCTTTTCCTATAGGTGTGAACATATCGACCACTCTGATAGATATATTGCTGTTGTGTCCGTTTCCGGTAAGATTGAATTTCTCGTTAGGAAAGAGCGGGGTCAGAAAATCAAAAGGAACCCTGTCTCTGATATATTCGGGTGAACGTCCGTTAATTTTGTTCACTTTGACTAAAGGAAAATATTTGTCACCTTCCCTCGGAGGCCGGATCTCTCCCGAAATAGTGTCACCTGTCTTGAGGGCAAACAACTTGATTTGGGATTGAGATACGTATATGTCATCCGGAGAGTTCAGATAATTGTAGTCGGAAGAACGGAGGAATCCGTAACCGTCAGGCATTATTTCAAGAACGCCTACAGCTTCAACTATCCCGTCAAATTCAAATTTAGGCTTAGGAGGTCTTTGTTCCTGATGCCTCTGTTCTTGAGATTTCTGTTCTTGAGATTTCTGTTCTTGAGGTCTCTGATCTTGAGGTCTCTGATCCTGAGGTCTCTGATCTTGAGGCTTCTGTTCCTGAGATTTCTGCTCCTGAGTTCCTTGCTCCTGCTGTTTCTGTTCCTGAGGTCTTTGGTCTGATTGTCCCTGAATTACCCCATCCTGATGAGCATCTTGTGGGGTTTGCTCCTGATTTCTGCGAATATGAGTTCTTTGAATGCGGTCACGTCTTTCATGCTGTATTTGTTTGTCTCCTTGTTGAGGCACTTTATCCTGTATTGCGGATTGCTCTTGTCGAGGTTGTTGCCCTTGAGGTGCAGTCTGCTCCTGCTGTGCTGGTATTGGCGCCGCCTGTGGTTGCGATTGCGGCTGGGTCTGGGACTTAGGGCGTCGGCCTCTTTTCTTTGGAAGAGGCTGTTCCTGAACAATCGGTTTGTCCTGTTGGACATTAGTATTGTTTTCTCCCTTTGGAGCCGGCTTTGACTGAGCGGCTTCGGAAGATTTGGACTGTTTTTGGGCCGGAGCGGACGGCTGCGGTTTGTTTTGAGAAACCACAACGACCGGTTCGTCATTTTTGACAACTTTCTTGATTTTCTGGCGAGGCCTCTTCGGACGTGGAGATTCTTTGCTCTGGATGGCTTGCTCGTCCAGAATAACATAGATTAAATCCTCTTTAGAAATTGATTCGGGCTTCTTAACATTCAGCTCTTTGGCTATAGCATATAAATCCTCCGGACTTTTTTTGCTTAATTCGATGATATCGTACATTAATTATTTTTGGAAATGGGACAAATTGATATTGCCCTTAAATGATAATTCTGACACAAAGGTAAAGAAATAATACAAATACGCAAAAAAAATACTATTTAACTGCAATTACTTCTATTTCCGCCAATGCACCTTTTGGCAACCCTACAACGGAATAGGCCACTCTTGCAGGATAAGGCTCGTTAAAATAGGATGCGTATATTTCGTTGAGTGTGGCAAAATCGTTCATATCGGTAAGATATACAGTGGTTTTGACCACATTGTCAAAGTCGTAACCCGCTTCGTTCAGAATGTATTTCAGATTTTTGAATATCTGGTGAAGCTGCTCCTTTATTCCTCCCGGTACGAAAGCTCCCGTATTGGCGTCAATAGGAATCTGTCCCGATACATAGATTGTGTTTCCGATTACGATTGCCTGACTGTATGGCCCTACTGCTTTTGGGGCCAGAGGAGATGCGATAACTTTTTTATTCATGATTACTATATATTATAAGTGTTATTTGTCCCAGAAACTTGATGCCTTCTTGAACTGAAGCAAATCGGAGAGTGCCGATGCCTTGGCGGCAATTCGGAAACTCCAACTTTCCCACTGTCCGTTAGGAACCCACGAAACTGTGATTGCAAAACAGTGAAGGTCATAAGTGGCATTGAGTTGAGTTGTGGTCATTTTCAGCTTGGTCAGGTCGAAACCCGTATTGAAGTTGAAATTCAGAGCCTTGGTGAGCCTTACACTTCCGGAAATACCGAGTGTCTGCAGATGGTTGTTCTTCACCTGCAATTGTTCGTTGGCGTATTGGTACGATTTGGAATAAGAGTAGCTGTAACTGAAATTGAGGGACCACGGTATGGATGGATTCAAATAGTACAGCCATCCTCCCGGAATATACTCTCCCGTGACGGGATGGTAGTATATACGTGCATAATCCTCACCTCCGCCACCCTTATGTCCATCATTCCCTGCTATAGCACCTTTTCCTGTAAGAGCGTAAGACAGAGAGGCACTCGCATTTGTAAGCCTTGCAATACTTCCCTTATTCAGTATATTCAGTTTGTTGATTCTTACGCCTCTTTCGTTGACTGCATAAGGGTCAAGTGCGATATTGCCGCTAAGCCCGAGTTTTCCGAATATTGTGGTACTTCCGGACACGGATATATTTGAGAGCTTCATCGAATCTGCAAGGAAATTGTAAGAGCCATTGATATTCAACTGATCTATGAGCTTTATCTTTTCAGAGCCTTTTCCCGTGGTATCCTGCTCGTTTCTGATTTTGGCTTCAATGTTGTTTCCGAACGAAAAAGAGAGGGCGGCAGTCCGTCCTTTTCCGGGAGGGGAATTGACCATGCCACTGTATTTGTTGTACTCCTGAGTTACCTCTTCACCCTTTGAATTGGTGTATGTAAGAGTGGTGTAACCATTTGCGGGAGTTCCCATTTCCGGCATGAAACTGAATCCGAAAGATGGCGTAATCATGTGCCGGATGGCTTCCACCTTACTTTTTTTGCCAAAATTGAACATGCCGTACAATCTTGTGCTCATGGAGAGTCCTGTCGAGAAAGACTGTGTTACTCCAAATGTGCTGAACTGATCGGTAAAATAGGATTCGACCTGCTGTGTCTCTTCATTATATCGCTTCAGCTGCTCTCTGAAAAACCAATTCATTCCATACGATACTGAAGGGGTGAACTGCAAATACTTGAGTAGCGAAAATGCCGGAAGTCCGATTGCAAAATTGTGATTCATGCCATTTTGCAGTTTGTTGAAAAATTGAGGATCATCGACTTCACTCGCCTTGAAATTGATTTTGTTCAGCAGTGTGGTGTTGTAACTGAAAGAAATTTTCTCGTACAGCTTCTCTTTTCCAACCCTCTCTTTTCTCTTGAAAGGGAAGAACCTGTTTACTGAAAACGTAATGTTAGGCAGGGTGATCGCATACGAGCTGTCTCTTGAGTTCTGACTATGCAAAGCATTGACAGATAAGCTCATACCACTCCATGTCTTGGAGTATGATATTGATGATGAAATCTGGTTCTGCAGACTTTCATTGATTCCTGTCGAATTGTATCTGTTGTTGGAAGGGCTTGAAAAATTGACTGATGCCCTGAACGATGTCCCCGGTCTTGCCTTGGAATCCTGTGCATGGTTCCAAGCTACTCCGAAATTTTTGGATTTGAAATAATCCTTGCTTCCGGGCTCTCCTGTGACGTCATTGGAATAGGAGAGAGAAAGTGAGCCGTCAAAGGCATATCTTTTTTTGTATCGGGAGGTTACGCGGGCAGCCCATGAACCGTAGGAGTATATGTCTCCCGTCAGTGCAAGGTCAAGATAGTCTCCTATTACGAATGAGTAGCCGAAATCTTTCAGATAGAGACCTCTCGCATTCTCCTCACCGTATGTAGGGATGAGGATTCCACTCGCTCTGTCCGGCATTTCGGGGACAAATCCGAAAGGAAGAGCAATAGGCAGCGGGACATCCTCGATGACGGGATAGGCGGGACCGAACACTGTCTTCTGTGAAGGTTCCGTTATGACTTTCGCAGCTGTCATTCTCAGATAGTAATGAGGGTGATCGGCGTCGCAGACTGTATATTTTCCTCCCGATATGTTGATGGACTGGTCAGGCATCATTTTCAGTTTTTCACCTATAAGCCTGCCGTCATCCTGTTGGGTAATCATATTCTTGATTTTGGCCTTTTTGGATGAAAAATTGTAATATACTTCGTCCATCGTGTAAGACTTGCCGTTGTCGGTCATTTCCGGCTTGCCCGTAACTGTATTTGTTATGGTGTCGAGCGTGCCTTTGGCGAATACTACATTCAGATCGAGGTCGTAAGCCATATAATCGGCCTTTAAAGCCAGATCGCCGTATGTCACCGTAACATCTCCAAAATAATAAATAATCTTCCTGCCGTTTGAAAAGTCTTCAATAACAGAGTCTCTTGCTGTCGAGAATGCCGGTCTTTCAAGGGTGCTTTTGATATTTTGCATCTGTACGGAAGATGTGTCCCGCAAAGAGAACAGAGTGCTATCCCTATTGAAAACCGCAGAAGAGTCAACTTGTGCCGACGCTGTCGTATCCCTGACCTGCAGAACGGAATCTTTCAGGATTTGTGCATTGGAAACTCCGCCTCCTGCTATAACAAGTGCTGATATTGTGAGAATTTTGAGAAATCTGTTAAATGACATTACCGGGGTCTTTCGGAAACACAAATTTTTTATACCTTTGCAAAGTGGCAAAATTAATAAAAAATAAACAACTAACATGCCATTCGGATTAAATAGATTCTATTTTGTGTTGATTTTTTTGTTCCCTGTACTTGTGATTAGCGAGGTGCAGGCTCAAAATGACAATATGGTTACACTTAAAACGGTAGTCATAGATGCAGGTCACGGCGGTTATGATCCCGGTTCTTTGTCGCCCGACAAGAAAACAAAAGAAAAAGACATAACTCTCGACATTGCCCTCAAGCTCGGAGATAGGATTAATGCGGCATATCCGAACATAAATGTAATATACACAAGGTCCAGAGATATATACATACCTTTGGCGGAAAGGAGTACGATTGCCAATAAAAATCATGCCGATTTGTTCATATCCGTGCATGTCAACTCTGTAAAGGGGACAACTGCTCCGAATGGAACAGAGACGTTTATTATGGGTGCAGACAAAAGCAAATCCAATATGGAAGTGTGCAAGACAGAAAATTCCGTGATTCTTCTTGAAGAAGACTATACAACCACTTATCAGGGGTATGACCCTGACGATCCAGAATCCTTCATTTTCTTCAATTTGATGCAGAATGCTCATTTTGAGCATAGTATCCTTTTTGCTTCTCTGATACAGGACAATCTCTCAAAAGGACCTATATATAAGAATAGAGGAATCAAACAGGCTCCTTTGCTTGTCTTGTGGAAGACAACCATGCCGTCCGTTCTTGTGGAGGTGGGATTTATTTCAAATTCTTCCGACAGGAAATCTCTGACAAATGCCAAAAAACGCAACGAAATAGCCATGCGGCTGTTCGATGCCTTTGTAATGTTCAAGAAGCAATATGAGTCATCAGGTATAGTTGCCACCGATACAGTGCAAAAGGGGATAGAGCCGGATTCCAAGGTAGAACGGAAAACCGAAATTGCATACAAAATACAAATTTTTGCAACAGCTAAAAAAGTTAAAGACGGATCACCCGAATTTAAAAATGTCAAAGAATACAGTTGTGTTTATGTAAAGGGGTTGTACAAATATTTAGTCGGAAATTATACCTCTAAAGATGAGGCGCAGAGAGAACTTTCCAAGTACAGATTGAAATTCAACGGAGCATTTATCGTTAAAGTTGACAGCAACGGTAATATATTATAATTATTCTAAATTGTAAAACTTGTAGAATCAGCATCATAAGTTTTATCGTATATATAAGTTGTTGGTAGTCAATAATATATAAAATTGCAAAAAAAGTATATTGAAAATAAGCGACTTGTATATTTTTTGAAAAAAACAATAGAAAATATTTTTTTTTATTACTTTTTTTTCCCCAATTTTGCAAAGAATCAAAAACAGAAAAACGATTAAACTAATGAACGACCTGAATCACACATCAGCGTGGAAAAATTGTCTTTTAATCATAAAAGATATTGTGCCTGCTTCAAGTTTTGAGACTTGGTTTGCTCCGATCAAACCGGTAAGCCTTGAGGATTCCGTGCTGACTATCGAAGTACCGTCTGATTTTTTCAGAGAATATCTTGAAGAACACTATATAGATCTCTTGAGCGGTGTCTTGCGTCGTGTGATCGGTCCGAAAGCCAACCTCATCTATAATGTCAAAATAGTTGAGGGTGCATTTGTAAGGGAGAGACAGCAGAAGAGGACGACATATTCCAACAATGAAGTCTCTCAGGTGAAAGTTGCCAACAATTATGAGGGCAATCCTTACCTTATTCCGGGGTTGAAGAGGTTGAATATCGATCCTCAGCTCAATCCTCAGTACTCTTTCAGCAATTTTATAGAGGGGGAGTGCAACAGACTCGGACGTGCAGCAGGTATCAGCATCGCAAAGAATCCCGGCAAGAATACATTTAATCCTTTGTTTTTATATGGCGGACCGGGACTTGGCAAGACTCATCTTGCCCAGGCAATAGGTATTGAGATAAAAGAGAAATTTCCGGAACTGATAGTACTGTACGTCAATGCCAATGTGTTCCAAAACCAATACATGGCAGCTGCCTTTTCTGCCAAGAATAACAATGACAGCAACAAAATCGCCGATTTTCTCCGCTTTTATCAGTTGATAGATGTGCTGATTATAGATGACGTACAGGAGTTCGCCGACAAGAAAGGGACACAGAGTGCGTTTTTCCACATATTCAATTATCTTCATCAGTCAGGCAAACAGCTTGTGCTTACATCCGACAAGCCGCCTGTAGAGTTACAGGGGTTGGAACATCGGCTTTTGTCCCGTTTCAAATGGGGACTGTCAGCAGAGCTGCTTCCTCCGTCTTATGAGACAAGACTTGCCATATTGAAAGCAAAGAGCGAGAGAGAAGGGGTGGAAATACCAGAAGATGTATTGTCATTGCTGGCTCACAGAGTCAAATCCAATATCCGCGAGCTGGAAGGGACATTATTCTCACTGATAGCCAATGCTACATTTACAAAGAAGAACATCACTCTCAGTCTGGCTCAGGATTTAGTCGAAAAAATTGTTACAGACCATCCTGTTGAAATCTCCATCAACAGGATTCAGAATACCGTCTGCAACTATTTCAGCATAACAAGCGAGCAGTTTCTTTCCAAAACGCGCAAGAGGGAGATTGTGCAGGCACGTCAGATAGCAATGTACTTGAGCCGCAATCTTACTAAGACGTCCCTTTCCTCAATAGGTTCGCAACTTGGAGGAAAAGACCACGCCACCGTGCTTCACGCTTGCAATACGGTTTGCGATTTGATTGACACCGATAGAAGTTTCAGACAGTTTGTTTCAGATATAGAGAAGCAACTTGTATCTGTAAATTAATATAAATCAAATACATATATATTATGGACACTGAAAAGGTATTATCTTTTTTCCGCGAGATTGTTCGTATCCCGCGCGAATCGGGCCATGAAGAGCAGATTATTGCTTATTTGCAGCAGTTTGCCTCTGATCGAAAATTGGAATGTAAAACAGACAAAATAGGTAATGTGCTTATCGTCAAACCTGCTTCAAAAGGGTGTGAAAACAGACCTGTCGTGATATTGCAAAGTCATTCGGATATGGTTTGCGAGAAAAACGGCACGATTGAGCACGATTTTGCAAAAGATCCCATCAAATATGTAATTGAGGATGGGTGGATGATTGCCAAAGATACCACGCTCGGAGCCGATTGCGGAATAGGCATAGCTTCCCAACTTGCCATACTTGATGATAATTCATTGGAACACGGTAAGATAGAGGCATTATTCACCGTTTCGGAGGAGACGGGACTTGATGGAGCGAAAGCCATCAAACCGGACTTCCTTTCAGGAAAAATATTGCTGAACCTCGATTCTGAAGATGAAGGTGAATTGTTTGTTGGGTGTGCGGGAGGAATCGATACGACAGCAGTTTTCACATACAGACCCAAACAACTTGCCGCAGGCAGGGTGGTTTCCAAATTCGGAATCGGCGGGGCTGTCGGCGGACACAGCGGGGACGATATAGACAAAGGGAGAGCCAACGCTGTTCAACTGCTTGCGAGATTTCTATATGAAGCTCTCGAATATAAGATAGACCTGTGTGAGATTGAAGGTGGTAATAAACGCAATGCAATTGCACGTGAAGCTTATGCTGTCATAGCATTTTCGGCTAAAAATGAAGATAAGATAGTATCTCTCTTCAATAGATTTGCCGACGAAATCAAGATGGAATACGAAGTTACAGATCCCGACATAAAAGTATATGCAGAGCCTGTCAAATGGAACAAACCTGCAATGGATGCGGGCACTGCCAAGAAGTTGATAGCCTCCCTTAATTCGGCACCTCACGGAGTGTTATCGATGAGCGCCGATATCAAGGGGCTGGTTGAGACCTCTTCAAATCTTGCTTCAGTCAAAATGGGGAAGAAAAATACGGTAAGGATAGGCTCAAGTCAGCGGAGTTCGATCAATTCTGCCAGACATTTTGCAGCTCAGCGCTTTGAGGCCGATTTTGTAAATGCCGGAGCCGAAGTGACCCATGAATCGGAGTATCCGGGATGGAAACCGAATATGAACTCGCCAATTAAAGATATATGTGTTGCATCGTATATCAGACTATTTGGCAACAAGCCTGTGGTAAGAGCTATCCATGCAGGTCTCGAATGCGGTCTGTTCCTTGAGAAATATCCCGACCTCGACATGATATCGTTCGGCCCTACATTGAGGGGAGTTCATGCACCGGGCGAAAGGCTCGACCTTGCTTCTCTCGATAAATTCTGGAAATTGTTGATTGACGTACTAAAAAATATCAAATAATGAGCTGTATCATTTCACCATCGCTTCTTTCGGCCGATTTCGGTAATCTTGAACGAGATATAGAGATGATAAACGACAGTCGGGCCGATTGGTTTCATCTCGATATAATGGACGGCGTATTCGTTCCAAATATTTCTTATGGGTTTCCTGTAATCAAATCTATTGCCAAACATGCCCGAAAGCCGCTCGATGCCCATCTTATGATAGTCGATCCGGACAGATATGTTTCGCGTTTTGCCGAAATGGGGGTGGAATATCTGAGTGTCCACTATGAGGCTTGCACCCATTTGCACAGAACTGTCCAGAATATTCACGGCAACGGAATGAAAGCCGGTGTTGCCATCAATCCTCACACTTCTGTCGTATTGCTTGAAAATATAATTTGCGATTGCGACTTTGTGCTGCTGATGTCGGTCAATCCCGGATTTGGCGGGCAGTCGTTTATCGACAATTCCGTCAATAAGGTAAAACAGCTTGCCGAGTTGATTAAATCACGTGGGGCGGACTGTTTCATAGAGGTTGACGGCGGAGTCAGCGCCAATAATATCAAAAGGCTTTATGATGCCGGAGCAACAGCATTTGTTGCAGGAAGTTCTGTATTTTCAGCCGAAAATCCCGCCGCTGCCATAGTCGATATGAAAAAAGAGTGTGGATTCTAAAGAATATATTTTATCTCTTTAAAAGCATAAGAATGAATTGAACCGTCTGTATGCTCGGTAACGAGACAGGCGGTTTTGTCTATTCCGATTATTTTGGCAGTAAATTCCATCCCTGTTGTACAGTCTGTATATTTGTGAAATTCCCCCCTTCTGTACATAATGTCAAGATATTTCTCTTCAAGAGAGGAGTAATCAGTCATGTCGTAATATTGAAATATATATGAAAGGATGCAGTCAAGCTCAACCCTGACATCGTATTGCCGTCCGGTCATAATCGACAAGGATGTAGGATTAGGTGCATCCGAACAGAACTCCGTCTGATTGAGATTAACTCCTATTCCTGCGATGCTGTCTGTCAATTTGTCACCCATAACGGTGTTTTCAATAAGTATTCCGCATATTTTGAGGTCATTAATGTAAATATCGTTTGGCCACTTGATGGTTGCGGCAAGACCATGACTTCGCATATAGTCAACAATGCCGAGAGTGACAATTTCCGATATGATAAATTGTTGATTTGCAGCTATATTTGTAGGTTTAAAAAGTATGGAGAAAGTCAGATTCATGGCCTTACCGCTTTCCCATCTGTTGCCTCTCTGTCCTCTCCCTGCAGTTTGGAACAATGCTGCGTAAACATTTTTGTCAGTCAGTCCCCCTTTATCATTATTTAGTTGAGTATTAGTTGAATCCGTTATATCGAACCATTTGATTTTTGTTTGAAAGTTCATATATTTGCAGTTTATATTTTAAATTAATGATTGGCTGAAAATTTGCAGTATATTTGCAGAACCAAGATAGATATTTTAAATGAAAAAAAAGACAGAAACTATAAAAAATGACGTTGCAATCGATCAGAATGAAGTCTCGGTGATTGCGGATGCGATGCTTGAAAAGAAAGCCAAGGAGGTGATTTCTCTCGATTTACGAAACATAGGGACGTCTATTTCCGACCATTTTGTAATATGTAATGCCGATTCCACCACACAGGTTGTCGCCATTTCCGATTATGTCGAACAGATGATGGAGGAGAAATGCGGAAGAAGCGTGTTGAGGAAGCAGGGAAGAGAGAATGCTTTTTGGATTATCCTCGATTATGTAAACATAGTCGTTCATATTTTCAAGACAGATCAGAGACTGTTTTACAGATTGGAGGATTTGTGGGCGGATGCAGTAAAAACCACGTATGAAGATTAAATATGGAAAACAACAAAACTAACAAAGACAATAAGTTTCCACCGTTGGGTAATAATTTACCGAATAAAAAGAAAAAAGGTTCGTTCGGCATCTATTGGCTGTACGTCCTGCTGATTGGTGGTATTATATATATGTGGAGTATCAGCGGTTCAACCGAACCTGTCAAAAAGGAGTGGGTGGACTTAAAGGAGCAGATTCTTCCTTCAGGTGATGTTGAAAAGATAGTATTTATCCGTAATGAGAAAAAGGGTGAAGTGTATCTCTATAACGAAAGCCTTCCAAAATATAAAAATCTTTATGGAGGCAAAGAACCCAAGTCGGGGCCTCATTTCTATTTTTTGGTTTCGGACAGTTTTGATGCTGAATCGGAGTTGTCTCAGGCGAGAGATGCAATGCCTCAGGATAAGAAGTTCAAGATTGTGACGGAGGAGAGATTCAATTATTGGGGACGAGCTTTGGAATGGCTTATGTTTCCATTGCTTCTCGTATTGATGTGGTTTGTATTTCTGCGTCCCATGAGAAATATGGGAGGTGGAGGAGCCGGCGGAGGCGGAGGAATTTTCAATGTAGGGAAGTCTCAGGCCAAGTTGTTTGATAAGGAGAATAATGTAAAAGTCACGTTCAAGGATGTTGCTGGACTTGAAGAGGCTAAAGTGGAGGTGATGGAGATTGTGGATTTTCTCAAGAATCCTAAAAAATATACCGCACTTGGAGGTAAAATCCCGAAAGGGGCTTTGCTTGTAGGTCCTCCGGGAACAGGTAAGACTTTGTTGGCCAAAGCTGTGGCAGGTGAAGCTGAGGTTCCGTTCTTCTCCATTTCAGGCTCGGACTTCGTTGAGATGTTTGTAGGTGTCGGAGCTTCAAGAGTGAGGGATTTGTTCCGTCAGGCCAAGGAAAAAGCACCGTGTATCGTATTTATAGACGAAATAGATGCAGTGGGACGAGCAAGGAGCAAAAATGGAGGCTTCTCTTCCAATGACGAAAGGGAAAATACTCTGAACCAACTTCTTACGGAAATGGATGGTTTCGGTTCCAATTCGGGTGTCATTATTCTTGCCGCTACCAATAGGGCCGATATTCTCGATAAGGCTTTAATGCGAGCCGGACGTTTCGACCGTCAGATACATGTGGATCTTCCCGAATTGAAGGAGAGACTTGAAATATTTAAAGTACACTTGAGAAATCTCAAACTCGTTGACGGATTCGATATAGACTTCCTTGCAAAGCAGACTCCAGGATTTTCAGGTGCGGATATTGCGAATGTGTGTAACGAAGCGGCCCTGATTGCTGCAAGAGGCAATAAGCCGGCTATCGAAAAACAGGATTTTCTTGATGCAATTGACAGAATAGTGGGTGGACTTGAACGCAAAAGCAAGATTATTTCTCCTCAGGAGAAGAAAACTATTGCTCACCATGAGGCAGGTCACGCTACCGTAAGCTGGGTGCTTCCGAATGCCAATCCGCTGTTGAAAGTGACAATCATTCCTCGCGGGCAGGCTCTGGGGGCAGCGTGGTATCTTCCCGAAGAGAGACAGCTGACTACAACAGATCAGATGATGGATGAAATGGCATCCACTATCGGAGGACGTGTTGCGGAAGAGCTTATAAATGGAAAGATCTCCACAGGTGCATTGAGCGATCTTGAAAAATTGACAAAACAAGCGTATGCGATGGTATCATATTTCGGTATGAGCGAAAAAGTGGGGAATGTCTCATTCTATGACTCTACCGGCAGATCGGAAATGACTCTTACAAAGCCGTTTAGTGAGAAGACAGCCGAACTGATTGATGAAGAGGTCAAAAAGATAATCGATAAAGCCCATAAAGTAGCCACAGATGTGTTGAAAGCGAATATGGAGGGCTTTAAAGAGTTGGCTCAGCTGCTTTTAGAGAAGGAAGTTATTTTCTTTGAAGATTTGGAAAGAATCTTCGGACCGAGAAAGGGCGGGGTCAATCCGAATGATATTTTAAAGAGTGATACTCCTAAGATAGAAGAATCTCCAAAAGGGGAGAATATGTCTGATTCTGACAATGTTACAAAACAGGATGAGAATACTGAAGATTAAAATTTGAAATGGGATCTTTAAAAACGAGAAGTATTAGCGGACTTGTATTTTTAGTGGCGATGATTGCCGCTATGTGGCTGCCGTGGACATATATTGTAATATTTGCCGTAGCAATATTGATAATGACTATCGAGTATTTCAACATCACTATAGGCAGGTCTTACCTGTTGGAGAAGATTTTTTCGATAATCGGTTGTGTCTCCGTGTTTTTGTTAATATTCTTTTCCATGGGGGTGTCACTTATCAGCGAAAGATATATTTTATTGGCATTTTTCCCTGTTATAGCCACCTGCATAGCTCTTTTATATGAAAGCAAGACTATGTCTCCACAAGAACAGAACAAAAGTATTCATCTTTTCTTTCCCTACATATACATAGCTCTGCCAATGGCAGCTACCGTCTTCCTTGCTTTTAAAGATGAGGGAATTTTCAATTCGACTCTTCTCCTTTCGGTATTTCTCATGATATGGTTAAATGATGTGGGGGCTTATATTTTCGGTATGTCGTTCGGACAGAATCAGGACAGCCGCAAACTTTTCCCTTCTATTTCTCCCAAGAAATCATGGGTTGGATTTTGGGGAGGTACTTTTGTCTCCATAGCTGTGTCGTTAATATTGTGGGATGTCGGATTTCTCGATTTTTATATCCAATACTGTGTCGCCATTGCGATTATTGTTTCCGTGTTCGGGGTGTATGGGGATTTGTTCGAGTCATTGATTAAGAGACATTATGGAGTGAAAGATGCCGGAAAGATTATGCCGGGGCATGGGGGACTTCTCGACAGGTTTGACGGTGCATTGTTTGCCGTGCCGGCGGTTGCTATTTTTTTAAAGTTAATAGGACTTATTTAATAGATAATGAAAATACATAAAGAAGGTTATACAATCATAATCGTTAATGCCGTTATTTGTGCCGTTATTGCGGCAGCGGTTATAATTATCAGTGATTCAATGTTGGCAAAATGGATTGTCTCTGCGATATGTCTGTTTCTTGCCCTTTTTATGCTCACATTTTTCAGGGTTCCGACAAGAAATTGCAGAATAGATGAATCACTTGTGATTTCTCCGGGGGACGGAAAAGTTGTAAAAGTGAAAGAAGTTGTTGAAAATGAGTATTTTCACGGCAAGTGTATCAGAGTGTCTATTTTTCTGACTTTCTTTAATGTCCATGTTACATGGTTTCCTGTCGGGGGTATTGTGTCGTATTACAAGTACCATCCCGGAAAATATATTTTTGCGTGGCATCACAAGTCTTCCGAAAAGAATGAACGTACAACCATTGTTGTAAAAAACGACAACGGGCAGGAGATTCTTTTCAGACAGATTGCCGGTATTGTGGCACGAAGGGTTGTCTGCTATGCCGAAGAGGGAGTCAGATTCGGTCAGACAGATCAGGCAGGATTTATCAAGTTCGGCTCACGGCTCGACGTATTTCTTCCATTGGGGACGGAAATACTCGTCAAACGCGGTGACAAAGTGAAAGGTCAGGAAACTCCGATTGCAAAACTGTAATCAGATACGTTTATAAATGGCTCTCAGCTATTTAAAATCCTAAAAAATAACATCCGAAACCAACTGCAAGGCCGATTGCCACGTTAAGCAGCTTGGCTTTAAGAAATCCCTTTTTGTCTTCGGCAAGCAATGGGAGGGCGGAGTGTCCGTCTTGGGAGATGGAACTTGCAAGCAGTACCGAAAAGGGTACATACCCTCCGGCAAATAGTGTAATGAAGATCATGTGAGGCCCCGATTCGGGAATAATCCCGATTAGAACGGCCAACATTATCATAAATGGAATATTTGCCTTGGTCCATGCCTCAATGTCAAGATATTGCAGACCTACCTGAATTACAAGCAGCGCTCCGAATGTCCAGCAGAATATGGACAGAAAGTGTTTACGTATCACGTGGTTCCACAAATGGTCTTTTATAAAGTGTTCTTTGGCGGTGGTTATAAAATAGAGCACAAACAGGCTCAGTACGGCAAATACCAGATTCAGCCAGTACTCGTCAAGAATATTGAATCCGTGAAGATGGCTCTCTGCGGCATGCTCTGAAGCGTGCTCTGCGTGGTCATGCTCCAGCATTCCGAATGCAAGAGCAACAATAAATGCAGTAACGCCAAGCAGCAGGACTATTCGCTGCCAGCTTGGATGCAGAAGGTTTTTGAAGTTTGCATGAGGGCACTCTCCCGACTTATCACAGGTCCCATCTTCCGAGTGGTGATTATGATGATCTGCAAGATGAACTTCAAAGTCTTCGTCACAATTGTTTTGATTCTTATCCTTTGAAAAGAAATTGATTACCAGACCTGATACGATTGCGAGTACAAACAATATCCCGAAGAGGATGAATGCATCCCTGGGTATCATTGCGAGCATTACAAACGATTCATCTCCCGAAGAAGCTATCATCATGGCGATTAGCGCACCGAAACTTATAAGGCGGTGAGTGTAGAGAGATACTGCGGCAAAGCCTCCGATACATCCGGGTATCATGCCGAGAATGGCTCCGAGAAACACCTGTCTGGTACGCGAACTCCGCAGGCTCTTAAACCATTTTCCCTGAGATTGAATATTAATGTACTCAATCATCAACATCATGATAATCACCAGTCCGGTGATTAATATACTATTTTTAAATACGTCAAATACGAGTTCCAAATTCATAGTGTAAGGTTAAGGGCTTTATTTCCCATTTATCTGGTTTGTTTATATTTTTCAATCAGTTCTGCCGCTGCGGAGAAAGATTCGAGTTTCCCTTCAAGTACGGCCTCTTCATATTCCGGCAGTAGCTTTTCTATGCTCTGATTTTCATAGAACATATTTTTTAACGATTCATTGATGCTTTCGTACATCCAGAATTGAGATTGTTCTCGGCGCTTTCTATCGTAAAAGCCGTTGTTTATCACCAATTTGAAGTAATCTTCGATTTTAGAGAGTATTTCGGGAAGTCCCTCTTTTGTGACGGCAGAGGAAGTGACTGCTGTCGGAATCCATCCCGACTCTGTGGGAGGGAAGAGGTGCAATGCATTGGAATACAATGCTCTTGCCATCGAGGCTTTATCAACATTATTGCCGTCCGCTTTTGTTATTGCAATAAGGTCCGACATCTCCATAATACCCCTTTTTATCCCCTGCAAATCGTCTCCGGCTCCGGAAAGCATAAGCAGAAGGAAGAAGTCGCTCATCGAATGAACTGCTGTTTCGGACTGTCCCACGCCTACCGTTTCTATGAAGACCACATCATATCCGGCTGCTTCACAAAGTATTATGGTTTCTCTCGTCTTACGTGCAACTCCGCCGAGGGAGCCTGCGCTCGGACTTGGGCGGATGAATGCATTCGGGTCGTTGCAAAGTGTTTCCATTCTTGTCTTATCTCCGAGGATGCTTCCCTTGCTCTTTTCGGAACTCGGGTCAATAGCCAGAACTGCAAGTTTATGCCCCTGAGATGTGATGAATGAGCCGAAAGCTTCAATAAATGTGCTTTTACCTGCTCCGGGAACGCCTGTAATACCTATTCTCATTGATTTTTTGGAGCGGGAAATCTCCTGACATCTCTGTATGATCTGCTGAGCTACAGCCCTGTGTTCGGGTAATGAACTCTCCACGAGAGTGATTGCCTGACTGAGTACGGTCGTATCTTCGGCCCTTATGCCATCCATATACCATTCTACAGACGGAATGGAGGCTTTTTTCTTGAATACATTTTTTATGTACGGATTAATGATGGGAGGTTGTTCCACTCCGTCATTGATGATAAGTGCCGTATCTTCGTTTTTGTAATCTTCGAAAAAATCACCTTGTTGTTTCTTTGCCATTATTAGTTTATTACATTACCTGTTAAAAATAGATTCATCATCGGTTTGGCCGGAGAGTTGGTGACAAGTGTAAGAATATTGATTACTTCCCCATTGCATCCCGATGTATTGAATTTGAGCTTTAATTCTCCCTTAGCCCCCGCTTTTATTGTTAAAGGCACTTTTGTAGTGTAAGTCACCCCTTTGAGCTCGTTTTCCACCTTATGGATGATGAGTTCGCTCTTTCCCTTGTTTTTGATGACGAATGTGGCTTCCACTACTTTTCCCTCTTTTACCTCACCGAACTCGAAATAACTTCTATCTATGGCGGGTATCGGGGCATTGTTGATTTGAGCTTTTGTCAAATCTTTGAAGTTGTCCTTGATGACACCGTCTATTGAAATTATGTCGGAGTACTTTTTGCCGTTGATCGAGAGTTTTGTACTGAAAGACTGTTTACCCCACTTTCGGCTTCCCATATCGGCCGAATTGACGATGTATGTGAGTCTTGCAACAGATTTGGCAGGGATGGGATTGGGAGTGATATTGATAAGCACCCCTTGGGAAGTTTCATAACTTTCGACTCTCATGTCGGATGTGGTCAGATTGGCAATATCAATATTGTCCGATTTGACTTCCCCCTGATTTATATAACCGATGGTAAGATTCTTTTTCCGTATGCCGAGTTGACCTATCCTGACAGAAAACATCTCAGAGACATCCTTTTTGGATTCATGTACGATTCCCTTGATTTTCAGAACAACCGGCCTGTCAAGCCCCGAAACATATACAGTAAGGGATTTGTCGAACGGATAGGGGCCCTGATCGTTGGAAAACACCACTTTGATGATTCCCGCTCCTTTAGGCTGCACGGGAGATTTGGTCCATTCGGGAGTGGTGCATCCGCAAGATGAGATGACATTATGGATTACTATAGGTTTGCTGCTTATATTCGTAAAATTGAAAGTGCAGGTGACGGCTCCGTCACTCAAGAGAATATCCCCAAAGTTGTGAACGGTCTTGTCAAACTGTATCACTTCTTGTCCGGATTGCGCAAATAGCTGAAAATTAGCAATATAAATAAAAATTAAAAAAGATATGGTTACAAATTTTCTCATTTTCAAATATTTTTGGCAAAGATATAATTTTAGTTCATTACTTTTGTCTTAATAATTGCATAAATCGAACCAAATATTTATATAACCAAACATTATTATGAGTAGAATACTGAAAACTATCGTTCTTGTTTCTGCTCTTGTCTGCCTTGTATCATGCAACCAGTACAAGTACGAAACATTTGAAAATGATCCTTTGAATGCAAGGATTTACACTCTCGACAATGGACTTAAAGTCTATATGTCTGTCAATAAGGATGAACCAAGGATTCAGACTTATATCGCAGTTAAGGTGGGAGGTAAAAACGACCCTTCTGAAACTACGGGTCTTGCCCACTATTTCGAACATTTGATGTTCAAGGGGACCGAACAATTCGGAACTCAGAATTATGAACTCGAGAAACCTCTTCTCGATGAAATCGAACGTCAGTTTGAGATTTATCGCAAAACTACCGATGATGCGGAGAGAACGGCGATTTATAAAGTAATAGACTCTCTCTCTTATGAAGCATCCAAACTTGCCATTCCGAACGAATACGACAAATTGATGGCTGCCATCGGAGCTGACGGTACAAATGCCTACACAAGTTATGACCAGACAGTCTATGTTGAAGATATACCTTCCAACCAGATTGAAAATTGGGCTAAGATTCAGGCAGACAGATTTGCACACAATGTTATCCGCGGTTTCCATACGGAGCTTGAGACTGTTTATGAAGAGAAGAACATGTCTCTGACTCAGGATGGCAGAAAGGTTCTTGAACAGATGCTCTCTTCTCTTTTCAAGAATCACCCTTACGGAACACAGACAGTGCTCGGAACTCAGGAACACCTTAAGAATCCTTCAATTACCAATATCAAGAACTACTATAACGAATGGTATGTTCCAAATAACATGGCTATTTGTCTTTCTGGTGATTTCGACCCTGACTATATGATTAAGACCATTGACAAGTATTTCGGAAAGATTGCTCCCAACAATAATCTTAAAAAGATGGAATTTAAGCCTGAAGAGCCTATTACCGAACCTATTGTAAAAGAAGTTTACGGTCTTGAAGCTCCTCAGATGACTCTTGCGTGGAGATTCCCGGGTGCAAATGATGCAAAAGCCAATGTGCTGACAATGATGGCCAATATAATGAATAATGGCTATGCCGGTCTGATTGACCTTAATGTAAATCAATTACAGAAGACATTGGGCTGTTATTCAGGTGTTTACCAATTTGCGGATTATTCTGTATTCTTAGTTCAGGGCCGTCCTAAACAGGGACAGTCTCTCGACGATGTCAAAAATATCGTAATGGAGCAGATAGCCAAACTTAAGGCAGGTGATTTCTCTGAAGATTTGCTGACAGCAACCATCAACAACTACAAATTGGGGCTGATACAGCAATTGGAAAGCAATGATTCAAGAGCCGACTTCTTCGTAACCTCATTTATTGACGATATTGACTGGACGAAGATGGTTTCTCTGATTGATGATCTTTCAAAGATTACGAAAGACGATATTGTAGCTTATGCCAATGAAATGCTTGGTGATAACAACTATGCATACATCAAGAAACTTCAAGGTAAGGACGGCAGCGAACTGAAGATTGCAAAACCTCAGATTACCCCTATCTACACCAATAGAGATACTTCAAGTGCATTCCTGCGCGAGATTCAGGCAGCTGTTGTCAATCCGATTGAACCGATATTCGTCGATTTCGACAAAGATATGAGTAAATTGACGGCAAAGAGCAATATTCCTGTTCTTTACAAGAAGAATACTACTAATGATTTGTTTGAACTCACTTATGTTTATGATTTTGGTAGAAATGAAGATAAAACTCTTTCAACAGCGGCTTCTTATCTCGATTACCTTGGTACAAGCACCATGACTTCCGCTCAAATTCAGGAAGAATTCTACAAACTTGCATGCAGTTACGGTATTCAGGTATCTAACGAGAAATCATATATATTATTGTCCGGTCTTGCTGAAAACATGAATGCCGCAATGAAGCTTATGGAAAGCCTTCTGTCGGATGCACAGCCCGATCCTGCAGCCCTTGAAGTAAGAAAGGCAAATATCCTCAAGTCACGTATTGATGCAAAGACCAATCAGCGCACCAACTTCTCAATGCTTACCCAATACGGTATATGGGGTGCAAACAATCCTGCAAAGAATGTGTTGTCGGAAAGCGAAATCAAAGCTCTCAAGGATGAAGATCTGATTACCAAGATTAAGAATTTGAGTAACATCGAACATACTATCTTCTATTACGGACCTCAGGATGAAGCTCAGATTATCGAGACTGTCAATACTCTTCATAATGCTCCTGCACAGCTTGTAAAAATAGAGAAGAACAAATCGTTTGTTCAGCCTATCACTACTGAAAGCAATGTGATTATCGCTCCTTACGATGCAAAGCAGATATATCTTTCGGCATTCTCCAACAGGGGTGAGAAGTTCAATGCAGACATTGTTCCTATTGAAACTCTTTACAACGAATATTTTGGCGGAGGAATGAACTCTATCGTGTTCCAGGAGATGAGAGAGGCCCGCGGTCTTGCGTATTCTGCAGGTGCAGGTATAATTTCTCCTACAGATTTGGAACGTAACTATATCATGAGAACCATGATTGCCACCCAGAACGACAAGATGATGGATGCTCTGACTGCATTTGACGAGATTATCAATGAGATGCCTAAATCTGAAAATGCCTTTACAATTGCAAAAGAGGCTCTTCTTTCAAGATTACGCACTCAGAGAGTGCTCAAGAGCAGTGTGCTTTGGGCTTATAAGAATGCTCAGGATCTTGGTCTTGACTATGATATGGATAAAGTTGTATTTGAGAAAGTTCAGAACTATACCCTTGACGATGTTGTCAAATTTCAGGAAGAATGGGTAAAGGGAAGAAAATATACGATTTGTATATTGGGTGATGAAAAAGATCTCGATATGCGCTCTTTGAGCAAGTACGGCCCGATAAAAAGAGTAACTACTTCCGATATTTTTGGCTACTAATTTAAAAAGGTACTATATTTGCAGATAATTATACTACTAATCATTAAAGTTAATAAACATGGCTTACAAAATTACTGAAAATTGTGCTGCTTGCGGTACTTGTATCGATGAATGTCCAACCGGAGCTATCTCTGCAGGTGATATCTACAAGATTGATCCTAATGCTTGCGCTGATTGCGGAACTTGCGCAGATGCATGCCCTATGGGTGCTATCGAACAAGCATAATATAGCAATATGACAGATTAACATGACAAAGAGGGTTCACATCAAAAGTGACCCTCTTTTTTTATACCACACCCTCAACCTATCGGCGTTTTCTGCCCCCTTTTGTCTCTGAAGCGATATTTTTTATTGTTTTTTAGTGTTTTTGTCGAGTTAAGTGTATATTTGTTATAGACTTATTATATACTAAATACTTTTTATGAACAAACAGATTACAACAATCGCCTTATTCATCTTTGTCTGCCTATTTGCAGCAAACGTCGATTCTTATGCATGTACCAGTGCTATCATTTCAGGCAGAGTAACTCCTGACGGACGACCTATCATGTGGAAACAACGTGATACAGGAGCCAAGCAGAATCTCGTCAGATATTTTACCGGTGGAAAATACTCTTTCACAGCTATTTGCGAAACTCGCAATCCTAATCCAAGGTCTGCTTGGATTGGAACCAACGAAAAGGGTTTTTCCATAATGAATACGCTCTCTTACAATATTTTGAAAGACACAACCGAAGCTACAGGACGCAATGGTGTCATGATGAAAATGGCTCTTGAAAACTGTGCTACCGTTCAGGAATTTGAAGATATGCTGAACTCTCTTCCAAAACCTTGGCGTGTAAATGCAAATTACGGTGTGATTGATGCCACAGGTGCAGCGGCATATTTTGAGGTAAATAATGAAGAATACTTCAAATATGATGTCAATGATACCAAGACAGCTCCTTTAGGATATATCGTAAGAACAAACTTCTCTTTCGCCGGCAACCCGGAATGGGGTGTGGGTTATGTGAGATATCAGCAGGCTGATGAGATGGTCAAAGCTGCCGTTATGCACAATGAGGTCACTCCGGAGTATATTTTTGAGAATCTTTCCCGTTCATTTACCAATCCTGTCATGGGAATAGATTTAAAGAGCGGTGATTTCAACAAGCCTAAGACAACCGGCTGGTTTGTCGAACAGGATATCATCACCCGTACAAAATCGACCTGCAGTGTTGTTATTCAAGGTGTTAAAGAAGATGAACCTGCCGAATTCACAACTATGTGGACTATTGTCGGCTATCCTCCTACAACAGCCGCCATGCCTGTATGGGTGAGAGGTGGTGCAGAAGGTCTTCCAAGAATGCTTGCAGCAAATGATAATGGCCTTTCTCCTCTTGCAGATAAAGCCTATACTCTTAAGACAAGGGTTTATTCATATAAGGCCGAAGTTGCCAATGCAGATAAATATTTCAATTGGGAACTTCTTTATAATCTGCAAGGTACCGGTTATATGCAGATTGTTCAGGGGATTGAACAACAGGTGTTGAAATCATATAGGAAAGCATTGGATGGCTGGCGCAAGGCGGGTGCCATAAACATAAAAGAACTCAAGAAGATTAATGAGGAGTCCGATAAATATATCGAACAACGCTATCTTGATGAGTTCTCTCTATAGGATTCAATACCATAAAACATAAAAAAGAGGAGGTCACTCAGATGATCTCCTCTTTTTATGATTATTATGTGTCAGTATTTGACGCTGATGATATACGGGACACCATTTAAAACATCGGTTCGTCCGGTATATTGCTTTCCGTATCTTGTATCTACAGTGCCTACGGTAGTGGCGCAAAATACTGAAATATACAAGGCTCCTTCTGTCGGATTGTCAATTGTAATTGATTTTGTGAAGCCAAGTGAAATGTTTTTGTATCTGGCGTTGTCCATAAAAGCAAATGTGTGGTTGTCTGCAAACAGATACATATCGTAATTATCCCATCCTTTTATGGCATCGAGATTGATTGTCAGTTGTTTGACACCTTTTGGCACTTCTACCTTGAAATGGTGATATTGCCTGTCACCTAACTTTGTGTATTCAGGGTTGTTGTCAGATGTAGAGCAGTTCATTGTACGGGGTTCTCCATTGACAAGAGTTCCTTTGAGTACAGGTGAACCGTTACCTTCAAACAGATATTTTACAAAGGCTGCCATAAGTTCAAGTTGTTCGCCTTCTGTAACTCCTTCAGGGTGAGATCCACAAAGGATTACTCGTCCTGATGTCCGATTTGCCTTGTATGCCCATGCACTGATCTTTTTGTGGAAAGACTGATCTTTCACAAGTTCAGGGTAATCGAAGCGCAGAAGAACTTCTGTTCCTGTAGGATACATCTCTCCCGTATCGGCATAGCAACCCATGTTGTGTTTTACGCTGTCGATATGATGGTCTCCTCCGAAGTCATAATATTTGAGGATCGGGGAGTTTTCCTCAATGAACATACCGGTGTAATTCAGGTGTCCTGTGTCATTTCTGTTGAGGTATGTGTTGCCTGTCTGTCCCGGCCAGATGTGAAGGTATGTCTCGCGAGGAGTCTTGTTTGCAATGGTTCCGAAAGAACCGAGAAATGCTCCGGCACATGAGCCGAGGTAACTTCCTCCATTTGCTACATATTTTCGGAGGTTATCTCTTCCTGTCTTTCCAAGGGTTTTACCGTGTGTACCGGCTCCACCTCCGTTTACATATATCATTCTGAAACGCGGTCCTCCGTCAGGGTAGAGGAGTACTCCGTTTTCATCAATACTGTTTCCTGAAAATATCGCATTTTGCAGAATTGTATCTATTGCTGTCATGGTCTCGCCATTTTTAGGTGAAGCAGAGATGAATGCTTCCATTGTAAGGTCGAGATATCTGATTACAGGAAGGTCCACAGTCGATGTAAGATTGATGCCACTATCCATGAATACGTCTTTGTAATAACCTTTGTTGCCGGATTGGGCAGACACAATCACAGAGGCTGCGCATAGCAAACCTGCCAATAATAGTTGTTTTTTCATGATAGTATCAATATTTTACAGAGATGGTGTAAGGAACTCCGTTGAGGACATCTGTTCTGCCTGAGTATTGAGTTCCGTATGCAGTCTTGCTACTATCGACAGTCGTGTCGCAGAATACAGAAATATACATTGTCCCTGCGGCAGGATTATCAATTGTCATTGTCTTGGCAACTCCGAGTGTGACATCTTTGTAATCGGCTGTGTTGTTGAAAGCGAAGTCGTTATGCTTTGCAAATAGGTAGAGGTCGAAATTGGTCCATCCTTTGACAGGGGTGAGTTTGATTGTGAGAGTTTTGACACCTCTTGGCACTTCCACCTTGAAATGGTGATATTGTTTATCACCTACCTTTGTGTATTCAGGGTTGTTGTCAGATGTAGAGCAGTTCATTGTACGGGGTTCTCCATTGACAAGGTTACCTTTTACGACAGGGGAACCGTTTCCGTCCATGGCATATTTTACCATTGCCGACATGAGTTCAAGTCTTTCTCCGCTTTCAACTCCTTCCGGATGAGAACCGATTGATATTACTCTTCCTTGTCTGTCATCCACTTTGCAGGCCCATGCACTAATCTTCTTGTGAATGGAGGTCTTCAATTTGATGGTGTCGGCATCGTAGCGAAGGAGAATTTCGGTTCCTTTCGGAAATCTCTCATTATCATAAGCATAGCATCCGCCATTGTGTCTGACACTGTCAATACGCATATCTCCTCCGAAATCGTAATATTTCAGCAGTGGAGATTTCTTTTCGACGAACATTCCCGTATAGCTGTTGCTAAGTCCGGTTGATGCTGTAAGTCCATCCCAGATGGCAAGATAGCCTTCATGCCGGCGATCTTTTTCCTTGTTGGTCGAATAACAGGCAATAAATGCTCCCGCACAGGTTCCGACGTAACTTCCGCCGTTCTTGACGAACTGCTGTATCCTCTCTCTGCCGACAACTGTAAGTGATTTGCCGTGCTGGGTGGCTTTACCGCCGTTCATATAGATCATTCTGAAACGCGGCTGTCCGTCAGGGTAGAGGAGCACACCGTTTTCATCCATTTCATTGCCGCATATCACACTTGTCTGGATGAGAGTATCCTTAGCTGTCAGGACGTCTTCCTCTTTGTTTGTGGCAGAGATGAAAGACTCATAGGTTAGATTAAGATACCTTGCTGAAGGTAAATCGACTCTGGAAGTCAGCATGATGCCGCTGTCCATAAAAATATCCTTGTAAAATCCGGGAGCAGAAGACTGCGCGTTGAGATACAAAGATGAAATCATAATAAGTCCCATGGCAAGGGACAATTTAGGTAGTTTGGTCATTGTGTGTATTAATAGTAATCTTTTTATCCGTTTGAGTGTCTAAGTTGTATATATAATACATTTAACCTGAATGAAACCCTAAATCAACAATAATAAACCACTAAATTAAAAAATTATAAAATATAACGTGAAAAATAAACAAAAAATATATAGATTTGCTTCACTTATTTACACTACTACAACTAAAATGAACTACAAATTTTCTATCGTTGTATTGCTGATATTCTTCTTTTTCGGCAATATGTCTTATTCTCAGCCGCAGACTGCAAATGTCAATTCGGCACCTGCTTCCATCGAATACTACCTTTCTGATGGTGAATATCATTTCGATCCGTCAATTCCAACTCCTTTTGAGGTGCTCGGATATAATGTCGGAGAGCATTATGCCGACTGGAATGATATTTTGATTTACATGAACGCACTTGACAAGGTTTCCGATAAAGTATCTTTGAAATACTTCGGCAAGACATTTCAAGACAGACGCTATCTTCAGGTGTATATTACATCTGCCGACAATCAGAAACGACTTGAACAGATACACAAAGAGCATATTGATTTGACTGATGCCGATGCAAGCGGCAGACTTGACATCTCAAAGATGCCTGTCATCGTTAATCTGATGGCATCTATGCATGGAAATGAGGCTTCCGGAGTAAACTCGCAGCTGATACTTGCATACTATTTTACAGCATGTACGGATGCAAAAGTTAAAGAAATACTTGATAATGAAGTGATTATATTGACGCCTGGTCTGAATCTCGACGGTATCAACCGTTTTGCTTCATGGGTGAACACCACAAGAAGCCTCAATTACGTGGCAGACCTGAATTCTCGCGAATTTGCAGAGCCGTGGCCGAGCAGCAGAACTAATCATTATTGGGCAGACTGCAACAGAGATTGGCTTTCTACACAGTATCCTGAAGGCAAAAACGGAGTGGAAATGTACCTTGAATGGTATCCGAATGTGGTTCTCGATCAGCACGAACAAGGCGGTTCCGAAAAGGGATTCTATTTCAGCCCGGGAGATGCCAACAGAACATATAAAGACATTCCTCAGAAGAATCAGGACCTTACTCTGAAAATAGCAAAAAATACAGCAAAAGCATTTGACCGGAAGGGGGTGCTTTATTTTACAAAGGAGGGATATGATGATTTCTTCATCGGAAAAGGGGCCGCTTACGGAGATTTGCTCGGTTCCGTTTCGATATTGCACGAACAGGTTGCCACAAGAGGCTATCTTCGTCCGACTGCCTACGGCAATATGTCTTTTGCAAGTTCGGTAAGAAATCAGTCGGTTTCAGCTATCAGTATAGTATGTTCGGCTCTTGATATGAGAGAAGAACTTCTTGATTATCAGCGTGAATTTTATGTAAATCAGAAAAAAGCCGCAGCTGCTGATGTTGTAAAAGGGTATCAATTCAAGTCAAAAGGTAGCAAGGCCCTCGATTACTTGTTCATTCAAAACATGCAGAACCATAAGGTGGATGTATATAGATCGAATAAAGATAAATCGGCGTATGTGATTCCGCTCAACCAGAAGAACTATTACACCATCAAATCTATGATGGATGACATCACCGAGTATAACGACAGTACGTTTTACGACATTTCCACATGGACTTTCCCTCGTGCTTACAATTTGGACTACACTCAGCTCAAATCTCTTGCAGGGGTGCTCGGAGAGAAGATTACACTCTCTTTTCCTGAAGGAAGTGTAGAATGCGGAAAAAGCAATATTGCATACGCATTTGAACAGAATGAATTTTATACACCGTACGTGATTTCCGAGTTATTGAAAAACGGCCTTTTTGTAAAGGTGTCGAGAAAACCTTTCAACTATGAGTATGACAATGTCAAGAAGCATTTCACAGTTGGAACGATAGTGGTTCCGGTATATAATCAGTCGATGGACAGCGACAAAATATACGCTTTGGTTTCTACCCTTGCAAAGAAGAGCGGTGTTGAAATTTTAGGGATGCAGACAGGGTTTATGAAAGATTTCGATCTTGGAAGTTCAATGTTCAAACCTGTCAGAGAGCCTAAGGTGGCATTGATAGTGGGAAAGGGAATGGGAACTCCCGATTCAGGAGAGATATGGTATCTGCTCGATAAGAGATTCAACATCAATCACACATTGATAGAAGCTACTATTCTTAACGGAAATATAGATTTGAGTAAATATAATGTTATGATTTTTGCCAACGGCAACCCGTCAGGTATGTCGCCTGCTGCTTATGAAAAGATTAACGGCTGGGTAAGGAATGGAGGAACGCTGATTGTGACAGGAAACGCCGTTGAAGTCTCAAATAAGGCTAAATTGACTAATATAGAGACTATTACGAATAGGGGTGTGAGCGGAGTGATTATGAATGCAAAGGTTTCTGTGTCTTCTCCTCTCGGATGGGGATATAAAGACGGAGTACTGCCTCTGTTTAAAATGAATGCTAATGTGTATAACAAAGTAAGTGGCAGTACGGTAATGAGTTATACATCAAACCCATATCTGTCCGGGTGCATCTCACAGAAAAATATCGACAAAATAGCAGGCTCTCCGGTTATCATTACAGATGGAGCAGGAAGCGGCAATGTAATATTTATCTCCAACGATATGAATTTCCGTTCATACTGGCTGGGTACCACCAAACTGTTCATGAACGCTATATTATTCGGCAATTTGCTGTAACATAGTATTCGTGAAAAAAGAGGCGGACATAGAAAACCTGTTTAAAGAGGCATTTGACAACTATTTTGAGCAAATAGTGAGATTCATCTATTACTATTGTAAAGATTGGGAAGAATCTAAAAATATTGCTCAGGATACGTTTGTGGCATTATGGCAGAATATGGAAAAAGTAGATTGGACACGTCCGCTTATTCCATATCTGCTGCTTATTGCCAAGAACAAGACACTAAATGTCATGAAAGGAAATATGGTAAGACGCAAACATGATGACTACTTGATATATAGAGATTTGTCGGCAACAGTGGATGCATTGTCTTCCGGCACGCTCAACAAAATCTACTCAAATGAGATGCAGCAGTTGATTTCCAAAAGTTTGGAGCAAATGACGGAGAGTGTTCGCACCACTTTTGTTTTGAGCAGATACAATAATTTGAAAAACAAAGAAGTAGCAGAACTTCTAAATATTTCCATAAAGACTGTGGAATATAGGATTATGTCTGCATTGAGAATTTTGAAGAACAATTTGAAAGAATTTATATAATAGGCTCTGCCATTTTTAGGGTTGAGTATTGGATAATTGTTTATAATATATAAAGCAATTGAGGCTATATTGAATGAATAAAAGGTTATTGATAAAAAATATATGTGGGGAAGCTTCGAGACAGGAGCAGGAAATCATATATGATTGGATAGAGAAGCACGAGCTTAACAGGCGATATTATACCAAACTATATAATTCCATGGTTGCATCGGGGCTGGCGGCACAATCTTCACAGGCGATTACTCGTGAGGAGATGGATAGTATTTATGCCTCCATCAGGCATGGTTCCAAAATTAAAGGGCGGAGGCATATCTATCTCGGTATATTAAAATATGCCGCTGCACTTATCATTTTGGCATCGCTTTCTCTCAATCTTTATCAATATCTCGATAAAAACAAGAAAGAGGAAATCCTTACGGCAGATACAATATTCTCGGCGGCCGATGTTACTTATACTTTCTATACCGAAAAAGGGGTGAAGGGGAGAATAATGCTCCCTGACAGCAGTGTGGTTTGGTTGAATTCCGGTTCCAAGGTCAAATATCCCGAACAGTTCGACAGCAAGTCCAGGAAATTGCAATTTTCGGGGGAGGGATTTTTCGAGGTTGTAAAAAATCAGGATTGGCCTATGGAAATATTGACATCCAAAGGGACAATGGTCAAAGTGCTGGGGACCACATTTCATCTTCGCTCTTATGATGATGATGATGATGAGCAGGCCACTCTGTTTACAGGAAGGATAAATATTACTAAAAAAGTCAATTCCACAAAAGGTGACGACATATATCAGACAGTTGAACTGAAACCTAATGAATCGATTGTTTTTTCAAAGAAACGCCGTCAGGAGCAGGTGGAATCCGCCGACACTTCAAAAAGCGTAGCATGGAAGAGGGGAGAACTGCTGTTTAACAAGACTCCTCTGTCGGATGTGTTCAAAAAACTTGAAAGATGGCACGGAATGAAAATCATTGTAAACGATCCGTCAGTGCTTAATTATACGTTTACAGCCTCATTCGGCTCCGAATCAATGGTTCAGATTATGGAACTTCTCAAGTTTACGACACTTGTGGATTACAAAATTGTCGATAATACCGTATATGTTTCAAAAAGAGAAATAAGAACTATCTCGATTTAGGGTATTTTTCCGATGAGTTGTTAATATTATATACAAACATAACAACTCATGATTTTAAAAAACTATTTACTAAAATTGAAACATGTATTCCTTATTTCCATGTTTCTATTTACCTTCTCTTCGGGTTTGTTTGCTCAAAATATTTCCATCAATATGGAAAACAAGCCGTTGAAGGAGGTCCTTTCAAAAATTACGGAGCAGACCGGCTACAAATTCGTCTATTCCGATACTTTTACTGCAATCAATGATATTGTTTCGGTCAAATATCAGGGGACCAATATTAAAGAGATTCTTGACGGCATGTTCGGCAATAAGATTATTTTTAAAATAGACGGCAAGAACATCGCTTTGTCTCCTGCTTCTCTTCAGGACAAAATAGAAGTCAAAGGTGTTTTGAAAGGTACTGTTTATGATAAAGACGGGCAGACAATTCCGGGAGTTACGGTTCACAACAGCACTCAAGGCAAATATGTGGCTTCAGATTTCAACGGATATTATGAGATTGAAGCAGCGAGCGGGGATAAACTTATCTTCACTTCAATAGGTATGGCGACCATCGATATGATTGTTGACAAACCTGCCTTGAAAAATATTATCATGCAACCAGAAACCACATCTTTGGATGCGGTCATGATAGTTGCTTATGGTACGGCAAAGAAAAGTACTTATACCGGATCTGCTGCAAGTGTCAATCAGGACAAATTTGATTCAAGACCTATCACGGATGTCACCCAGGCCCTTTCCGGAACAACTGCAGGTGTGCAGGTTGGAACTTCAAACGGACAGCCGGGATCTTCTCCCAGCATCCGTATCCGCGGTTTAGGCTCATTCAATGCGAGTAATTCTCCTTTGATAGTACTCGATGGAATGCCGTACGACAATTCAATGTCGAGTATCAACCCTAACGACATCGAAAGCATGACCATCTTGAAGGATGCATCTTCTGCAGCTCTGTACGGAGCACGCGCGGCAAATGGTGTAATCCTGATTACCACGAAGAAAGGTCATGTCGGGAAAATGACAGTTGAAACAAGATACAATGTGGGGTTTACTTCACGTCAATCATCAGATTATCAGACAGCAGGACTGAATGACTATATGCAGTTGTATTGGGAAAGTACCAGAAACAGCCTTATGTATAGCGAAGCCTCTCGCGAAGATGCAAATGCCAAAGCAGGTTCTTCACTGTTGGCAGGTATGTCATACAATGCTTTCAATATGGATGCCGACCAGCTTTTTGATTCGGCTACAGGACAAATCAATCCAAATGCCCAATTAATATGGGGAGATGACCTTGATTGGCGCAGTACCATAGAGAGAGTAGGTGTCAGACATGATGGCGGTGTCTCTATAAGCGGAGCTACCGACAAATCAGACTACTATTCATCAGTGGGTTATACAAATGACCAAGGATATATCATCGGTTCATCATTATCCAGATATTCGGCAAAGGCAAACATCAACTCTAACATGACCAAATGGTTGAAAGTAGGGACCAATCTCAATGCAGCCATCACACAGTCGGAAGGAAATCAGAATGAAAGCCAGGGTAACAACTCCAATCCGTTCCGTTTCTTGAGATACGTGGGAAACATTTATCCAATACACCTCCATAATCCGGAGACAGGGGCTTATCTGTATGATACGGAAGGTAATAAACTATATGACTTCGGCCTTGGATATACCACTCCTGACGGTTTGGTGGTTCCAAAGAGGGATTATGTATCGGGAAACAACCCTGCAATCGAATTGCAGAACATCTATGACGGATACAAGAGATATACAATCAATGCAAAAGTATTTGCCGAAATTACTTTTTTGAAAGATTTCAAATTCTCCGTATCAGGTGGTGTCGGAGCCAATGCTTATAACGGATGGAGCGGTTCATACGTATATCCTGAAAAGGGGAATGCAGGAACTTCCACCAAATCTTCTTCAAACACAGTGACATGGACATTCAATGAAATACTTACATATAACAAAGATTTCGGCAAGCATCATATTGACGCCATGGTAGGTCACGAAAGTTATGATTATGAATACAATTATCTGACCTCTTCTATGAAAGGACAGATTATTGTCGGTTCCAATTTTGAGTTCAAAAACTTCACCGAAGTAAACAGTATTCCAAATTCATATACTCACAAATATACAGTTGAAGGTTACCTTTCAAGGTTGAATTACGACTTTGACGACAAATATTTCGGCTCGGTTTCATATCGCCGCGATGGTTCTTCACGCTTCTACAGAGATGCCAGATGGGGTAACTTCTGGTCCGTAGGTGGGGGATGGCGTATTGACAAAGAGTCTTTTATGGAGACAGTTGATGTAATCGACATGTTGAAATTGAGAGCTTCATACGGCGTTGTAGGTAATGACGATCTGGATAGTTATTACCCTTGGAGAGCTTCATACGCTCCTTCTCCTAACGGAACAGAACCCGGATATCTTCAAGATGCCCTCGGAAACAGGGATTTGTCATGGGAAGTCTCTCATAATCTTGATATTGCGATGGAGTTTAGTCTTTTCAAAGGTGATTTGACAGGATCTCTCGAATTTTTCAACAGGCAGTCAAGTAACTTGTTGTTTGAAGTTCCCAAACCTATTTCTGCAGGTGTTGATGCTCAAAGTGTAAATGCCGGTACGATGTATAACAGAGGCATAGAGTTTACTTTTGACCTTAATGTCCTAAACAACAACGATTTCAGATGGAATATCAACGGAAATACCACATATTTGAGAAACCGGCTGACATACCTTCCTGTTGACGCATACACGACTTCAGTTTATAAGATTGAAGAAGGTCATCCGAGATACGAATTCTGGCTTCGCCAGTGGCAGGGAGTCAATCCTGAAACAGGATATAACCTATTTGTTGCAGATATTGACAATCCCGATTATGTATGGGATGATGGTGAACTGATCGATTATAATGGTGTTCAGTGTACAGAGACTATCGAACATGCCAAATACGATTGGAGCGGCGTTGCCATTCCTAAATTTACAGGCGGTATCGGATCGGTTCTTTCATACAAGAACTTCACTTTATCTTTTAATTTATACTACCAGCTTGGTGGTAAATACTATGACAGTACATACTCTTCTCTGATGTCTGTCGGTACTTCATCTCTTTCATACAGCAAACTCCATCAGGATCTGATGGGTCGCTGGCAACAGCCGGGAGATATTACAGATGTAGCAAGACTCTCAAACGGTAACGATGCCAAGAATATCAATGCAGGCACCTCCACCCGCTGGCTGGTATCATCCAATATGCTTGAACTTTCAAATGTGAACCTCACATACACATTTCCTAAAAAAATGCTTGCTCCACTGAAAATAGATGGTGCAAAGATTTATTTCTCTGCTGACAATGCTTTCCTTCTTACCGCAAGAACGGGTATGTTCCCAAGACGTAATTTCTTCTCCGGTTATGATGGAAATGCAGATATTTATCTTCCTTCACGCACATTCTCTTTTGGTGTAAAAGTTAACTTCTAATAATGAATATCATGAATAAAAAAATAATTACGACATTGATGCTTTCGATATTCCTCCTTGTTTCGTGCTCTGAGGACTTTCTCGAAACCAAATCTACGAGTGCTGTAGATCAGGGGCAGATGTTCGAATCTACAACTACTGCCATGATGGCTGTCAACGGTATGCACAGATTGATGTACAAACCGGGCTCAAGTGCTGCCCAATGCGGATACGGCACATATATGTTATGGATGGAAATGTTGGGTGAAGACCTTGTATATACCAAGGGGAATGCTCAGTGGCAAAGCCAGGCCAAATGGTCATTGCACAGAAATACCACATCTTCTCACTGCAAATTTTTGTACAGATTTTTCTACACGATGATTTCCAACGCCAATATGGTACTTGTAAATATCGACAATGTGGAGGGACCTCAATATGAAAAAGACTATATCAAAGGACAGGCACTGACATATAGAGCTTACTCTCACTTCTGTGCAGTGCAGTTGTGGGCTGAAAGATATTATGCCGGCGGCAATAACACTCAGGATGGGATAGTATTGCGCCTCGATAGCGGTACTGATCCTGCGGCAAGAGCTTCCGTGGAAGAAGTATATGCGGCTGTCAATAAGGATTTGGATGAAGCTATTGCCCTTTTGGACAATGAATTAATAAGCCGAAGCAACAAAACCCATATCGATGTAAACGTTGCGAGAGGTATCAAAGCCCGCGTATTATTGACACAGGGTAAATGGGCAGAAGCAGCTGCCATGGCCAAACTTGTGGTAGATAAATCGGGAGCGGAACTTCAGGCTGATACATACGATTTCAAACAGGGTCGTATGTGCGATGCAACAAACACCGAATGGATTTGGGCCAAGATTGGACAGCCTACCCTTGAAACGGGTACTTTGACCAACTTCTTCAGTTTTATTTCCAACACCAATGTATCATACAACAAAAATACTCCACGTGCTATCTATAATTTGCTTTATGCCAAGATTAGTGAAACAGATGTCAGAAAAGAACTCTGGCTTGAAAATGCACCGTCAATGGCCAAAACAAGCATAGCTTATCCGCCTTCAGGTAATATTTTCAAATGGATGAGCCAGAAATTTATAGTTGACTATCCTGACAATACGTCCGCTCTTTATTCGGCAGCCTTATACACAGCAGACCTGCCTTATATGCGTCTGCCTGAAATGATGTTGATTATGGCCGAAGGTTACGCGAGATCGGGACAGACCAACCTTGCAATCGAAGCGTTATACCCTCTTGCAAAAATAAGAGATTCTGAATATACCAAATCAACCAAGAGTGGAGATGCTCTCATTGAGGAAATCATGTTCCAGCGCAGAATCGAACTATGGGGAGAGGGATTCAGATTTCTTGACCTGAAACGTCTTAATATGGATCTTGACCGCGGACCGGCTCCTCGTGAAGGGTACAACCAGGGTGGAAGTAAAAATAACTGGAAGACAGGCAAAGTTCCAACTAATCTCGACCCTCTTGCATCAAACTATAATATGTATGATGATCAGGGACTTGGGGAAGAAAATCGTTTCCGTGCGGCAAACAGCATAGATTGGCAGTTTGTAATACCTAAATCGGAACTCGACTACAATCCGCTCTGTACGCAGAATCCTATTTAGTATTTTCAGTTATATGGCATAAGATGTAATGATATGCCTATAGTGACCGACACCGGCTTCTCTGGCAACAGAAAGCCGGTGTTTTTCGATTATCGGACTATTTGTCAGTTTTTAGTCAATATGTTGATGAATATTTACATGGCCGGATTATTGTAAGTCCTCACATTGTAATTATTGTTGACAAATTTTGTTATATTTGCAAATTATAAACTTTTAAAATTATATGGCTTTTTCAAATGTCCTAAAGAAAATGTTCGGGTCCAAGGCAGACAGAGACTTGAAACAATTAACCCCTATTCTCAATGCTATTTTGGCATCATACGAACGTATAGATAAACTCTCAGATGATGATTTGAGAGCTGAAACAGATAAAATCAAAGCAAAAATAACGGCATTCACTGCTGAAGACGAAGCTCAGGTGGCTGCAATCAAGGTACAACTTGAAGATGCCGAAATTGAGGTGAAAGAGAAGGAGAAACTTGCTACGGACCTTGATCACCTTGTCAAGAAAATTGACGAAAAGATAGAACAGATACTGAATGAAGTCTTGCCGGATGTCTTCGCCATAATGAAGTCAACTGCAAGACGTTTTTATGAAAATCCCACTATCAAAGTCAGAGCTACACAGTTTGATCGCGATTTGAGTACCACAAAGGATTTTGTTACGGTTGACGGAGACTACGCAATATGGAAGAATAGTTGGATGGCCGGAGGAAACATGATAACATGGGACATGATTCACTACGATGTACAGCTGATTGGAGGTATTGTTCTTCACTCCGGAAAGATTTCCGAAATGGCGACAGGTGAAGGTAAAACCCTTGTTGCAACGCTTCCTGTGTTCTTGAATGCTCTTGCAGGTAAAGGAGTTCACGTGGTAACAGTCAATGACTACTTGTCAAAACGTGACTCGGAATGGATGGGCCCTCTTTATATGTTTCACGGATTGAGTGTTGACTGTATCGACAAACACCAACCCAATTCGGATCAGAGAAAAAAAGCATATCTGGCGGACATTACGTTCGGTACCAATAACGAATTCGGCTTTGACTACCTGAGAGATAATATGGCCATTAATCAGGATGACCTTGTCCAGAGAAAACATCACTATGCCATAGTAGATGAGGTTGACTCAGTGTTGATTGATGATGCGAGAACACCTTTGATTATTTCAGGACCTGTTCAGAAGAGCGGAGATGAGACATTTATCGAGTACAAGCCATACGTGGAACGCCTATATAATGCTCAACGTCAATTGATTAATCAAACATTGAATGAGGCCAAAAAGTTCATTGCAGCAGGTGAAATCAAAGACAAAGGCGAAATATTGCTGTTGAGAGCCTATAAGGGGTTACCTAAATACGGACCGCTGATTAAATATCTGAGCGAACCGGGAATAAAACAGATACTTCAAGATGCAGAAAGCAAGGCTACAAAAGCCGCCTTTACGGATAAGGGATATGAACAGAGAGTGATTACCAACGAACTCTATTTTGCAATAGACGAACAGCAAAGATCTATTGAACTGACAGATAAAGGTAATGACGTCCTTGCTCAGAATTTGAGCGATCCCGATTTCTTCCTGATGCCTCAGCTTGGCGATGAGGTTTCCAAACTCGAACAATTGGAACTCTCCGATGAAGAGAAACGTCAGAAGAAAGACGAACTTTATGCCAACTACTCTTTGAAGGCTGAAAGAATGCACACCGTAGATCAGTTGCTTAAAGCCTACGCCATGTTTGAAAAAGATGTGGAATATGTGATTCTCGACAATAAAGTGAAGATTGTAGATGAGCAGACAGGACGTATTCTTGAGGGAAGACGTTATTCGGACGGATTGCATCAGGCTATCGAAGCCAAGGAAAATGTCAAAGTCGAGGCTGCAACCCAGACTTTTGCGACTATTACTCTGCAAAACTATTTCAGGATGTATCACAAGCTTGCAGGTATGACCGGTACGGCAGAAACGGAAGCGGGCGAATTCTGGTCGATTTACAAATTGGACGTTGTTGTGATTCCTACCAACAGGCCTGTCATCAGAGATGACCAGGATGATGTGATATATAAGACTAAGAAAGATAAATATAATGCCGTCATTGCCAAAATAGGCGAACTTGTAGCCAAGGGAAGACCTGTACTTGTCGGTACCACTTCCGTCGAAATTTCCGAATTGTTGAGCAGGATGCTTACTTTGCGCAAAATACCTCATCAGGTGTTGAACGCCAAGCAACATGCTCGTGAAGCGGAAGTTGTGGCACATGCAGGTAAAGCAGGTACGGTAACCATAGCCACCAATATGGCAGGTCGTGGTACCGATATAAAGCTTACCGATGAGGTAAAGAAAGCAGGCGGTCTTGCAATTATAGGTACGGAAAGGCATGACAGCCGTCGCGTGGACAGACAGTTGAGAGGTCGTGCAGGACGTCAGGGCGATCCGGGATCATCTCAATTTTTTGTCTCTCTGGAAGATGATTTGATGAGGCTTTTCGGTTCGGAAAGAATCACAAAAGTAGTTGACAGCATGGGTATGAAGGAGGGAGAATCCCTTCAGAGTTCAATGCTTTCGGGAGCAATCGAAAGAGCTCAACGCAAAGTGGAAGAGAATAACTTCGGTACCAGAAAAAGGCTTGTCGATTATGATGACGTGATGAATTCTCAGAGGGAAGTAGTATATACCAAGAGGAGAAGCGCCCTTACAGGAGAACGAATAGACGTAGATGTCCTCAATATGGTTACAGATTATTGCGAAATATTTGTGGAACACAATATCGAGCTCGATTATGAAGGATTCTGCGAAGAATTGATGAAAATTCTCTCCATCGAACCGGGGTTTGACGAAACATTTTATGAGAAATCCAACAAGGAGACGATAGTAGGTAAATTGCAGGAAGCTGTCCTCGAATCAAGAAAGAGAAGATTTGACAATATGGTTCAGCAGGCATGGCCTATCATACAGTTTGTGTATGACAAGAAGAGGATGTTCTATCAGAATATAGCAATTCCCGTTTCAGACGGAAGGATGGTCTATACCATACTAATCGATCTGAAAAAGGCATACGAAAGCAAGGGTAAAGAACTTATCCGTGCTGTGGAGAAGACCATCACATTGAGAGTCATTGATGAGTATTGGAAAGATCACTTGCGCGATATGGATGACTTGAAACAAGCGGTGCAGAATGCCTCATACGAGCAGAAAGATCCTATTTTGATTTACAAGGGTGAAAGTTTTGAACTCTTTATCACAGTACTTGAAAATATCAGTAAAGATGTACTGTCATTCCTTTTGAGATCATTTATATTCCTGAAAACGGATCAGGAGCCTACTGATGTGGCATCAGAGGCCCATAAGAAGAGTACCGACATGAGCAGAATGCAGACAAGCCGTCCCGATCTGCTCAACAATAGTTCGGAACCGAAGAGCAATTCTCCTGTCAGGGTAGAGAAGAAAGTGGGAAGAAATGACCCTTGTCCTTGCGGAAGCGGGAAAAAGTATAAGAATTGCCACGGCAAAGAAGAATAATCTTTAATACTAAAATAATGGAACAATTTGATATAATCATTATCGGCTCGGGGCCCGGCGGCTATGTCGCTGCCATCAGAGCTTCACAATTGGGCTTCAAGACGGCTGTAGTCGAAAGGAGCGAGATAGGAGGCATCTGCCTTAACTGGGGCTGCATACCTACCAAGGCTCTTTTGAAAAGCGCTCAGGCTTTGCATTATGCTCAGAGCGGTGAAGAATACGGTTTCAGTGCAGAATCGGTAACCGCAGATCTTGACAAGATTGTAACAAGGAGCAGAAATGTCTCAATGACCATGAACAAAGGGATAGAATATCTCTTCAAGAAAAATAAGATAACACTTCTATCAGGTTCGGGCAAAATCCTTTCGGGCAAGAGAGTAAGTGTAACAGACGGTGATGATAATCAGACAATCTATCAGGCGCAACATATAATTGTGGCTACCGGATCGAGATCGGCATCTCTTCCTTTTGCACCGGTTGACGGAGAAAAAATAATCTGCTACCGTCAGGCGCTTGTCCCCGATAAGTTGCCTAAAAGTATGGCGGTGATTGGCTCCGGAGCCATAGGAAGCGAGTTTGCATTCTTCTATCATTCTCTTGGAGTGGATGTTACGGTGATTGAGTTTATGGATAGGATCCTTCCTGTAGAAGATGACGAAGTGAGTGCCCAGATCAGCCGTTCTTTCCGCAAGGCCGGCATCAAAGTGATGGTCTCTTCACAAGTGAAGAGCGTCGATACATCCTCCGATATGTGCAAACTTGTTGTCGCTACAAAGAAAGGTGAAGAGACCCTTGAGGCTGAAATAGTCCTTTCGGCTGTCGGAGTTGTTCCGAATACCGAATATATCGGATTGGAAGAGCTTGGCGTTCAGATGAACAGAGGTAAATTGACAGTTGATAAATATTACAAAACCAATGTTGACGGCATTTATGCCATCGGTGACATCCTCCCTACTCCTGCATTGGCACATGTGGCCTCAGCCGAGGCGATATGCTGCGTGGAAGCGATAGCAGGGCTTGATCCTAAGCCTGTCAATTACTCGAATATACCGGGGTGTACATACATTTCACCTGAAGTGGCCTCTACCGGCATGACCGAAAGAGCTGCCAAGGAGAAAGGAATCGAATACAAAGTGGGAAAATTCCCGTTCACAGCTTCTGGAAAAGCTACTGCAGCAGGTGAAAGAGACGGATTTGTCAAACTTGTCGTTGATGCAAACACTGACGAACTGCTTGGAGCTCATCTTGTCGGTGCAAATGTCTCAGAGATGATAGGAGGTATAGTGGTTGCCAGAAATCTTGGTGTCACAGCGACAGATATAATGAAATCCATATTTCCTCACCCGACTATGAGCGAGGCTGTCATGGAGGCTGCGGCTGCTGTTCATTCAGAATCGATACACATTTAAACAATATAAACTATGGCAGACAAAACTTCAAACACAACCGCTTCGCTGTCTCACGTCAATGAGATTACGAGAATTTCGGTCGGAGCAGAAATAAGACAAGGTGTTCTTGTTTCAGCCAACGATATTAGAATTGACGGCCGTTTCTTCGGCAAAATTGCAACAAAAGGCAAAATTGTAGTTGGAGAGCAGGCAGTGGTCAATGGAGATGTCTGCTGCCAGAATATTGATATTTGGGGAAACGTCACCGGTAAAATAATATGCGGTGATGTTCTGACTTTGATGAATCCGTGTAATCTGAAAGGAAACATACAGTCCCAGAAACTGAGTGTCGAGAACGGAGCCAAATTCAATGGTGAATGCCGAATCATCAATCAGGATGAGTTTGGCAAGTTGTCGGGAGAATTTGAAAAATCGATTGCCAAGACCCTCGATCAGCCTACAGAAGATACGGCTCTCAAAAAATAGCGAGAAGTTGTTTGATCTCACAAAAAAGGATTGGCTTAATAACCAATCCTTTTTTTGATGTCGTATTTATTCCGATCCTGACTGCTTCTCGATACAAGCTCTCCGAGAAATCCCGTAAGGAAGAGCTGGACACCGATAATCACAGCCACGAGAGCCAGATAGAACAGAGGCTGGTCTGTAACAGGACGGAAAACCAGCTGGTGAGCCTGTGCCACAAGCTTGTCGATAATCAGCCAGATGGCGATGAAGATACCTATCAGGAAAGTGAGAGTGCCTATGGCTCCGAACAAGTGCATCGGCTTTTTGCCGAATTTCTGCAGAAACCATATTGAAAGCAGGTCGAGAAATCCGTGAATGAATCTGTCCATTCCAAACTTGCTCTTGCCGTATTTTCTTGCCTGATGATGAACGACTTTCTCTCCGATTTTGGTGAAACCTGCATTCTTGGCAAGATAAGGAATGAAGCGGTGCATCTCTCCATAGACTTCGATATTCTTCACAACTTCATTGCGATATGCCTTCAGCCCGCAATTCATGTCATGCAGCTTGATGCCCGTCACCTTTCTGGCGGTGGCATTGTAGATTTTGGAAGGGATATTTTTAGTGAACACCCCGTCATGCCTTTTCTTCTTCCATCCTGAAACGAGATCATAACCATCCTCGCGAATCATTCTGACAAGCTCCGGTATCTCTTCGGGGCTGTCCTGAAGGTCGGCATCCATTGTGATGACTATATCTCCGCGAGCGGCCTCGAATCCGGAGTAGAGAGCGGCCGATTTGCCGTAATTCCTTCTGAAACATAGCCCTTTGATCTCAGGGTGAGTCTTTGACATCTCTTCGATGATGTGCCAGGAAGCGTCAGTGCTTCCGTCATTGACCATGATGATTTCGTATGTAAGACCTTTACCATCCAGAGAACGGTTGATCCACGGAATCAGTTCCCTGATTGATTCCTCTTCATTAAAAAGTGATATGACAATAGACAGATCCATATTATTCATCGTCGTCATCCTTTATAGGTGTCGCAAAAACGTCTTTCTTTTTGGAAGTGGAGCCTGCCATTATTGCCGAAACAACCACTCCGAACAGGGTATCCCAAATAAATGTACTGATAAAAGCATATTGAGCATAATTGTCTTCCATTTTCAGGAAAATATCCTGCTGCTCCGAAGTAAGTGAAGACCCGAACATCTGCATTGCAGAATCAAAGATTTGAGTGATGCTCTCAGGATTGATAAAAGTCAGCTGGAGAAAAGTAAATGCGGCACAGACAAGGGCGGAAAACATACAGGTTACGGCTCCATAACCGAATGTGGACTGAACTCCGGTCTTAATGCCGAATTGCTTCATCAGATAGTTGAGCAGCCAGATAGAACCGACAAGCTTGACTATCCAGAAAATAACACCTGTAACGGAATTGTTCAAGACAATATTTAACACCATGACGGCTATTGTAACGGATGACAGTATAAGACCGTCTGTTGCAGCCTTTTTCCACATATAGCCCGATGTGTTGGTAGTAGTTTCCAATTGTATAAGTTTTAAATAATTATTACACTAATGAATTGCAAAGATAAGAAATAAAATTTTACCTTTGCAGTTTAATAGAAAAACTGAATATAATGATAAAGATTACATTTCCTGACGGAAACGTCAAAGAGTACGAAAAGGGGATTACCGCTTATCAGATAGCTGAGAGCATAAGTCCGCGATTAGCAGCAGACGTATTGGTTGCAAGTGTCAATCATCAGATATATGATCTTGACCGTCCTATTAATGAAGATGCCGCTTTGGTTCTTCACAAGTGGGAGGATCAGGAGGCAAAAAGCACATTCTGGCACTCATCTTCACACCTGATGGCTGAAGCATTGGAAAGTATCTATCCGGAAATCAAATTCGGAATAGGTCCGTCTATCGAAAACGGATTTTATTATGATGTCGATCTTGGTGATAAACAGCTTGTTGAGGCCGATCTTGCCGCCATCGAAAAGAAAATGCTCGAACTTGCTCATCAGAAAGAACATTTTACGAGAAAAGATGTCACCAAAGAGGAAGCTATGAAGACATACACTCAGAAGGGTGACCAATATAAATGCGAACTTATCAGAGACCTGACTGACGGTACCATCACATTCTACACAAACGGCGGTTTTACCGACCTCTGCCGCGGACCTCACTTGAAAGATACATCTGTAATCAAGGCTGTCAAACTGACTTCGATTGCAGGTGCTTATTGGAGGGGTAACGAGAAGAACAAGATGCTTACCAGAATTTATGGAATCACATTCCCTAAAAAATCGCTTTTAGATGAATATCTTCAGCTTCTTGAAGAGGCAAAGAAGAGAGATCACCGCAAACTCGGCAAGGATCTCGAACTGTTTGCATTTTCGGCAAAGGTGGGACAGGGGCTCCCTTTGTGGCTTCCGAGAGGAGCCGCTTTGAGAGAGAAGCTCGAAATGTTTTTGAAGAAAGTTCAGAAATCATACGGATACCTTCCCGTAATTACACCGCATATCGGACAAAAAGAGTTATATGTGACATCGGGGCACTATGCTAAATATGGTAAAGATTCGTTCCAGCCGATACACACTCCGCAGGAGGGTGAAGAATTTCTGCTCAAACCGATGAACTGTCCTCACCACTGTGAAATATACAAGACCAAACCTCGTTCGTATAAAGATCTGCCTCTTCGTTTTGCGGAGTTCGGAACGGTCTATCGCTACGAACAGAGCGGCGAATTGCACGGTCTGACACGTGTTCGCGGCTTTACGCAGGATGATGCACATATATTCTGCCGTCCCGATCAGGTAAAGGAAGAGTTCTGCAAAGTTATAGACATTGTACTTTATATATTCAAAACTCTTAGTTTTAAAGAATTTACCGCTCAAATATCATTGAGAGACCCGAACAACAAAGAGAAATATATAGGTACAGATGAAAATTGGCAGAAAGCAGAGCAGGCTATTATAGAGGCTGCTGCCGAAAAAGGTCTTCCTACCACTGTCGAATTGGGAGAAGCGGCATTTTACGGACCGAAGCTTGATTTTATGGTAAAAGATGCCATCGGACGTAAATGGCAGCTTGGTACAATCCAGGTTGACTATAATCTTCCTGAGCGCTTTGAACTTGAATACACAGGTAACGATGATAAGAAATATCGTCCTGTAATGATACACAGAGCGCCTTTCGGATCTATGGAAAGATTTGTTGCAGTATTGTTGGAGCATACAGGCGGAAAATTCCCTTTATGGCTTGCTCCTGACCAGGTGATGGTGCTTCCTTTGAGTGAAAAATATAACGATTTTGCAAAAAAAGTTTGCGAATTGCTTAATAATTACGAAATTCGCGCCTCAATAGATGACCGCAACGAGACCATCGGAAAGAAAATTCGCGAAAATGAGATTAAGCGAATCCCGTTCTTCCTGATAGTGGGAGAGAAAGAAGCAGCTTCCAATTCTGTGTCAGTAAGGAAGCAAGGTGGTGAAGATCTTGGGGTTATGTCTATTGAAAGTTTTGTGGAATATATTAATAACGAAATACAACAACAACTTAAATAGGAGGGTACAACTATAGCTACAACCAATTATCGGCCACCTAAGCCGAAGCCTTCAAATACTCCGAGACAGCCTGATAGAAGATTGCCTCAGAACAGACACGAAGAAGGACCAAGAACTAATCGCGCAATAACTGCTCCAAGGGTGAGAGTGGTGGGGGAAAATGTTCCCGAACAGGGTATTTATCCAATATCGGAAGCTATACGGATGGCTGAAGAGTTGGAGCTTGATTTAGTGGAAATTTCGCCGAATGCCGATCCTCCCGTATGTAGGATTATAGACTATCAGAAGTTTGTATATCAGCAGAAAAAGAAAGCGAAGGAACAGAAAGCCAATGCTTCCAAAGTTGTGATTAAGGAGATTAGATTCGGGCCGAATACTGATGAACACGATTTTCAGTTTAAGCTCAATCACGCTCGCAGTTTTCTTCAGGAAGGTGCCAAGGTTAAGGCGTATGTATTTTTCAGAGGTCGTTCCATCTTGTTTTCGGAACAGGGAGAGAAGTTGCTGCTCAGATTTGCCGTAGAGCTTGAAGAGTACGGTAAGGCGGAACAGATGCCGAAGCTCGAAGGAAAGAGGATGATCATGATGATAGCTCCTGTTAAGAAAAAATAAAAAGTTATAACTAAATTATAAATCAAGTTAAAAAATTTAACTATGCCAAAATTAAAGACCAACTCCGGTTCAAAGAAGCGCTTTACGCTCACCGGTTCTGGAAAAGTGAAAAGAAAACACGCTTACAAAAGTCACATTCTGACTAAGAAGACTAAAAAGCAGAAAAGAAACCTTACTCATGTAGCAATGATTGAAAAGGTGGATATTAAAAGAGTAAAAGCTTTATTAGTCAAGTAATTAACTTAATGTTTAACCCGAGTGTTCAGCCTGAAAGTCTTCCGAACGGAAGCGCTGACATTCAAAATTTATTAAAATTATGCCAAGATCGGTTAACTCGGTAGCTTCAAGAGCTCGCCGCAAAAAAATTCTGAAGGAAACCCGCGGTAATTTTCTGTCAAGGAAAAATGTCTGGACAGTAGCAAAGAATACCTATGAAAAAGGTCTTACTTATGCTTATCGCGATCGTAAAGCCAAAAAACGTAATTTCCGTTCATTGTGGATTATGCGTATCAACGCAGCTGCAAGACAACACGGATTGAATTATTCACAGTTTATGGGCAAACTTGCACAACAAAATGTAGGTCTTAACCGTAAGGTGCTTGCAGACCTTGCAATGAATAATCCTAAAGCGTTTGAAGCAATTATTAATTCTGTAAAATAGCTCAGCCTTGACAATAAAGGAAATATATAGAAACAAGTGGGTACGGTTCGGCTTTTGGACTGTTCTTTACCTTTTGTGGGTAATCTGGATTGGAAATTATTGGTGGCTGTTCGGGCTTATTGCAATTTTTGACATCTTCATTACCAAAAAGGTGAAATGGGCATTCTGGAAGAAAAAATATAAAGAAGGGGAGAAGCACAATGTGTGGCTTGATTGGCTTGATGCCATCATCTTTGCCGTAATTGTGGTGACTTTCATAAATATATTCTTTTTCCAAGCCTTCAAGATACCTTCTTCATCTATGGAAAGTTCTTTATTGACAGGAGATTATTTATTTGTCAGCAAGTTGGCATACGGTCCTAAATTGCCGCAGACACCTATATCCACACCTTTTGTCCATAATGTATTTCCTTTTTCAAAGAAAGAGAGTTATTCTAAGATTCTCCAATTCGATTATAAAAGGATTGCCGGCTTGGGGAGTGTCAAAAGAGATGATTATGTTGTCTTTTCATTCCCTCACGGAGATACGGTATTGACAAAAGCTCCGACAGATGATTATTATTCGCATGTCAGAATGAATGGCAGGGAATATACGGTCAAAACTTTCGGACCTGTGGTTGTAAGGCCTGTCGATAAGAAAGACCATTATGTCAAACGTTGCGTTGCAATAGCAGGTGATACATTACAGGTCATTGACGGAGTTGTCAATGTTAACGGGACACCTCAGAAGAGCTATCCCGGAATACAGAACACTTATTGTGTGGTTACAAACGGAACTCAGATCAATACCATTCACCTCAAGGAGATGGGGTTGAACGTATCCGAATTGTGGTATAATTCTACAATTCCAGGCTATCCGGCAATGGCGCTGACACAGGACAATTTAGCTAAAGTGCAATCTTACAGCAATATAGTAAGTGTCACTCCGAATATAGACAAGACTCCTCCCGATTATCCGGACTCCCAACTGATGTTGTTCCCTTATACGGAAACAGGGTGGACCAAAGATAATTACGGCCCTTTATGGATTCCGGCAAAAGGGGATTCGATTGTGCTGAACGAGGCAAATCTTGCACTATATCACAGAGTGATTGATGTATATGAAGATAACGATATTGATATAAAGGACGGGCTAATCTTTATCAATGGCGTTCAGACCACTACATATACCTTCAAGCAGAACTACTATTTCATGATGGGTGATAACCGTCATAACTCTCTCGATTCGAGATATTGGGGATTTGTTCCCGAAGATCATATAGTCGGCAAGCCGGCTCTGATATGGTTTTCTTCGGATCAGAACTATTCCTTCCCTAAAAATATACGATGGAAGAGATTGCTAAAGTTTGTGTAATCAATTGAAAAATTTGGTTTTTACGTAAAAAATCAAGATATTTGCAGCCCATTTTAGAAATAATATAAAAAATAAATATAATGGCACGAGTTTGTCAAGTTACAGGAAAGACGAGGATGATTGGAAACAACGTTTCCCATTCCAAAAAACGCACAAAACGCGAATTTGCCCCTAATTTGAAGACCAAGAAGTTCTGGTTGGAAGATGAGCAAAGATTTATTACCCTTAAGGTTTCTTGCGTAGGCATGAAGACTATTTACAAGAATGGCCTTGCCGAAACTTTAAAGAAATCAAAAGAAAAAGGATTAATTAACATAGTTTAATTTTTAAGAGTATGGCAAAGAAAGGAAACAGAGTTCAAGTCATTTTGGAATGTACTGAACAAAGAGAAAGTGGAGTAGCAGGGATTTCCCGTTACATCACCACCAAAAATAAAAAGAATACTACTCAAAGATTGGAACGTAAAAAATACAATCCTTTCTTGAGAAAAGTAACTCTTCATCGCGAGATTAAATAATACATAACTTTATTATACAATGGCAAAGAAAGCAGTTGCTACATTTAGCGGCGATAAATCACAGTTGAAGAATGTTGTAAAGTGCATCCGTATGGTCAAATCTGAACGTACAGGCGCTTACATCTTCCAGGAAGAATTGGTACCTACTTATCAAGTTAAAGAGTACTTCGCAAAGAAGTAATAATAAAGTAGAGTAAAGATTAAAAAAGCGAGGATATAAATCCCCGCTTTTTTTA
>JAQUBZ010000033.1 GCA_028686425.1 Bacteroidales bacterium | reverse complement strand
GTGGGTAGTACTCGGACTGTTGGTCCTTGAGTGTAAACGAATTTAGCGGATCCATTGTCTTTCTGTTTTAGCGCAAAGGTATTTATATCTATATCCTTTGTCAAGACGTCATCGCGGAGACGCTTACTTGGTTGGTTCGGAGAGGATGCCTCCGGCGTGTCCCAGACGGCGATATTATTTTTGCCCCTCTCCACTTCATGGCTTTCGAGGGTCTGAACGTCACTAAGTGAACAGGATGGCACCCTCACGTAAAGACTTCTCTACAATTTTTTTAAGTCTGAACGTCACTAAGTGAACAGGATGGCTTCAGCGATGATTTCTATAGTGATATTTCTGGAGGGATTGACTTGTATGGACATCGGGAGGCCGGGAGTTTTGAATGGTGCCGGAATTGTACAAGGCAGCAATCAACGCACTGAATCAAAGCAACTTACAGCCGTTGATAAAAGAAAGTAATTCAAAACACGGCAAGGCCGGGAGTGCGTGAATCATTGTCCTATACTACTGTAGAGCAACATGGCAAATTTAGGTATCAGTACCTAAATGATTGATTAATAATGATTTAACCATGCAACCATCAGTGTTCAAGTGTCTGATGTAGAGCGATATGGTGTGAGAGGCAGATGGAGGGTTTGCAAGCGCCGTGAGCAAAGCGAACGAAAGCGCCCTCCAGATGACTCTTACACCTGTCGCTCATCCAACGTTACACAGATCCGGCAGGGATTGTTTTCATGGGAGGGTTTCCATCCCGTGGCTTTTGAGGGCTTGATTGCCACGGGGTGAAATCGCTGACTTCAGCGATGATGCCTCTGGCGTATGTCTGGCCGCGATTGTATTTTTGCTGCTTTCCACTCCGTGGCTTTCGAGGGCTTGATTGCCACAGGATGAAATCGGTAACTTTGCAAAAAAAAGGAACCTTGTAAACCATGTAATTGCAAATTGCATATATATAGCGACATAATGAAAGAGATGGCAGATGGGTTCATCAGCAACTACGCCCCTTGTGGACTTTCACCACAGATGTATGACGTGCCCGTCATATCAAAAAGAAAGCAGCCAAAAACCAATTTGACTGCCTTCATAATAGTAATATCTTGATAAACAGATACTTTATTTCATTGCTTCTTCTACTGAAACGGCAACTGCGACAGTTGCTCCGACCATAGGGTTGTTACCCATGCCGAGGAAGCCCATCATCTCAACGTGAGCAGGAACAGAGCTTGAACCTGCAAACTGAGCATCAGAGTGCATACGTCCCATAGTATCGGTCATGCCGTAAGAGGCAGGACCTGCAGCCATGTTGTCCGGGTGAAGTGTACGTCCAGTACCACCGCCCGATGCAACAGAGAAGTATTTTTTGCCTTGTTCGATACACTCTTTCTTGTATGTGCCTGCAACAGGATGCTGGAAACGTGTAGGGTTGGTAGAGTTGCCTGTAATGGATACATCTACACCCTCGTTGTGCATAATCGCAACACCTTCGCGAACATCATCCGCTCCATAGCAGCGAACTTTCGCACGCAAACCTGTAGAATAAGGGTATTCTTTTACTATTTTCAGCTCTCCCGTAAAATAGTCGAATTCTGTCTGAACATAAGTAAAGCCGTTGATACGTGAAATAATCATCGCTGCATCTTTACCGAGACCGTTAAGGATGACACGCAAAGGATTCTTGCGCACCTTATTTGCCTTTTCTGCAATCTTGATGGCCCCTTCGGCTGCCGCAAATGATTCGTGTCCTGCAAGAAATGCGAAACACTGAGTCTCTTCTCTAAGAAGACGTGCGGCAAGATTGCCGTGTCCCAGACCCACCTTTCTGTCATCGGCAACAGAGCCTTTGATACAGAAAGCCTGTAATCCTATACCGATTGCTTCGGCCGCCTCGGCAGCTGTTCTGCAACCTTTCTTAATAGCTATTGCCGCACCTACTACGTATGCCCAGCAAGCATTTTCAAAGCAGATAGGCTGAGTTTCCTTGCATGTAGTGTAAGGATCGATCCCCTTGTCTGCGCATATTTGTTTAGCATCTTCGATGCTGTTGATTCCGTATTGTTTCAGAACTGCATTGATATTGTCAATCCTGCGTTCATATCCTTCAAATAAAGCCATAATCTTAATTTTTAATTTGTTAAATAAATATGCGGATTATTCCTGACGAGGATCAATATATTTTACCGCTTCTGCAAATCGTCCGTATGTCCCTTTGGCTTTTGAAAGTGCTTCATTGGCATCCATACCTTTCTTTACCATATCCATAAACTTGCCCAGATGGACAAATTCATAACCGATTACCTGATTGTCGGCATCCAATGCCATCTTAGAGCAATATCCTTCGGCCATCTCGAGGTAGCGGGTACCTTTGAGAACTGTTCCGAACATTGTTCCGATCTGGCTGCGAAGTCCTTTGCCAAGGTCTTCAAGAGATGCTCCGATAGTAAGACCGCCTTCTGAAAATGCGGACTGTGTACGTCCGTATGCAATCTGAAGGAAGATTTCTCTCATTGCAGTGTTGATTGCATCGCATACAAGGTCTGTGTTAAGAGCCTCCAGCACTGTCTTGCCCGGCAGAATTTCTGAAGCCATTGCAGCAGAGTGAGTCATTCCCGAACACCCTATAGTCTCTACAAGGGCTTCCTGAATGATGCCATCCTTAACGTTTAACGTGAGTTTGCATGCCCCCTGCTGAGGTGCACACCACCCGATACCGTGTGTCAGACCGGAAATGTCCTTTACTTCTTTGACTCTTACCCATTTTCCCTCTTCCGGTATAGGAGCGCAAGGATGATTGGCCCCCTTTTTAACAACACACATTTGTTGTACTTCGTGTGAATAAATCATATAAAAATAATTTTATTGTGTTAATTTAAATCAAAATATATCAAAAATCTGCTTCTGCAAAAATCAGGCAAATTTAAAAATTATTTGCGAATAAGGGGGAAGTTTACTATTTTTATAACCGAATTTAACTATACGTATTACCGAATTAATCACACATTCATGAAAAAACTATTTTTTGCCGTCGTGCTTACTATTGTGAGCATCGTTATCAATGCCCAGCCTAAAAATGAAACCATCTCCAAAATTGCCGAATCTTCACTCGAATATTATGGCAATATCTATCGGACCATCCACTCCAATCCCGAATTGAGCCTCTGCGAAAAAGAGACTTCCGCCATGGTTGCAAAAGAGATGAAACGGATGGGATTGGAAGTGCACGAAGGATTTGGAGGGTATGGAGTTGTAGGTATTTTCAAAAATGGAGATGGGCCTGTAGTGCTGTTGCGAGCCGATATGGATGCTCTTCCTATCAAAGAGGCGACAGGACTTCCATTTGCAAGTACTAAAATGTGTGATGTCAACGGAGTGCAAACCCCCGCTTTTCACGCCTGCGGACATGATGTTCATACCACGGTAATGCTTGGAACCGTCAACGCTCTTGTTTCCCTGAAAAAAGGTTGGAAAGGGACTTTGATTGCTCTTGCAGAGCCGGCAGAGGAGGTTGGAAAGGGAGCACACGGAATAATTGATGCAGGTCTGTTCACCAAGTTTCCTATTCCGGACTATGTTCTTGCATATCACGTATTTCCCGATTCGGAGGTAGGATCCGTAGAATATTCCAAAGGACCTGCAATGGCCGGTGTAAAAGACTATGACATTACATTTAAGGGAAAAGGAGCCCATGGGGCTTATCCTCACGAAGGCATTGACCCTATCGTTATGGCAGCAAACGCAGTCCTTGAATATCAGACTATTGTATCGAGATCTGTAAAAGCTTTCGAGCCTGCTGTAGTTACCGTTGGTGCTTTCAACAGCGGTTCCAGACCTAATATCATCAACGAAAAAGCCTACCTTAAAATAACTGCAAGATTTTTCAACGAAGAGGTGGGAAATCTGATTGACAGACGTATCAGGGAGATTACGAATGCAGTTGCAAAGGCAGCAGGCGCCACAGATGATATGATGCCTGAAATTGAGATGATCTCTCCTCTTCCACCTGTCATCAATAACAGCGAACTTGTAGATAAGGTTGTTGTCAGCATGAAAAATATTCTGGGAGAAGCCAACGTACATGAAAACAACTCACCGAGCATGGCAGCCGAAGATTTCTCTTTGTATCGCACTGCTTCACCGAAAGTGCAGGCAGCAATGTTCAGTCTGGGAGTGAGCCCGAAAGGGAAGCACACCACAGCCTTGCACAGTCCCACTTTCAAACCCGAATTTGACGGAGCATACATAACCGGAGTGCAAGCCATGACAAGGGCCATCATTGACCTGATGGTCAGCAAGTAGCGAGCGTAATTATAAATTCCGTCCCCTCACCTTCTTCCGATTTGACATCGATGGTACCGTTATAGGATTTGATAATCTTCTGAGAGAGAGCAAGCCCGATTCCTTGTCCGCTGTAAGAGCGAGTGTTGTGTGCCCTGTAAAACGATTGAAATATTTTAGAGAGTTCCTCTTTGGGAATGCCTATGCCGTTGTCTCTTACGGAAATGGATATATTGTTGCCATCAGGAGCAGATGCAATAGTCACATAGACTTTCTTTTCTGTGGAGTATTTGCACGCATTGTCGAGGATATTGCCTACTGCAATGGAGAACAAATGATTATTTACCATGATATTGGCATCACAATGGCAGCTGAACACAAGTCTTTCGGATTTCTCTTTGTAATTTATCTCATCGCACATATTTTGTATAAATTCGCCTGCATTATACGTTTCGAGATGGTAGTTCATAATCTCCATGTCCGATTTGGCGAGGACAAACAAATCCTTTATCAGCGATTCAAGTCGTTCGGTTTCGGTGGAAATACGCTGTATTGCCCCCCTGTATTCTTCACTGCTCCTCTCTTTCGACAATATTATGTCACATTCTCCGAGAATTGCCGTCATCGGATTGTTGAGCTCGTGGGAAGCGTGAGAAATAAAATTCTTCTGTGATTCAAAAGCAATATCAAGCTGAGATATCATCTTATTAAGTGCCTGAGCAAGCTCTTCCACCTCCTCACATGTATGGTCTGTCACAATTCTTTCATTAAGATTGGTACTTCTGATTCTCCTTATCTGCCTCAATACACTCCTGAAAGGTTTCAGAATATTTGTAGCAAACACTTCTCCTGCAAAATAAATTACGACAACCGAGGTTATAAACACCGAAATCATTATTTTGAGGAAAATATTGTGTGCATTGCCTCCGTAATCGTTGTATGCAGTAATCAGTACAACCTTTGCATCCCCATTATTTGGAAGATAAAGAGCCGTTGCATATTTCGACTTGTGCCGAGTATGAACATGTCCAGCATTTTTGAGTCTTTTTACCTGATTATCAGACATATATTCCGATAGCACATTGTCTGTCAACAAATTATCATAATCAACAATAGTATCTTCAGTAGCCGTAAATACGGACGAAAAGCGTTTCATTACCTTGTCGTAATCGAACTTTTCGCTTTCCATATCTTCCATGGACAATTGTTCGCTTACAAACCGTGCTTTTTCTAAAAGATATGTGTGAAACCGCTTGTCGAGGTTGTAATTTACCACTAAAAATATAGTACCCATGAACACAAACACCGAAATTGCCGTCAGTGATGTGTAGAAATTGGCAATGCGCTTTTTTATTTTCATATATGCAGCTTATTCGCTCTTTAATATGTACCCTACCCCTACAACGGTGTGTATCAATTTTTTATCGTAGTTTTTATCGATTTTGTTACGCAAAAAATTGACATATACATCCACCACGTTGGTTAATGTGTCAAATTTGACATCCCACACGCTTTCAAGTATTTGAGACCTTGAAAGGACCTCATTGGGATTTGTCATGAACAGCTCCATCAGTTTGTATTCCTTGACAGTCAGAGGAACGATTTTATCCCCTCTTTTGACGCTTCTGCTTTTTTTATCAAGGACCAGATCGTCAAATGTTATGGTGTCGGCAGTAGATTGAGTGTTACGGCGCAACAGCGAATTTACCCTCGCAAGCAATTCAGGGAATCTGAAAGGTTTGGTCAGATAATCATCGGCGCCCACGTTCAACCCTTTTACAATATCGTCCAAAGAACCGAGGGCCGTAAGCATCATGATGGGAGTTTTGTACCCGAACAATTCTCTGAACGACTTGCACAAATCCAATCCACCTATTCCGGGCAGCACCAGATCGAGAATAATCAGATCTGCATTGTTGTTCTGCATCAGATTCCATGCACTCTCTCCGTCCATGGCTTTTTCAATGGTATGTCCGTGCTCAATCAATCCTCTCTCTATAAAAGAAGATATATTTTTTTCATCCTCCACTACAAGAATATTCATATTTCAGCGTTTTATAATAATTACAAAAATATGCTTATTTGTTCAATGGAACAATTAAAAGACAATTAAAACCATACCAAAAAATTGCCCGGACTTACCCGGGCAACTTCTAAGTTATCTCATCACCTCTTTTAGCGCCGTCTCAAGCTGAGGATCAAGCCCCATAAGGCGGTCTTTAAATGTATTCTTGACATATATGTCGGGTTTGACACCTATAGATTCGAGGTCTGTCCCTTCCAAAGTGTAGCATCCCCAAGCCGGCATTCTGCATGACGAACCATCAATCAGGCGCACAGACGAAGTAAATATGATCCACCTGTATGTCTCTGTACCCACGATTTTGGCAATGTTCAAAGTTTTGATACCGTTGGACGTAACCTCTGCATCACTCAAACTGTGTTCGTTGACAAGCACCACAATCGGCTTCCTGGCAGGAACGACATTCGGATGTGAAGTCTTCGGAAAATCTCTGTAGCTCCATCTGAAATGTTCCTGCTGCCGCAGAAAATCGAGCACTTCCTTATGCACATTTCCACCATTGTTGTAGCGCAAATCGAGAATAAGGGCATCTTTATTGACTGCATAAGTGTGCATATCCTGTAAGAATGAGTTCAGGGAGCCATCTCCCATATCGCGCATGTGGATATAGGCAACTTTGCCTTTACCAATCTTCTCCACCATAGCCTTTCTGCTATCTTCCCATTCGGTATAGAGCAGATTCTTCTGAGTGCTGTACGACATTGTGTGCAATTTGACGTCAAACTCCTTGTCTGAACGCTTGAATGTGAGCTTGATTTCCTCTTTGACAAGAGGTGAGGCAAAATATTTCTCTCTGTTATCTTTGGTGTCAATCTTCACCCCATCCACAGCTACAAGTACATCACCGTTCTGTACATCGACTTCCACCTTGTCTGCAGGCGAATCGGTCAAAATACGATCCACGGTATATGGAGCATCATTTCTGAAAATAATACCTGTTGCTGTAGAATATACTTTGGTCTTGGTGGTTTCCTCTTCTCCGCGCGAATTGAAACCGAGATGTGACGAATTAAGCTCTCCGAGCATATCTGTTATCAGGGTCCTTACATTCTGACGTGAAGTCACATACGGAAGAAATGATGCGTAATAGTCTCTGACTTTATACCAATCTGCTCCGTGATATTTGACATCGTAGAAATTCTGTTCGAGTACTGCCCAAACCTCATAAAACATTTGGTCGAATTCGCTCCTAAGGCTCTTCTCTACCGATTGAGATATAGCTATTTTAGTAGTGCTCAAAGAATTAGGATCTATCTTATAAATTGTTCCATCTCCGAAGAGATAGAGGTCCGATTCGGAATTGAAGAATCCATATCCGCGAATATCCTTGATTTCTCTCGGTTTTGCTTCAGGGTCAGATAATTCCAGAGAGTAACAGGCTCTTTTTCCGGCGTTCTGGGAGTTATAGAACAGCCATGATTTCCCCTTGCTTGAGAACATGTACAGCCCATATTGGCTTCCGCCACCTGCCGCAATGGTCATCCTCCTGAAAATATCATTATAGTCAATTGTGACTGCCGAGTCTTTCTTCGGTTTATCTTTAGTGAACAATTTATCGTAATTTTCCGATTTGTAGGGAGTATCGTATTTCTGCAGAGGTAGTTTGTATAAAGAGCCGTAAGATCCTCTCGGAAAAGAAGATGAAGTAGGATTGGCTAAAAGGTACATATATTTGCCGTCAGGGGTAAACCATGCATCGCGCTCCGTGGATGCGGAGTTGGTCAGATTTGTCAATTTTTTATCCTTAAAAGAATAGATGAATATATCGGGCTCAAATTTGTTCATTGACTCGAAAGCAAGGCAGGAATCATCAAATGAGAAGTGCAGATTGTAATTCTGGAATGACCAGAATTCGACTGTTGCTATCTGATCGACCTTGTCTGAAGGAATTGACATAATCATCAACTTTCTACTTCCATCTACAAAAGCCATTTTATCTCCCTTGTGTGATATGGAGAGGTTCTTCACATTGCTCTTGGATGTGTAAACATTCTTTTCTGGCTCTGACATATCTGCTTTTACCTTATAGAGATCGGTCCATCCCTTATTTGTCCTTGTATAATAAATCGTCTTGTTGTCCGAAGCCCATATCACATCATCAACTCTCTCATCTTCAGGGGTATTCAGCTTCTGAAGATATTTACCCTTTGTATCCGAGACATACAACAAACCTCTTATTACAAGGGCAAACTTCTTACCGTCAGGTGACACTGCTGCAGAGGAAGGTTTCTGATCTTTAAAGGATTGCCTCAATTCGACATTGCCATTTGCAATTGTGATTTCAGGCTCGGTAACTTTACCGCTCTTGAGATCGAGATAGTTAATCTTATAATCTTTCAAAAAGACTATGCCGGTACCATTGTAACTTACTGACGGATATTGAACCGATTTATTGAACTTTGTAAGTTGCTCAGGATTACCGGTTTCTCTGTATTTTACAATGTTGGACTCTTTGTTATATTGATCGCTCACATAGTAGAGGTTGCCATTACGGTCAACCATAGGCCATGTATCTTTACCTATGTAGGTTGTAAGCTCTTTATACTCCTTTTTGGATTCATTCCACGATTTGATATTGGAGTTGTGATCTCCGACATATCTCTTGCGTGTAGGGAAATTTATTGCTTCCGACGATTCATTGAAATATAAATCCCCGGTGAGAGGATTTTCAGTCAGGTTTACTATCGTATTAAAATAATTGTCAAACATAAGTGTCGGTGTTCCACCATCGATGGACACTTTGTAGGTTGTTACTCTGGAGCTGCTCCTTCCCGATTCAAAATAGATGTATTTCGAGTCAGGAGACCATGACGAAGGGAGATCGGATGCTTCATGAAATGTAAGTTGTCTGACATCTCCTCCTGCAACAGGTACGATATACAGGTCATTATTGCCTTGTACATCAGAGGCAAAAGCCAGATATTTGCCGTCAGGAGAAACTTTCGGTCTTGTTTCAACCCCACCTATGGAAATAAACCTCATTGCAAGGCCGCCTGTTGCAGGAACTCTGAAAATATCTCCATCGTATGAGAAATAGATTTCGGTACCGTCGGGAGATAGGGCCGGAGTAGCCGCAAAATGTAGCGTTTGTGCAGTGACAATCTGTGCGACACTGATTAAAACAACTGAAAATAAAGTATATAACTTCATAGTATTAAGTATAAGTGTATAATAAAATTAAAAAAACATTATAATAATGCTTCGCAAGTTACAAAAAAAAGCTCTTTTACATAAATTTGGCTAATTTTGTTCTTTAAAATTTCATTTATGAGTACATCTATTGTAATGCTTATCATCTTCTGCATCGGATACTTGATGATTGCATTGGAACACAAAATCGACATTAACAAAACTGCCACGGCCTTGTTTATAGGGGTTGCACTGTGGATTGTCCTTATGGTGTCATCCACCTCTGCAATTTCTCACGAAACCATATTGGGGCATGTAGGAGATATAGGAGAGATACTATTCTTCCTCATGGGAGCAATGACCATTGTTGAACTTGTTGACAATCACAATGGCTTTTCTTTTATCATAAAAAGGATAAAAACTCACAATAGTGTGCGACTGCTTTGGATTATCACTTTTACGACTTTTTTTCTTTCCGCCATTCTCGACAATATGACCACTGCCATCATTATGATTATGATTCTGCGCAAATTGGTGGGTGACGGCAAGAGAAGATGGCTATATGCGGGGATTGTAATATTGGCGGCAAATGCCGGTGGAGCATTCTCCCCTATCGGCGACGTGACCACCATCATGTTATGGATTCAGGGAAATATCACATCAGGCCCTACTATAATTCATTTGTTCCTTCCGGCGCTTACATCGGTGCTCGTACCGCTTATCTTTGTATCGTTCATGTTGAAAGGTCAGACCGAAGATGGGCATAGAGAGATTGAAGCGTCTGAAATACACAATTCATTGACCATAACCGACAGAGAGAAAAATATCATATTTTATTTAGGAGTTGGCGGACTTATGGCAGTTCCGGTTCTCAAAGCCACCATCGGAGTACCCCCTTTTATGGGAATGCTCGGCGTGCTCTCCATTCTCTGGCTATATACCGAATTTATTTACGGAAGAAAAAAGAATATTGAAGAGTCCATCAAATGCCGCGTATCCAAGGTTATAACCCACATAGACATGCCTACCATTCTGTTCTTTTTCGGAATATTGATGGCAGTTGCGGCTCTTCAGGAAGCAGGTATTCTTACCTATTTTGCCGATTTTCTCGATAAAAACATACCGAATATCTATCTGATTAACGGCTCTATCGGTATTCTCTCTTCTATCATCGACAATGTACCGTTAGTTGCAGGAGCTATGGGAATGTATTCCGTTGCAGATCCGGCAACTATTGCAGGTACGGCAAATGCCGCATATCTGGCACACTTTATGGTAGATGGAGCATTCTGGCAGCTATTGGCTTATTGCGCAGGAGTCGGAGGAAGTTTGCTCATCATCGGTTCGGCAGCAGGTGTTGTTGTCATGGGGCTTGAAAAAATAGATTTCGTATGGTATGTCAAACACATCTCGTTCCTCGCTCTGGTCGGATACCTTGCCGGAATAGGAGTATATTATTTACAAAGTCTGTTCTTTTGATTGTGAAAAAAACTGCCATAGTATTACTGACACTGCTTATTTGCGCACACTCTTTCGGACAGAAGAGCGTGGGAATAGTATTAAGCGGAGGAGGTGCATTGGGAATGGCCCATATCGGGATCCTTCAGGCACTGGAAGAAGAAGGGTTCAATCCTAAATATGTTGCAGGAGCCAGCATGGGAGCCATCATAGCCTCTTTTTATTGCAATGGTATGTCCGCTGTCGAAATAAGGGACATGGTGAGAACTGAAAAATTTTATAAAACGACCAAAATTCTCACTTTTTCAGTAGGTAAAGACAAACTCGGACTTTCTTCACACAAACATGTCAACGAACTGCTCGACAAATATATCGGTCACAACTCATTTGACAGCTTGTCAAGACATTTGTATGTCTCGACCGTCAACCTGAATACTCAAAAATGCGAAATCATCGGCAGCGGAGACAAATTGAAAGAGTATGTCATCGCTTCCTCTTCCATTCCTGGGGTGTTCGAGGCAGTCAATATTGACGGATGCATCTATGTCGATGGAGGGACTCTCAACAATTTTCCGGCTCAGGCCATAAGAAACAAATGCGATGTGCTCATAGGTGTGGATGTGCAGCCATATACTCCCAACATGCTCATTAACAATACAACAGATGTAGCAATACGTGCACTATATACGGTAATTCATGCAAACTCCGTCTCCGGAAGAAAAAAATGTGATTACATAATAGATTGCTTTGCTCTCGAAAAATATTCTATCTTTGACTTTAATAAATTTGAAGAATTGTATCAATACGGATATAATATCGGAAAGGAATACCTTGCCGCTCATCCCGATTTGAAAAGATTATTAAACAAAACTAAAAAATAGAATATGAACCCTGATGTTGATTTGAAGTATCTTCAACTACTTGCAAAAAGTTTTCCATCAATTCAGGAAGCAAGCACGGAAATCATCAACCTTGAAGCAATCCTCAACCTCCCGAAAGGTACAGAGCACTTCATCAGTGACCTTCACGGTGAATACGGCGCATTTCAACATGTATTGAGAAATGCCTCCGGAGTAATAAAAAGCAAAGTCGAACTTCTCTTTTCAAACACTTTGAAAGAGTCGGAAAGGCAGGATTTGTGCACCCTGATTTACTATCCTGAAGAAAAGCTGAAAATTGTCAGACAAACCGAAAAAGAGATTAATGACTGGTATAAAATCACCCTGATTCATGTCATAAAGGTTTGTTCGATGGTGTCATCCAAATACACCCGCTCCAAATTACGCAAAGCTCTCCCCAAAGAGTATTCTTACATCATTCAGGAACTCATGCACGAATCCCTGAATGAGCCAAACAAACAGGAATATCTCTATGCTATCATTGCCACCATAATATCCACAGGGCGGGCTGAGCATTTCATTACAGCTATATGCTATGTAATTCAAAGACTTACAATAGATTGTCTCCATGTCATAGGAGACATATACGATAGAGGTCCCGGAGCACATCTGATAATGGACGAACTCTGCAATTATCATAATCTCACCATTCAGTGGGGCAATCACGATTTGCTGTGGATGGGAGCTGCTGCTGGAAATGCAGCATGTATGGCCAATGTTTTGAGAATTTCACTGCGATATGCCAACCTGAGGACACTTGAAGACGGATACGGCATAAATCTCCTTCCTTTAGCCACTTTTGCAATGGAAACTTACCGCAATGATACCTGCACACAGTTTAAACCCAAATTAAACTCGTGCAGCGACATTTCTCTGAAAGAGATTAAACTTATATCGCAAATGCACAAAGCCATGGCAATAATTCAGTTTAAACTTGAAGGAGCACTTATCAATAAAAGGGCCGAATTCAAAATGTCAGGCAGGAATCTTCTACACCATGTCAATTACGAAAAAGGGACCATTACCATCGACGGACGGGAATATCCTTTAAAAGACCGTGATTTTCAGACTGTTGACCCTGCCAATCCTTACGAGCTGACACCCGAAGAGAAGGAAGTCGTTAACGTACTGTTGCACAATTTTACCAACAATCCCGTACTTTTACGTCACATAAGATGCTTATTATCAAGAGGTTCGCTCTATTTAATACGTAACGGCAATCTTCTTTTCCACGCTTCGGTCCCTCTTAACGAAGACGGATCTCTCAAGCAGGTTGACATAGCCGGTACCAAATATAAAGGAAAAGCCCTTTTTGACAAAATAGAATCGATAGTGCGAAATGCGTTCTTTGCAGAAGATAGTGCCGAAAAAGAGTTTGCAAAAGACTATTTATGGTACTTGTGGTGCGGTCCCTACTCTCCATCCTTTGACAAAGACAAAATGACCACATTTGAAAGGTATCAGATTTCAGACAAGTCAACTCATACTGAAACAAATGGATATTATACCAAGTTAAAAGACAGAAAAGATATATGTGAAATGATTCTGCACGAATTCGGGATTGACGGAGAGCATACCCATATCATCAACGGACACGTTCCCGTCAAGACATTAAAAGGAGAATCCCCGATAAAGGCCGAAGGCAAGCTGTTTGTGATAGATGGAGGGTATTCAAAGGCTTATCAGCCCGAAACAGGTATTGCAGGATACACCTTGATTTTCAATTCACACGGATTATCCCTTGTTCAGCACGAACCTTTCAGTTCAGTGGAAGAAGCGGTCAGATACGGCACCGACATCAAATCCGAAAGACGTTTCATAAATGAATACAAGGAGCGGATTCTTGTGCGCGATACAGATATAGGAGCATCTCTCAAACAACAAAGTGCAGACTTGAAAGATCTGCTTGAAGCATACAGACTCGGACTAATCCGACAACAAATATAACCATACTGCCACTTAGATGAAACACACGATATTATTAACAGCATCATTATTTTTAACCATCAACATATTTGCACAAAATCCCATAACGGAAATAATACCGGAAGAGAGTACCGCTCCTCCAATGGTAATAGATACGGTAAATACATCAGATAAGTTTACCAAAATTCTGATTTATGACAATCATACGTGGGAATACTTCGACTTGGGCAGACCTGTAATCGACACTGCCGATTTTTATGAGTATTGGAGTACCGACATCATTCACGCATATAAAGGGGTGCCCCTTTCCGAACTTCCTGACGAAATTGATTTGAGGCTTGTGGACTCAACCAACAGCTTCTGCCCTCCCATTACCGGAAGGGTCAGATCCGGATACAAATTTCGCAGGACGAGGGAGCACAAAGGTCTTGATATTCCGCTCAATATGGGAGACACTATCAGAGCGGCTTTTGACGGAGTTGTGAGAGTGGCCGAATTTTCCCGCAACACGGGGGGATATGGTAATCTTGTAGTAATCAGGCATCCAAACGGACTTGAGACATATTATGGGCACCTCTCAAAATATATCGTTGACACTTCGGAGATTGTGAAGGCAGGGGAAATTATAGGATACGGAGGCAACACCGGGCGCAGCACAGGACCTCATCTCCATTTTGAGACACGATATATGGGGCAACCTTTTGACCCTGAAAGACTTATAGACTTTGAGACAGGTACTCTGCGAGATACGATAGTCACATTACAGAAGCACTATTTCAGTATTTATTCCCATTACGGGCAGACTGACGAGGAGTCAAAGGCAGCTTCGGACCGTATCGTTCATACAATTCGTTCGGGAGACACACTCGGCTCTCTTGCAGTAAAATACGGAACCACTGTCTCCAACATCTGCAAGCTTAACGGTATCAAATCGACAAAATTACTAAGGATAGGGCAACGGCTGATTGTAAGATAATCACTCCTGTTCCTCATCAATATCAACAGAAAGATAGCGTTCGTCTCCAAAACAACCGAGCGCTTTTTCTATTATGGAGACCATCTGTGTCTGCCCCTTTGACGAATAGAGAAACTGAAGAGACTCCATGTATATGACAAATATGGCCATTTCGTCTTTAACTTTAAACTTACTCCTGTCATATTCAAGCCCTTGATCTGTCAGAAAATTTTTCAGTCTGTCTTCAAGAAATATCTCTCCGTTTTTAAAGATATTGATGTAAAACAGCTCTTTTCCGTTCTCTATATAGACAGGAACAAACCCTCCCGGAAAGCATAGAGGATAGATAGGGAGACCCCCTGCCTGTGCGAGCATGAAATAGATGAAGGCAACCGCTATGGGATTGCCCTTTCTTGATTTCAGGACACTGTCTATCAAAGCGTGCCTTTCGGCAGTTATAAATGTATCACATGTCGAAAAATGAAGTCTGGTATAGAAGATATGATTGAATATTCTGACATTTTCTATTGCTGTCCTGTCTGAAGAAGATTCGCTCATGTATTCTATGGAACATGTCAGAAACTTGTGCTCATAAATTTCCTTGTCCAATCCCACATCAAGCAATGATGAAATGATATAACTCCCCTCAAACAATGAAACGTCATCATGTTGATTCTCAATAAATTGTTTCAAGGCAGCAATTTTAAACCCCGTATTGAGATATACCATCCTTTGAAGAATGGCTTTTTTCATTTGTGGATCTTCCTCTTTGTTGAGATAAGTTATAATTCCCGACATAACAGAATCTCCCTTCTCGATAATGCGCCTGTTGACGGTTTCAGTTACAACCTCATCATCATCATCAAATAGGGAAACTAAATATTTCAACTCGGAATCTTGCATTTTAGAGTTGTATCAGTTTGTCAAGTATCATTCTAATCATGTCGGACATTAAAGGGCCATAATCGGGCTGACTCTCCTTTCTGTGACGGTTGGCGATAACGCAGCAGATTGTTCCTGCATCATGTCCGAGTAAAGCGGCAAGCCCGGCAAGTGCAGAACTTTCCATCTCAATATTTGTCACTCTCATATCCTGATATTTAAAAGATTCCAACTTTTGGACAAAATCGGGAAATGTGAGTTCAAGTCTGACAGATCGTCCCTGAGGGCCATAAAAACCGGGAGCAGAAATGGTCATTCCCCTATATGTGCTCTCCTTGAATAAATCTGTCAATTTGTCTGAAGCTTTTACAAAATACGGTGCAGGCAGACTCTTTTTCCATTCCATGTGACTAATAAATGCAGCTTCAATATCCTTGAGAGCTATATCGTCTCTTCCTGCATACCAATTGAGAAGTCCGTCACACCCTATCGACACCTCTGAAAATATATAGCCTCCGAGAGGAATATCCGGCTGCACACATCCGCATGTGCCTATTCTCAAGATAGTCAGTCTCTTCTTTTCTTTTTTAGGCTCTCTCGTATTGAAGTCAATGTTCGCCAGAGCATCAAGCTCCGTCATTACAATATCGATATTGTCTGTTCCGATGCCGGTAGAGAGAACTGTGATACGTCTGCCATGATATTTTCCGGTTATTGTCCTGAACTCCCTCGATTCCTTTTCAACCTCTATAGACCCTTTATCAAAAAAGGAAGCTATCAGAGATACTCTTCCCGGATCGCCGCAAACAACAACTATATCTGCCAAATCTTCAGGAAGAATGTGAAGATGGAATATAGATCCATCCTGATTTATGATTAATTCCGATTCAGCTATTCTTGCCATATTAAATTCATTTATTATTGTTAAACTTCAAATATACGATTTTTTTTCTACATTTGCCAAAACTATTGAGCAATGAATATAATGTGGCAAAGATTCCAGACCTTGTTACTTCTGATAGTGGCAGGTTTGCTTTTATCGATGTTTATGACCGATATGTGTTACACCATGGTTGAATCGGCCAACGGGTCGGGAGCGATTGAGCGATACTCCATCAAATTTACGGAACGGTCGCAGTTTCTGATTTTTACATTTATTACATTTGTCCTGACGGTCGCCACAATAAGCTATTTCAAGAAAAGGCTGATTCAAATCAGGATTTGCATCATGAATGCACTTATTCTGATGGGGTATCAAATCTGGCTGATTGTCACATTCTTCCAATTGCATGAAACTTTCACTTTTACAATACCGTGTCTGTTCCCACTCATATCTGTAGTCCTCTTATTATTGGCTATCAGATATATAGGGAGAGATGAAGCGATGGTGATAATCAATGGGAATATTGTAAAGCACAAAAAGAACAAGAGAAAAAGCTAATCGGGATCTTCGCTCTTACAGTATTTTTTGATGACACTATACGCATCAGAAATTCCCAATTCTCCGGCTTTGCTCAAATCAATGCACCCTTTTTCTCTGTCTTTCAGATAGATGAGGACAAGGCCTCTGTTATAATATGCCTCACCTATGTATGGAAACAGCTCTATTGCCTTGGTGTATTGAGAGATAGACTCCGGCAAATCGTTTGACAGGCAGTACAGATTACCGAGGTTATAGTATGTATATGGAAATGTCGGATCGATGGAAGCCGCCTTTGTCATATCGTGCAAAGCGGAGGTATAATCATAATTTCTTGTGACCTGGTCCTGCACTCTTGTCTTTGTGGTCTTGGTGTTGTCAAGTGTCAGTACCTGAACATTATTTTCGATAGACGAGATGAAATCTATCATTTCTGCCTGTAAGGCTCCGCGATTGATATAATAGAACAGATTATCGGAAGATTTGCTTATGGCCTCATCGTAGCATACCATAGCCGTATTATACTGTTTGCTTTCCACTTCAAGAAGCGCTTTGGCAAACAGATTTTCGCTGCTGCGATTGGTTCTCAGACTTTTATTGACATCTTCTCTTAAATTGTAGCCGTTTTCGACAAATACATCTTTGACTGAAGCGAACCTGATTGATATTGGAGAAGATTTTATAAACGAATCCAGCTCGGCATCATCATATCTTCGAGTCAGCAATGCCGGTTCATGATTTTTACTCTCCGAAACTACAAATTTGTACAGAGGTTTCAACTGTATATCTACATCTCTGTACTGCAACAGTTCATTGTCAAAATCCTTTTTGGCAAATTCCGCATCGAGGGCAAGAAGTTTGTCATATTTGCGTGTGGTATCGGCAAATGCTTCATATCCTGTCGAATCCGAGGTTTTGGCTTTATATTCTCTGATTTTTTTCTGGGCGATTTCGTAATCCTGTTTGGATGAATTGAACTGTCCCAGCTGACTTTTAGCGTAAGAGCGGTTCATGTAGGCTTTTGCAAAGTCGGGATAAAGATTGATAGCTTTTGAGTAGTCGTCCATTGCATCGCGGTATCTTCCGAGTTCCATAAATACAGCTGCTCGATTGAAATAGACAAGTACATTGTTGGGGTTGATTGAAAGTACTCTGTCATAGTCATCAAGAGCATTGACGTAATCCCCCACCTGAGCCAATATCAAAGCTCTGTTGTACAATGTCAGGGCATTACCCGGCTCATCTTTAAGGACTCTGTCCAAATCGGACAACGCCCCCTGTATGTCTTTGGATTCGTACTTGAGAATTGCCCTGTTGAAATAAGCGTAAGTATTTGCCGTATCAAGTCTCAATGCCGTATTCAAATCTTCAATGGCAGCTTCGTACTGATTTTTCATGGCATGGATTCTGGAACGCCTTACATATCCCTCAGGGTCATATCTGTTGAGACTGATTGCTTTATTGTAGTCGTTGAGGGCTTTGACCGTATCTCCCAGATAGAGATATGATGCTCCTCTGTTCAGATATGCATCTCCCTCCTTCGGCTCCTTTCTTATGAACATGTCGAAGTCCTTGATAGCTTTTTCAAATTGTTGTGAAAGAAAATATGTGACACCTCTGCTAAAATATAGCCCCGTATAGCTCGGTCTCAGATCCACAGCCTCCTCCAAGTCCTTGAGTGCCATGTCATATTTGCCTATACGGCTCAATGTGATGGCTCTGTAGTGGTATGCAGGGGTATATATCGGGTTGTGTTTCAATGTCTTGTCAAAATCCATCTGTGCTCCGACAAAATCGCCGAGATTGTATTTTGCAATTCCCCTGAAAAAATAAGATTCGTACAGTGTGCTGTCAAGCCTCGACAAAATATTGAAATTTTCGATAGCCTGTGAATATTTTCCGTCTATAAGTGCCTGTCTTCCCCTTAAATAGAAATGATCCAAATCGTATTGTGCAAATGCGGAGTTTAGGAATAAACTTGCAAAAAGGAGAGAAAATATTATCTTTTTCACCATCTGATAAGGTATTAATTTGTTAACAACTCTACAAAAGTAGTACTTTTGCACTTTGCTGAAAAATAAAATGAAAAAATTAATCTTCTGCTTTATATTGTGGTTACATGCTGCCGCAGCTTTTTCCCAAAACTCGTCGATATATGAACAATTAGTATATCGTGAAAAGCAGGAAGAGATACTTTCCTATCTGGCTGACGACATGACCAAAGGGAGAGCTTCCGGCACCGATGGTAAGCTGTATGCCGAGCAGTTTATTGTCGAGCGGTTTAAGCAGTACGGCCTGAAACCTTACAATTGGAGTTACACTCAGAGCTTTCAATATTCGGATTCAATTGTATTGCGCAATGTGGTAGGTCTTATTCCATCCGCAAATAATTCCGATGAGTATATCATTATTTCGGCTCATTATGATCACATCGGGGAAATAAACGGGAGGATTTATAATGGTGCCGATGACAATGCTTCCGGGGTGACAGCTCTCCTTAATATTGCAGAGATGTTTTCAACCATGAAGTCTGCCGGCAAGGGGCCGAGAAAAAATTTGATTTTTGTGGCTTTTGACGGTAAGGAGTTGAGTATGTCCGGGTCCGGCTATTTTGTGAGGCACCTCTCTATCCCCCACAAGAACATCGTATGCGATATAAACATCGATATGCTTGGAACCGATCTTGTTCCGGTAGGTTCAAATAAGGAGTATCTGATTGTGCTCGGTGAGGAGAGGCTTAATCCCAAGTATCAGGGGATGTTATTATCGCTATGTCACAAACCTCAATACAAACTTGACCTTGATCTTACATTTTATGGAAGCAGGGATTTTACAAAGATGTTTTATACGATGGGGGATCAGTATTCTTTTGCAAAATCTGGTATCCCTGCTGTTCTTTTTACATCGGCGTTTCATCAGCACACATATAAGCCTACAGATGACGTATCTATCATCAACTTCCCGCTTCTGCGCAAAAGGACTTTGATTATTTTCAACTTCATCAACTTTATCTGTCGCAATTAGGCTTGCATATTTTGCAAATTCACACAATGTAATCTGCCGCAATCAGGCTTGCATATTTTGCAAATTCACACAATGCGCCTGCTCCGGACCACTTAGTGGCAATCAGACCCTTGAAAGCCACGGGGTGGACACCTGCAAAAATACAATCGCGGCCAGACACACGCCGGAGGTATCATCGCTGAAACCATCCAATTCACCCTGTGGCGATCAGACCCTTGAAAGCCACGGGGTGGCAACTACTACGAAATTGATTCATCCATGATTTGCATAACGTTGGATGAGCGACAGGTGTAAGAGTCATCTGGAGGGCGCTTTCGTTCGCTTTGCTCACGGCGTCTCTTCTTCTGACCCCATCAGCCTTCGGCAGCTTCCCTCAGGGAAGCAATTTCACGCACTCCCGGCCTTGCCGTATTCTGCGTTTCACTTGAATACACGGCCTCCGTGCGGTCCGCTGATGCAGACTTGATAATTCTGACCCCATCAGCCTTCGGCAGCTTCCCTCAGGGAAGCAATTTCACGCACTCCCGGCCTTGCCGTATTCTGCGTTTCACTTGAATACACGGCCTCCGTGCGGTCCGCTGATGCAGACTTGATAATTCTGACCCCATCAGCCTTCGGCAACTTCCCTCAGGGAAGCAATTTCACGCACTCCCGGCCTTGTCGTATTCTGCGTTTCACTTGAACACACGGCCTCCGTGCGGTCCGCTGATGAGGACTTCTCTCACACCATGTCGCTCTGCATCTATATCAATTACTTAAAAATCAACACTTGCATTTACTATGCAGTTATTAATTATTCATTTACGTATTGATGCCTGAATCCTCCATGTTGTTTCATGCAGCCGAATCCCGAATGTTTCAAAGATATGTTTGCCGGAGAGCCTGACGTCCGGACTGTGATAATGATAAATGTTGGTCTGCCAATGAGCCTTGCGGTCGATATGCGGATAATGCCGAACTTACAGTGGATTTATGATAAGGGATTGTTTTGGGGATAGGCCACAGGGAGCGAAAGGGATGTGGCATAGTCAAGGGCGGCCGGAGGCTG
>JAQUBZ010000010.1:39584-71841 GCA_028686425.1 Bacteroidales bacterium | reverse complement strand
GAAGGACTTCCGGAGCTGTTGCCGCTACAGACAATCTTAAAATACAATCTCCTTTCAACAAGACAGACCATATCACTTTTGTCCGAATGAATAATCTTGCAGAAGCGGAGGCCGAATTTGCAAAAGGGGACTGCGCCGCCATCATCATTGAAGGGATTCAGGGCGTAGCCGGCATTTTTGAACCTGATGCAGAATATCTTAAAGGGATAAGAGCTCTTTGCGATAAATACAATGTGGTCTTAATTTTTGATGAAGTACAATCGGGTTATGGAAGAACCGGGAATTTTTTTGCTCATCAGCACTCCGATGTAAAGGGAGACATCATCACGACTGCCAAAGGGATGGCCAATGGATTCCCTATCGGTGGTGTCATTATTTCTCCCATGTTTGAGGCTGTAAGCGGAATGTTGGGGACCACTTTCGGCGGAAGCCACCTCGCGTGTGCGGCTGCCCTTGCAGTTCTGAAAGTCATTGAGGATGAATCTCTTATAGACAACGCTAAAAATATGGGAGATTACCTTGTTTCACGACTTGACGGAAACAAAGCGATTAAAGAGATAAGAGGAAGAGGACTTATGATAGGTCTGGAGATGCATCCCGAATATCAGGATCTGAGAAACAGACTTTTGTCTGAAAAGAAAATATTTACCGGAGGTGCAGGTAAAAATGTAATAAGACTGCTGCCTCCTCTTTGCATTGACAAGGAGACAGCCGACAGGTTTGTATCTGCCTTTAACGAATTAACTAATTAATAATGAGATATTTTACAAACATAGACGATATTTTATCGATAGAAGATGCAATTGCAAAGGCCCGGTATGTAAAACAACATCCCTTTGCTGATCAGGAACTCGGCAAGAACAAGACCCTTCTGATGATATTTTTCAATTCGAGCCTGAGAACCAGATTAAGCACTCAAAAGGCCGGTCTCAATCTCGGAATGAATGTAATTGTGCTCGACATCAATCAGGGAGCATGGAAACTCGAAACCGAAAGAGGTGTGATAATGGACGGTGACAAGCCTGAACATATTCTTGAGGCGATTCCTGTGATGGGATCATACTGCGACATCATCGGGGTAAGGTCATTTGCACGCTTTGAAAGCAAATCATTTGATTATGAAGAGACTATATTAAATCAGTTTATCAAATACTCCGGAAAGCCGGTTTTCAGCATGGAAGCTGCAACAAGGCACCCTCTCCAGACATTTGCAGACCTGATTACAATTGAGGAATACAAACGTACAGAAAGACCGAAAGTGGTGCTGACATGGGCTCCTCATCCCAAAGCTCTGCCACAGGCTGTTGCCAACTCATTTTCAGAATGGATGAATGAAACCGACTATGATTTTGTGATAACTCACCCGAAAGGGTATGAACTTGCCCCCGAATTTGTGGGAAAGGCAAAGGTGGAATATGATCAGAACAAGGCATTTGAGGGAGCCGATTTTATATACGCCAAGAACTGGTCTGCTTATTCGGAACCGAATTACGGAAAGGTGTTAAGCACAGATCGCTCATGGACAGTTGATTCGGCGAAAATGGCTCTAACCGACAATGCATACTTCATGCACTGTCTTCCTGTAAGGAGAAATATGATTGTCAGCGATGATGTCATCGAGTCTCCGTGTTCGATAGTCATTCCCGAAGCCGCCAATCGAGTGGTATCGGCGCAAACTGTATTAAAAGAATTATTAATTGGATTAAATAAGTGATTATGAAACTGTTGACCGTAGTAAAAATAGGTGGAAACATCGTAGATAACCCTTTGGCTCTTGAACAATTTCTGATTAAGTTCAATCAGATAGCCGAACCTAAAATATTGATTCATGGCGGTGGTGTCATGGCAAGTGAAATGGCCCGGAAGATGGGAATAAAGACCAAAATGTATAAAGGACGCCGGATTACGGATTATGAAACCCTCAAAATGGTGACCATGATTTATGCCGGATGGATAAACAAGACCATTGTCGCAAACCTTCAAAAGTTTGGATGCAATGCCATAGGCCTTTCTGGAGCCGATTGCGATGTCGTTCCTGCCACAAGGAGATCTCCGGAGCCTATAGATTTCGGATATGTTGGAGATGTCGATCCCGCCAAAATCAACAATCTTGCCATCATGAGTTTCCTCGGAAGGGGCATCTGTCCTGTATTTTGTGCCATAACTCATGACAAAAACGGTTCTCTGCTAAATACCAATGCGGACACCATGGCTTCAAGCATAGCTATTGCCATGTCAAGAGACTATTGTACCAAATTGATCTACTGCTTTGAAAAAGACGGAGTTCTATATGACCAGAATAATCCGGAATCAATAATACCTCTTCTCACGCACAAAAGATTTGTGGAGCTGCAAGATGAGGGTAAAATTGTAGAAGGGATGATTCCCAAACTCGAAAACGCATTTTCGGCAATAGAGAACGGAGTATCCGAGGTCTATGTCAAACATGCAAAAAATCTCGACAACGATATACAAACATTGTTGAAATAATGGACATCCTTGATAATTACTGCAATCAGGCTGTTTCTTTCCTTGAGAAAATGGTGAGAATCCCCTCCGTGTCATATCACGAAGAGCAACGCGCCGATTTTATCGTAAAATACCTTCAAAGAGAGGGCATTAATATCAAAAGAACAGGCAACAATATAATTGCAACATTGGATATTGTAAATCATGGAATGCCGACCTTGATGCTCAATTCACATATTGATACAGTGACTGCCGTCAAATCCTATACTTTTGATCCGGTCAATCCACCGCTTTCTGCAGACAAAGTATTGGGATTGGGGAGCAATGATGCCGGAGGATGCGTTTCAAGCATGATTCATACTTTTCTTTATTTTGCTGAAAATAAAGATATTTACAAGACCCTTAATGTAAATATAGCCCTTGTGCTTTCAGCTGAAGAAGAGAGGTCGGGAGATACAGGAATGACGGGAATTGCCGACTCTCTTACACGGTTTGTGGATTATGCAATTATCGGAGAACCTACATCCATGAATGCGGCAATCGCAGAGAGAGGACTGTTGGTAATTGATGCCGTATCAAAGGGGAAAAGCGGTCACGCTGCACGTAATGAAGGAGTTAACGCCCTCTATATTGCAATTGACGATATAGAGAAATTGCGCAATTACAGATTTGCAAAGAAGTCCCCATTGATGGGAGAGGTCAAAATGACCGTCACACAGATAGAGGCCGGAACTGCTCACAATGTAATCCCCGACAATTGCAGATATGTAGTTGACATACGCCCTACAGACTGCTATACCAATCAGGAGATATTCAATATCCTTATGAATGAATTGAAAAGCGATTTGTCACCACGATCGCTTACCAATAAGACATCTTCCACACCGGAAGGGCACCATCTGATTAAAACGATTAATAAACTGAATATCACAAGTTACATCTCCCCTACCACCTCCGACTGGATGAGGTTGGCTCTGCCTGCCATAAAGATGGGCCCCGGCGAATCATCTCGCTCCCACAAAGAGGATGAATATATTTTAAAAAGTGAGATTTTTAAGGGTGTAGAGGGATATATTAATTTTATAAAAGAGTTATAATGAGTACTTTATGGAATAAGGGCACATCTGCCACAGACATTGTCGAACAATTTACCATAGGAAATGACAGAACACTTGACATGCGTCTGGCAAAGGTGGATGTAATAGGGTCAAAGGCCCATATAGCAATGCTTTCCAAAGTGGGATTACTTGACAAAAAAGAGGAACATATTCTGCAGCAGGAGCTGGATAAGATTATATCGGAGATAGACAAAGGCGATTTCCGTATCGAAGACGGAGTGGAAGATATTCACTCTCAGGTAGAATTACTTGTTACTCAACGAGTTGGAGATATAGGAAAGAAGATTCATTCAGGCAGATCGAGGAATGATCAGGTGCTGGTGGACATCAAACTGTATCTCAAAAGTGAAATTTTGGCAATCAGGGATGAAATCTTGGAGTTATTTGACGAATTTCAATCCAAGAGTGACAAATATTCAAATGTACTCCTTCCCGGATATACTCACGGACAGATTGCCATGCCTTCATCTTTCGGACTATGGCTTGGAGCATATTCAGAAACACTTGTGGACGACATGAGTATGCTTGTGGCGGCTTATTCGATTGCAAATCAGAACCCTCTCGGTTCTGCAGCCGGTTACGGAAGTTCTTTCCCTCTCGACAGAGAAGATACGACAAGATTGCTCGGATTTCACACACTCCACTACAATTCTATTGCCGCACAATTGAGCAGAGGAAAGACCGAAAAAGCTTTGGCTTGTGCAATGGCCTCATTTGCAGCCACATTGAATAAATTCGCATCTGATTGTTGTGAATATATGTGCGGCAATTTTGCATTTATCTCTTTTCCTGACGAATTAACCACAGGATCGAGCATAATGCCGCATAAGAAAAATCCGGATGTATTGGAAATTATAAGAGGCAAATGCAACAGATTACAAAGCATTCCAAACGAAATATCGTTACTCACCACCAATATGCCTCATGGCTATCATCGTGATTTTCAATTACTTAAAGATATACTATTTCCTGCCATAGATTCCATGCATGGCACTATCGGGATGACAAGGTACATGCTTGAAAATATAATAGTCAACGAGCATATCATCAAAGACTCAAAATATGACTATATGTTTACTGTTGAAGAGGTAAACAAGAGAGTCCTCTCCGGCATGCCATTCAGAGATGCTTACAAGAGCGTTGGAATGGAGGTCAATGCCCATACTTTTGCTGAAAATATCTCGCAAAAATACGACTCGGTCGAGAAACTGCACCATACTCATGCAGGAAGCATCGGCAATCTCTGCAACAAGGAAATTGAGGCAAAGATGATGTCGGTATTGAAAGGATTTGAGCAGAAATAGCGACTTTGCTAATCCTGATCTATTGATTCACCATCGGGGGTGCACCATGCGGTCTGCAAGATAGAATAATCTGATTCCGATACGAGTTTAATCTTGCAATGATATTTTCTTGTCCATTTGCTTTTGATGCTTACGAATCCCTTTGTAAGGTAAGCGGCGAGGATAGGACTTACTTTCAGTACAAAACTTGATATATTTTTCTCTTTGACATAATATGCAAGTTGTCTTTCAAGTGTCTCATCTATAAGGATGGTAGGACCTATCTTGCCTGTACCATTGCAGGTAGGACAAACTTCAGTAGTATTGATTTCCGTAGCCGGTCTCACTCTCTGACGGGTAATCTGCATCAAACCGAAACGAGTGAGCGGAAGGACCGTATGTTTGGCTCTATCAGATGACATAAGCTCCATCATGTGTTTGTAAAGCTTTATCTTGTGCTCATTTGCATCCATGTCGATAAAGTCTATTATCACAATTCCCCCCATATCCCTCAATCGGAGCTGACGTGCTATTTCATCAGCTGCTGCCACATTGACATCGTATGAGTTGCCCTCCTGATCTTTCTGCTTGGCTCTGATTCCGCTGTTGACATCTATCACATGAAGCGCTTCGGTATGTTCGATGATGAGATACGCTCCCTGTTTGATGGAGACAATCTTTCCAAACGAACCTTTGATTTGTCTCGATACTTCAAAATGATCAAAAATAGGTTCGTTCCCCTTGTATAATCTGACTATTTTTTCCTGATCCGGAGATATTGTCGATACATATTCTGAGACTTCGTTAAATACATCTTCATCATTGACGTAAATATTTGAAAACGAATCATTGAGCAAGTCTCTTAAAATAGTTGTCGTACGGCTGTTTTCAGTAAACAGCAATTGTGTGGCTTTAGATTTGGCAATTTTTATCCACGACTCTTCCCATTTTTTGATAAGGGATTTGAGTTCTGCGTCAAGAACTGCTGCGCGTTTGCCTTCGGCGGCCGTTCTTATTATTACACCGTAATTGCGTGGCAGAATACTATATACAAGCCTTTCAAGGCGCTGTTTTTCGTCTTTTGAAGTAATCTTCTGCGATATGCTTACCTTATCTGCAAAAGGAAGCAATACCATATTTCTTCCCGCTATGGAGATTTCGGCAGTAAGACGCGAACCTTTGGTAGAAATCGGCTCTTTTACAATTTGGACAATTATAGGCTGTCCGGGAGAGAGAAATTTTTCGATTTTGCCCTCTTTTTCCAAGATTTCATTAATCTTGACACTTGAAAAGAATGTAGAAAAATCTCGATTGACATTAATCTGCCTCGTGAAATAATCAAATGCCTTAAAGTTAAGTCCCAAATCAAGGTAGTGAACGAAAGCATCACGCTGATCCCCTATATCGACAAAAGCGGCATTAAGCGAAGGAAGTATTTTTTTAACTTTGCCTAAATAGACATCACCCACGCTATAATTCTTTCCTTCATTGACCTCTCTATTTAACTCAATGAGTCTGTGGTTTTCCAACAGCGCTATTGAAACCTCAGTCTGTTTTACATCAATTATCAGATCTTTATCCATCTACAAAACTCAAGATTATAAAAACAATAATCTAAAGCGAACTGCAATGAACTCGCTTTAGATTAATCTAATACTAAAAGAATAAATTGGCAACAATATTATTTCTTCTTATGTCTGTTCTTGCGCAAACGTTTTTTACGTTTGTGCGTAGCCATTTTATGTCTTTTTCTCTTTTTACCGCTTGGCATAATATATATTATTTAAATGTTGATTATTTCAAAGATTTAACCTTGTTTACAAATACCTTAGCCGGTTTGAAAGAAGGAATCTTGTGTGCAGGAATGACAATTGTAGTCTTCTGTGAGATGTTGCGTGCTGTCTTTTTAGCACGTTTCTTAACCACAAAACTGCCAAAACCACGCAGATACACGTTGTTACCTTTCGATAGAGATGTTTCAACACTTTCCATAAAAGATTCAACAATCCTCTGAACTTGAATTCTTTCTAAACCTGTTTTTTTAGCAACTTCATTTACGATGTCAGCTTTAGTCATGATAATAATTATTTATTGGGTTAGTAATCTAAACTATTTTGATACAACTCTTTTCTTACTACCGAGGCGTATCGGGCTGCAAAAATAGAGTTAATTTTTTAATATTCAAAAAAGTAATTCATTTTTTTCAATATTTTAGTTTGGCATAATGATTGACCTGATATGCAGCAAAACAAAAACAAGTGAATAATATGCAATATCTATGCTAAAAATTCATCTTTATATAATAAATACTGACAATTTGACACAATGAAAGATATTTTAGACACGATTTTTTCTGAAAACGCACCGGAAGTTAATATTATTCCGGTGATGAACTTCGATCCGGCTCAAAAATTAACTGATTCGGAGATGCCTGTTATACTGCCTGTTCTCCCTTTGAGAAATGCTATTTTATTTCCGGAAACAGTAATTCCGATAGCTGTCGGCAGAGACAAGTCCATCAAACTTATCAATGAGTCGTTCAAATCGAATAAATTGATTGGCGCTGTCACCCAAATTGATGCAAAGATAGAAGACCCGTCTCCGAAAGACCTGTTTGATACAGGTACTCTCGGACGAATAATAAAAGTTATCGAAATGCCGGACAATACCGTAACTGCGATTGTTCAGGGTATAAAAAGGTTTCATGTTGACTCTATCAACATCACGGTCCCGTATCTGATGGCGAATATAACATACCTTAATGATATAGTGCCCGATAAAAACGACACCGATATGGAGGCCGTGGCAGGTTCTATCAAAGATGCTGCTCTGCACCTCATCAAGCTGACACCTAATCTTCCGCAGGAAGCCGGTTTTGCCATCAAAAACATTGACGGATACGAATTTCTGATTAATTTTATCGCCTCGAGCATAGAAATAGACAATACTCTCGACAAAGTAGATCTTCTTCGCGAAAATATACTGAAAGACAGAGCTTTGAAATTACTCGAACTGCTTAACAAGCAGATAGAGATACTGAAGATTAAAGATGATATTCAAAAAAAGGTCAAATCCGAAATCGACCACCAGCAAAGAGAATACTACCTTAACAATCAGCTGAAAACCATTCAGGAAGAGCTCGGTATTGCCGGTGACGATCAGGACTTTTCCGAATTCAGAAAGAAAGCCAAGGACAAAAAGTGGCCTGCCTATGTTGCGGAAGCTTTTGAAAAAGAGTTGCAGAAATTGGAGAGGACCAATCCAAATTCTCCTGACTTCAATATTCAATACTCTTATGTTCAATTCCTTATAGACTTGCCTTGGGATGAAACCACGCCGGATAATCTTGATTTGAAAAATGCTCAAAAGGTATTGGATGAAGATCACTACGGACTTGAAAAGGTGAAGGAAAGAATCATAGAATATCTGGCAGTTCTCAAGCTGAAAGGAGATATGAAGTCACCCATTTTGTGTCTGTACGGCCCTCCGGGGGTAGGCAAAACATCTCTCGGCAAATCGATAGCGAGAGCTTTGGGAAGAAATTACGGAAGAATTTCACTCGGAGGTCTGCATGACGAATCCGAAATCAGAGGACACAGAAGAACTTACATTGGAGCAATGCCCGGACGGATTATCCAGACAATAAAGAAAGTCAATAGCTCCAATCCCGTAATTGTTCTTGACGAAATAGATAAAGTGAGTGACGATTTTCATGGAGATCCGGCATCAGCGCTTCTTGAAGTACTTGACCCTGAGCAGAATACTGCTTTTCATGATAATTACCTCGACATAGATTACGATTTGTCTAAGGTATTGTTCATAACCACCGCCAACAATATAAGTTCCATCCACCCTGCCCTATTGGACAGAATGGAATTGATTTCCGTATCGGGATATATACCTCAGGAAAAGGTTGCGATTGCCAAGGGATATCTTATCCCCAAACAACTTGAAGCTCATGGACTTAAAGACGTAGATCTACAATTTTCGGATGAGGCGATAGATACCATTATCGATGAATATACAAGAGAATCGGGTGTCAGGGGACTTGACAAGCAGATTGCCAAAGTTGCCCGTATCACTGCCAAAAAAATAGCCCTCGAAGAGGAGCACAAACAGGTAATGGGTGGCAATGAAATAAAGGATTATCTCGGACTTCCTACCAACATGCACGATCTTCAACAGGGAAACGAGGCTCCGGGAGTTGTGACAGGCCTTGCATGGACCGAAACAGGAGGAGAGATACTTTTTGTAGAGTGCAGTTTGAGTGATGAAGGTAAAGGTTCACTCTCAACTACCGGCAATTTGGGGGATGTTATGAAAGAGTCTGCAATGATTGCACTTCAGTACCTGAAAGCTCATCCCGATTTGACTATGGTAAAGCCTAAAGTATTTTACGAGAAGGATATACACATACACGTCCCTGAAGGAGCCATACCTAAAGACGGACCATCGGCAGGTATTACCATGGTCAGTGCCATTGCATCGGCTCTCAGAGGGAGAAGTATCAAAAGCGGTATAGCAATGACCGGTGAGATTACACTCAGAGGGAAAGTCCTCCCTGTCGGAGGCATAAAAGAAAAAATTCTTGCAGCCAAAAGAGCCGGAGTACATACTATCGTTTTGTCTAAAGAGAACGAAAGGGATATACGGGAAATCAAGGATATATATCTCGAAGGACTTGTTTTCAAGTATGTAAATACCATTGACGAAGTCCTTGAGTATGTTTTTTCAAAATAAATCGCTGTACTGTCATGAATGTGAATATTGAGCAAAGTTGGAAAGAGGCTCTTAAGGAAGAATTTGACAAGCCCTATTTTGAGAGGCTTGTCGAGTTTCTTCATTCGGAAAAAAAAGAAGGAAGGACGATTTATCCTCCGGGATCACTGATTTTCAATGCTTTTAATCTCACCCCATTTGATAAGGTCAAAGTAGTGATTATCGGGCAGGATCCCTATCACAATCCCGGTCAGGCACACGGATTATCTTTTTCCGTGCCACACGGTGTGCAGACTCCGCCATCTCTGATCAATATTTACAAGGAGATAGAGTCGGACCTCGGAATAAAAATCAATAAGGACGGCTCTCTCGAGAAATGGGCAGAACAAGGTGTTTTTCTCTTGAATGCAGTCCTTACGGTCAGAGCATCACAACCGACTTCGCACAGCCGTGCCGGTTGGACGGAATTTACGGATGCTGTAATTAAAACACTGTCAGATAAGCGTACAGGACTTGTTTTCTTATTATGGGGCAATTTTGCAAGAAGCAAAAAAGAGCTTATAGACACCTCAAAACATGCCGTATTTGAAGCTGCCCACCCATCTCCTCTTGCAAGAGGAGCATTTTTCGGATGCAGACATTTTTCAAAAGCAAATACATACCTTATCAATGAAGGGGAACAACCTATAGATTGGAGCCTCTGACAGATTATTCTTTTGATTATTGGATTAATTGCTATACCTTAGCGCCATAATTTCATAAAAAATGAGAACAGCGATATTCCCAGGTTCATTCGACCCATTTACACTCGGGCATTTGGATGTCTTGAAATCTGCATTGAATCTTTTTGATAAAGTGATTGTTGCAGTCGGATACAATAGCACTAAGGGGGGGTTCTTTACTCCCGAAATCAGAGTTGAGATTATAAGGAAAGCCATTGATGGGATGGAGAATGTTGAAGTCTGTTCTTATACGGGACTGACTGTCGATTTTTGCAGAGAAAAGAGGGCCAATTGCATTATAAGAGGTTTGAGGACAACAACCGATTTTGAGCTTGAAAGTGTTATTGCTCAGGCTAACAGGAAGATGGCTCCGGAAATATTGTGTATTTTCATCCCTGCAGGGCATGAATATTCGTTCATTTCGTCAACAGTCGTCAGAGATGTTCTCATCAATGGAGGAGATGCAAAATGCTTCCTTCCCAAAAATATAGACATTAACTATTACCTTCAATTGAGAAGTTGAAATGATAAAAAAGAGAATCATATCTCTGATATTGTTTCTATCTCTTATCGGAAATTGCCTGATTGTCGCTCAAAGCAAGACGACCAATCTCTATCCGGGAATTACCGACTATCTTAAGAGCCTGAACAGACAACCTGTAGATACGATTATCTCCAAAATTGACAGGCTCATTGACAATGTGTCCGATACGGCAACGCAGTCAAAAATAGCCGGAATCGCATTCGATTACTACTCTTCCTCTCCCGTCATGGGGCACGAGACAGTCGCAGTTTACCTCGCAGACAATTATTTTTTGAATAAACGGCTGAAATGGAGCGATGAAGACTCATTTGTGATGCTCTATACTTATGCCGAATTTAACAGAGAGTCATTACTCGGTAAAAGCGCCCAAGAGCTTGTATTGGAAGACATTAACGGACATTTGATTTCACTTAGAAATTGCGAGGGAGAGTATAAGGTTCTCTATTTTTATGACGACAAATGCTCTTCGTGTAAGGAACAGACAGAACAATTATCCTCCATTATCCAAAATTACAAGGGAATTCCCATTACATTATTGGCCGTTTACACTCAGGGCAATAAAGATGATTGGCATAAGTATGTAAACATTCACTTTTCTAAAATAGACAATCCTGCCGTAACAATATATCACTTGTGGGATCCGGAAGCAGGTTCATTATTCCACAAAAAATATTCGGTACTGTCAACTCCGGCAATGTTTCTTATTGACAGACAAAACATTATCATCGGGCGCAAACTTGATTGCAATGCTCTATCACAACTGCTCGACATCCGTAACAACTCCATTGCCGACTATCATGCACTATTTGACAATATATTTTCAGAAATGGATCCGGTCGATTCTGCAACTATTGCCCAAATAGCCACTTCCTTTGAAAAAATGGTGGGAAAAGATAGTGCATTATACAGAGAATCATTTTACGAATTATACAAATACCTCAAATCACAACCTTACACGGAATACTCTCAAGGTGCATATACTATTGCTAATCAATATATTATCAATCGCCCTGAATATTGGTCCGTGGAATTTGTAGAGCAGATGAAATATGTTCTTGAGATGTATTCTAAAAATATGATCGGTTCGGTTGCTTCCGATTTGGTGCTTCAGGACAAAAAAGGGCGAGACAAATCCATACTCGGATACAGTTCCAGATATACTATCTTGTTTTTCCATATTATTCACTGCAGTGACTGCAATGAGAGTAAAGAGGCTCTCAAGGCCATATATGAGAAGTATAAAAGAAAAGGTATTCGCGTAATTGCCGTCTATACCGGAGAAAATGAAGCGGAGTGGAGAAAATTTATTAAGGATAACGAGAAAAAATGGGTATATTTATGGGATGAAAACAAGAGCGGCAATATTCACGAAAAATATGACGTTCTATATGTTCCAAAGATATATCTACTTGATAAAGACAAAGTTATAATCGCAAAAGATATTACTGCGGAAACACTTGACGGAATAATTGAATCAATGATGACTAACAAAAGACCTAAATAACCGAATATGATTACCGGAAAGTACAAAGAATTTTACGACACACTCAGACAAAGCATTCCTTCAGAGAGAATGCTGCACGACTCACTGAGTACATTGGCATATGGCACTGATGCCTCGTTCTACAGATTAATCCCGAAGCTTGTAATCAAAGCTGTCTCCGAAAGGGAGATTCAAACCGTATTACGCACCGCATACGAGATGAATATTCCCGTAACATTCCGAGCAGCAGGCACTTCACTATCAGGACAGGCCATAAGCGACTCTGTTCTCGTGATAGCATCTCACGGCTGGCACGGATACGAAGTGATGGAACAAGGGGCGAAAATCAAACTTGAACCAGGCATAAGAGGCTATCTTGCAAACAGATACCTTGCCCCTTTCGGGAGAAAAATAGGTCCTGACCCCGCTTCCATCGATGCCGCCATGATCGGAGGTATTGCGGCCAACAATGCGAGCGGTATGTGCTGCGGCACTTCTGAAAATTCATACAAGACCATCGCCGATATAAGGGTGATTCTCCCTGACGGAACTCTGCTCGACACTGCTGATGAAAACTCGGTAAATGATTTCCGCAAGAGCCACAAACACTTATTAAAATCCCTTGAGGGTATTGCCCAATACATCAATGCCGATGTGGTGCTTAAAGAGCGTATTCAAAAAAAATACAAGATAAAAAACACCACAGGATACTCTCTGAATGCCTTTGTCGATTATTCTGACGGTTTTGACATATTGAAACACCTGATTATAGGTTCTGAAGGAACATTGGCATTTATATCTTCAATCACTTACAATACTGTCATAGATCACAAGTTCAAAGCACTTGCTCTTGCCACTTTCCCCACTATCAAAGATGCCTGCCAGGCCGTACAGATATTGAAACTACAGCATGTATCTGCTGTAGAACTAATTGACAGAGCAGGTGTCCGTTCAGTAGATCAGACTCCGGGCATTCCAGAATTTTTAAAGACGATAGGTGACGAAAGCTGCGTACTGCTCATTGAAACAAGAGGCGCAGATGATGCCGATTTGAAGTCAAATGTTGAAGCAATCACCGAATCGATAAAGGATATTCAGACAGAACTGCCATACCAATTCACCACAGATGCCGCCGAACAGGCCAAGCTTTGGAAAATACGTAAAGAGATGCTTCCTACAGTTGCCGGGATGAGGAAATCCGGCACTACGGCAATTATCGAAGATATATGTTTCCCCGTAAATATGCTGGCTCAAGCCACTACCGATTTGAGAGAGGTCTTTGCAAAAGACGGATATGAAGATGCCGTAATATTCGGACATGCCCTTGAAGGAAATCTTCATTTTATGTTCAATCAGGACTTTGCAACAACCGATGAAGTTGAAAAATATCGCAGATTCATGGATGATATAGCCAACCTCGTCGTTGCCAAATATGACGGATCCTTGAAAGCCGAACACGGTACAGGACGAAACATGGCTCCGTTTGTAGAAAAAGAGTGGGGTAAACAGGCATATCAATTGATGAAAGACGTAAAAGAGATTTTTGACCCGAAGCAGATACTCAATCCGGGGGTCATTCTCAATAACAATCCGAATGCCCATATCGAAAATCTGAAACCTATTCCTTCCTCAAGGGAAATCGTGGATAAATGTATGGAATGCGGCTTCTGTGAAGGGCATTGCGTTGCTGAAGGACTAACCCTCTCTCCAAGACAGAGAGTGGCTGCTTTCAGGGAGATAGAACGATTAAAAACCACCGGGACCGAACCGCACAGAGCTGCAGAAATGCAGAAACTCTACAAATATGCAGGATTGCAGACATGTGCCACAGACAGTTTGTGCAATCTGCACTGCCCTGTCAAAGCCGATGCCGGCAAATTGGTCAAAGAACTGCGTCATGAAAGCCATTCTCCGAAAGGAGAAAAAAGGGCAGTCGCTCTTGCCAGCAACATGGACAAGGCTACGGCATTTCTCAGGGGGAGCCTCAAACTGTTGAACTGTATCCGTCTGATCTTTGGAAAAAAAGTGTTCGGAGCCCTTGCAAGAGGTATGAGAGCCATCACATTCAAGGCTGTTCCACTGTGGAACGAATACATGCCTACAGGAGCCGACAAAATTAAAATTAACGCACATACAGAAGAAAAACAGGATAAAATGGTCTATTTCCCATCCTGTATAACAAGGAGCATGGGAACAACCAAAGCCTACTGCAAAGAGAAAGAGGTAACCGCTGTTACGGCTGCATTGATAGAAAAGGCCGGGTATCAGATAATTTACCCGGAAAATATGAACAAACTCTGCTGCGGGATGCTGTTTTCAAGCAAAGGATATGTAGAGGCCGGAAAGAAAGCATCCGACGAGCTAAAGGCTGCATTGATAAAAGCCTCAGACAATGGCAAATACCCTATTCTTTGCGACATGAGCCCTTGTCTATATACCATGCACACCAACATGGATGGAGAGCTTAAACTTTACGAACCGGCAGAATTTATAGATAAATACCTGATGGACAGATTAGACATCACACCTGTCGATAAAAAGGTGGCACTGTTTGCAGTCTGCTCATCCAAGAAGATGGAGGTTGACACAATCCTCGCCAAAATAGCTCGCAAATGCGCAAGGGAGGTAGTCGTCATGGATACAAACTGTTGCGGATTTGCCGGAGACAGGGGATTTTTGCTGCCAGAGCTTAATTCACACGGTCTTAGAGAGATAAAAGAACAATCCAAAGGTTGCGAATCGGGCTATGCTACAAGTAGGACCTGCGAAATAGGCCTTTCAAAAAATAGTGGAATAACTTTTGAATCTCTTGTTTATCTTGTTGCCGAAGCAGCAGGTATAAATACTAAAAAATAGATATGTATCGCTCTCTTCAGGACTATATCAAACTGCTTGAATCAAAAGGAGAACTCATCAGGATTAAAGAGTTTACCAATCCTCTCCTTGAGATTGCCGCATATACGGACCGCATTTGTAAAAGTCCTGACGGAGGAAAAGCCCTTCTTTTTGAGAATACAGGCACCAGATTCCCCGTCCTGACCAATATGTACGGCTCTGAACAGAGAATGAAGTATGCTATCGGAGTTGACTCATTTGAAGATATTTCGGAAAGAATAAAGGAATTTACCGGAGAATTGCCGAGTTCAAAAAAGGGAATCGTCAACACTTTCAAGATGTTCCGACTGATTAACGACATCTCGAAATGGTTTCCTGTCGATTTTAAAGGGCAGGCTCCATGTCAGGAATCTGTTCAATATAATGCAAGATTAAGTACCCTTCCCATCCTGAAATGCAATCCTGCCGATGCCGGTCAATTTATCACCATGCCTATGGTAAATACCTGCAATCCTCTCACAGGAGCGAGAAATGTCGAAACTGTAAGAATGCAGATATTTTCAGATACCACGTCTTCAATTCATTGGCACGCGCATAGCACCGGAGCCGGATTCCTTGCCGGATCTTCTCACAGACTTCCCGTTGCAATATGCCTTGGAGGAGATCCTGTCTATAATTATTTGGCAAAAACACATTTTCAGGAAGAAATCGACAAATACCTGCTTGCAGGATTTTTAAGGGACAAGCCTGTAGAGTTGGTGCAGTGCTTTACCCAGGATCTGAAAGTTCCCGCCGATTGCGATTTCGTAATAGAGGGATATGTCCAGAAAAGTGAGGTTAAAGCCCTTGAAGGAGCATTTAATGATTATACAGGGTGCATCTCCCCTGCCGGAATGTATCCCGTATTTCACGTAACTTGCATTTCTCACAGAATGGATGCAGTTTATCCGGCCATTGTACCGGGCATCCCGCCTCAGGAATGTCAATATTTCAATCCTGCCTCTGAAAAAATATTTCTTTCCACCATCAAAACGGTCATAGCACCGGAAATTACCGACATTCATATCAGGGAAGAGGGTACCGAAGAGAATATAATAATCGTTAAAATCGACAAAAGATATGACGGTCAGCCATTTAAGGTCGCAAATGCTCTTTGGGGATTTCAGCAGATGATGTTCAACAAGTTGATGGTGATTGTTGACGGAGATACGGACATACGGGACCGCAATAGTGTCAAATCGGCCATTTTAAACAATTATTCGCCTGAACGCGATACACTTATAAGCAGAGGTGCAGCAAGGGATTCCGACCATTCTTCATCCGTTGGCGGAGTTGTCGGAAAACTCTGCATCGATGCCACATCTCATAACGCAACTTACTCGCGTAAAGAGATTTCGGAAGTAATTCAAATAATATACGACAAAGAGGAACAAAACAGTTCCGACTATCGGAAACTATGGCTGCTCGGTATCAACTGTAATCCGGAGAGAGATGCTGCCATAAAAGAGGGCATACTGACTCTCGATGCCCGCTCAAAATAGACCTGCGCGGCAAGGCTCACTTCTGCCACAATCAGGAGCGCTTTTTTCTGCTTTTTTCTAAAAAGCCGTGCATGAAAAACAGAATCAGCAGAGGCAAGAAGGCGTAAGCTGCAGTCAAGCCGACCACATCGCCATATTTTGTGAAAGGTGTAATGACCGAATTGGGATGAACCTCTCCCCTTATGGCTACTGCCTCCCACCAAGGTGTCTTTTGCGAAGCATCACCTCTTTGGTTGATAAAGCCGGATATTCCGGTATTGGTGGCATGAACTACATCCCTCCTCATCTCTATTGCTCTCAAGGAAGCATACCTGAAATGCTGTCTGTAACCCGGAGTGTCTCCCCACCATCCGTCATTTGTCATCACTGCCATAAATGTGGCCCCCATTTTAGCGGCCCTGCGTGAGTAATCTCCATAAATGGACTCATAACAAATCATCGCTCCAACCTTGTTGCCGTCATTTCCTTCAAGAATTGACATATCTTCCTGAGTACCATAACTATTGTCAGCCCCTCCGAATTTGGATATCAGATCGGCTAAAAATGGCACATACTGCTGATAAGGAATGATTTCCACTCCCGGTACAAGCTTCGACTTATGGTAGTACTCAAATCTTCCGTCATAATCCATCATCAGAGCCGTATTATATACATCATACCAGAACTTTCCGTTTGGACGGGCCGATGATGTCGGCTTGGAATAGGTGGGATAATACTTATAGGTCAAAACGCCTACCAACAGATTGACTTCAGGATACTTGGATAAGAAATCCCTATATCTTAAAAATGAGGCGCTTCCTGTAGGATTGTCGAGATCCAAGCCGTATGTAAATGTCTCAGGGGTAATAATATACTTCGTATCTGGGGTTATAATCCCTCCGACCTGCTCAAGCATGTTCCTATCCAGTTCCTCCTGAGGAAGAATGCCGTATTTTTTGAAGGGATCTATATTAGGCTGAACCACAACTACTTCAATACCGGGCTCCGTCTCCTTGTAATTGTTATATCTTACAAGAGAACACACCACGGGTACCGCAATAAGCAAAAAAGCTGAAATGGAAAAGAACCATTTTACAGATCTTTTGGAGTAATCGTTGCAAAGAGACAACACAGTGAAATAGATTAATACATTGGTAAGCAAAATCCACAATGACCCTCCCACTGTGCCGAATATTTCATACCATTGTACAAGCTTTACGGATGTGGCAAACGAGTTGCCGAGAACAAGCCACGGCCACGATATTTCCACATTGAAATAGATGTGCTCCCACGCAAGCCACATGACAATAAAAAACAGATATGGGAGTATATTGTAATCCGGAAATCTCTTTTTGCCCCATCTGAATACCGAAAATATGACTGTCATCTGAAGGGCATTGAGGGTTAGTGCCGCAACAGATCCGGCTGCCGAAACAAAATAAATCCAGAAAGTGGAAGCTATGTTAAAAAGCAGAAATGCCGTAAAATAATACCACCATGTATGCTTTATGTGATAATCCGAGCATAATTTTTCGAGGTAAAATAATGGAACAAAAGCAATCAGAGAAAACAATCCGCAATGAGGCACCAGAAAAGGAAGCGAAGATAACAATGCAAACATCACGATGAGGCTCCATATTTGGAATTTGATAATCCGGTTCTGCGTATTCATTTTATCATTTTTAATTAATCCTCACAAAGATAGGTGATTTTTTGCCAAATTATGATAACTTTGCCCGCAAAATACTTGGATTGTATGCTTGATAATTTCATAAAAGCGTTGATTGTAGGGCTTGGAGCCTCGATTCCTTTGGGACCGGTAGGTATAATGTGCATTCAGAAAACCATCAGCAAAGGGAGACATTCAGGCTTCTCTCTGGGGCTGGGGTCTTCTATTGCGGATACTTTCTATGCCGCCATAGCCTTGTTTTCTTTGGCATTCATCAATGATTTCATAATGGCCAACAGAGTGTGGGTCATGCTTATCGGAGGAGTGATTATCTGTATCATAGGTATCCGGATCGCCATCACCAATCCTGTCAGGCAGCTGAGGCAGCCTAAAAATATCGGAAGTAAAAAACACGTGCAGGAAATACTTCAGGGACTTGCCGTAACAATAACAAACCCCGGAGCGCTTGTCCTTCTACTCGGATTATTTGCTTTTGTCGGAATCACCACAGGCGACTCTTACGAGAAATATACCGTTTCGGTCATACTGGCCGGAGTGTTTCTCGGAACGGCAGCATGGTGGTTTGTCCTTACAGCCACAATCAATATTTTCAGAAAACGATTCAGACTCAGGCAACTTCTATACATCAACCGCATTTCGGGAGTAATCATCGCAGTCCTCGGTATCATCTCCACTGCAGAAGGGGTCATTCAATTGCTAATAGGCGAATAAAGTTTCAGAATTGAAATATGTTGTTTACCGACCATATAATATATCGGCAGCTGCCGGGGCCATTTTCTTGTTTGAATGGTTGGAACCGCTGACATATTGCAAACTCCAATTGAAAGGAACACCCATCTTTTGAGCATCTGTCCGACAATAATCGAAAAAATTGCGTCCGCGAGCCAATCTGTTCAATCCCTGCATATCAGCCTCAGGCGTAACCCTTAAGTCGGACGTACGAACAGTGTCTGCGTCTCCGAGCAAAATGGTCATATTTTTGGCATAATATGCCTTTTTATCCAATTTAAGTTGTTCAAGACTTGCTCCAAGCCCGTATGGAAAATCTATTGTATCTGTGGGCATAGTGTACCACCCGGCATTGGCCGAAATGGCTTTTTCAACCAAATGCGTATCATTGTACATCATATACCTATGAACAAACTGAGCTCCGGCCGAGTGTCCGTAAATATTGTATTTACGTGCTTTTGAATCACTATTTTCAACAAAATAATTGAAAATCTGATCAATCAGAACGTATGTAAGGCTGTCTTTATCACTGAAAAATCCGTCTTTATCAATAATGCGCCCCTGCTGATAGTCTGATTCGGGAAAATCACTTTTGGAAAATTTTGGAGTGATAACAATAAACCCATATTGGTCGGCTTTTTCGACCCATGCATCGCGATAATCATCGGCATTTCTTCCCACACCGTGCATAACAAACTGTACAGGCATTTCTGACACATTTCCATCCATTGGAATATGATAATACACAGGGATTGTCAATCCCTGAAATGGTGCCTCACATCTAAATTCGGCCATGTCCGAGCCACGGTGAAAAATATAATCACTTTTTTTTGCGCATCCCGACAATAGGACACATAAAGTCATGATTGTCAAATAAATAATAGTATGTTTCATCTTTTAGTAATATTTTTTCCTTTTGCATAAACAGAATTAATGGATAGATTTTCATCTAAAAATACAAAATCGGCATCCGCGCCAACGGCAATTTTACCCTTGCGCTTCAATGAAAGATTGCGTGCCGGATTTGAAGTCAGCAGCATCAAAGCTTGTTCGAGAGGGAGGATATTTTCCCTGACAAGGCAGACAAACTCCTTATAATTCAAGTCCAAAGGGGCAGGAGTATAGGTAATTTCTCCTGTCTGTGGATTTTCACGCCTTACTCCACCCCTGCCGTCACTTGAAAATGCCATATTTTCAAGAGGAACTCCCATTTCAAGAGCCATTCCGACAGCAAGATGAGGTTCGGTAAATTTGGTTCCTCCCGTAGAAATATCAATCATACCGCCCTTTTTGGCAAATTGGACACAATCATCAAACAAAGCCCTTGTACGGATGGTATGTGTCGGTGAAAAATACGTGATTAATGTAGGATATTTATCTATGATAGAGAGAATTATGTCAATTTTAGTACTGAGATTGCCCAAATGTATATGCAATATTCCATGCTTTCCGGAAGTAAATCCCCCCAGCCTGACCTGATTGACAAGCCTCAACACTTCCTGCTCCGTAGGAAAAGATGATCTATCGTCACTCATTGCCAATTTGCATCCTATCACCTTGTCGATGAAAATCATATCTTCGGCAATTGAACCGGTGATTGTCTTTTCGGGAAGGCCATAATAACTTGTTAGCATATAAGCCGTAATTCCCTGTTCGTCAAGTGCTTTGGTTTTTGAATAAAGCGTTGAAAGCTCTTTCACAAAACCATCAGTTCCAAGCAGACCGAGAACTGTAGTAGTTCCCACAGCTGCCAAATCGGCGACAGTGACTTCCGGAATAAATGACGAGTGCCCCATCTGACCGCCTCCACCCGTAATATGGACATGTTCATCTATAAATCCCGGGCACACATAGCAGCCGGAAGCATCAACTACATTTATATCACATCCAATCAAAGTTATTTTGTCGGATATGGCGGCAATCGTGCCGTCAGATATTAATATCTCTCTCCCCTTCAATGGGTTGGGAGAATATATTTTAGCATTTTTAATTAGTGTTATCATATTCCGAATACAAAATGAATTATTGTTAAAGAACTTATTCCTACAATCAGAGGCAGCAGATTTCTTTTAGCCAAATCCATGGGAGAAACTCCTGCTACCCCTGCAATTGCTACGATTACTCCCGCAATAGGAGATGTCGCACGTCCCATGCTTGCAGCAAGTTGCATAGGCAGTATCATCTGTACAGCCGGCATACCGAGTTTGGCGGCAATCCCCGGCATAAGAGGTCCGAATGAGAAAAATGCCGCATTACCGCTTCCCATCAGCATTGCGGCTAAAAATACAATGGCTGTTATCAGTACGGATATTGCTATTCCACTGAACCCCAATGTAGTGGTACCGGAGACAAGCGAATCGATAAAACCGAGACTTATCAACCCTCCTGAAAAAATTTCGGCAGCTACTATCAGTGTTATGACCGTTGCAAACACATTTCCCATCCCCTGCCAGAAACTTCCAATTAATGAAAATACCTCTTTTATGTTACGTTTATAGACAATTATGCAAATAACTGAAAATATAAACGAAATTAACATTGCCACGGTTGTGGACAATTTTACATGAAAAAGGCCTATATAGTCTGAAAATATTATCAAAAGTAGTAGAGGAAGAAGCGGCAGCAGGGCAAAACATTTAGGAACCTCAAGCTTTTGATTTTCGTCCATAGGTTCACTGAAAATCTGCTTTCCCTTCGCAATATCTCTCTTATCGCATCTTTTGTTATTCCAATAAAATACTGCCATCAAAATAACAGTTGTCGGGACAACATTGGGCAGTTGGTGCTTTAAAAAATATTCAATTGCACCCATATCAACAAGTTGTGATGCCAACGCCGTATTGGCCGAACCCGGTCCCTGGTCAAACAGTGTAGCGGCAGAAATAACAGATAATGCAGTCAATTTGCTCACACCGAGATTTACCAGAATAGGGTAAACAGAGGCAACAAGCAGCAATCCTATTCCGGCGGCCGAAGGTGTTGTCATAAACAGCAGCTGACCGATAGGAATAGCAGCAATCGATGCAATATACGGGTACTTCTTGAAAAAGGCTAAAGGTTTGATGGCAATATGAACAAGTGCATTTGTCGCCTGAATCTTGTTCATGAAAGCCACATAGCCTCCTATCACCATTATCATCAGGCCTGCCCTCGTAAAATTGGATATAAATCGCTCCTCTATGATTTGAATAAGGTCGAAAATTGAGGTTCCTGTAGGCTTTGACACTTCCACCGGAGATATTCCGATGGAAGCAGCCAATGCCACCATTGACAGTCCTGAAAAGATCAGCACTGCCTGAGGATTGTACTTCCTATATAGCAGAAATGCTGTTCCTACTATAATGGCAATACAAAGTATGAACGATAAAGCTCCCATGTACATATCTCTAATATCCCGGATTCTGTTCTATCCGTCTTCCGGTATTGGAGTCTATAAACTTCTGTGGTACAGGAAATAACACCGGAGTGTCATCATCGTGCATACCTCTGACCTCTCTACCTGAAACTTCATTATATGTTCTGACCCTTGTCTTAAATATACTGCTTGAAAGGCGTTCATTTCCACCATTTTCCTGGCTAAGGCGAATTAAAGTATGCCTTCTCTGTTCTTCGGTAATCAACTCACGACTGCGTTCATCAAGTATGAAATCGATGGAAACGGCCGATGCCGGTATAGATGAAACGTTGGCACGACTTCTTATCTTATTTATCCACTGTGCAGCGCCTGTAGCATCTCCGAGTTTGTAGAGAGCCTCTGCATAGAGCAAATATGTTTCAGCCAATCTCAAATAAACCATATCATTGTATTGCTGGTCATCATCTGAACGATCGAATATAGGATACACATAACTCCACTTTCTGGTGGAAGGAAGATTATACTGCTTGATAGTGGGATCATTATCATTGCTCATGGCCGAGTTGGCCTTGAGATTGATAAGACTTGATTTTGAATTTAATACTTCATACCGAGTATTGTTCTCATCAAGAAAATAAAGATGCCATACAAATGCGTCATCTCCATATCTGTAATCATTATTCTGCTGATTATCATATTTATAAAGAGCAAAAGCACCTAAAGAAATAGCACACCTGCCTGCACCCTTTCCTCCATTCAGAGACCAGAACAATTTAATGGTGGTCCCTTCGTATTGAGAGTGTTTCAGATTTTTTACTTGTGATAAATTGGAATAGTAATTCTGCCACATATTTTTCATAAAAATGGATGGAGCATTGCCATACGCCACATTTTCATCTTCCGTATTGAGAAAAGCCCACAAAACCTCATTATTCCCCTCTGTATAAAGCGGAGATCTGAACACATCCATAAAAGGATTACCGGAAGATGAAGCATCTTTACCGAATCTTGATGTCATCAATGAGTAATCTCCACCCTCTACAAGTGGTTGTAATACGGATTTTGCAGATGACGGATTACCTTCGGCAAGATATAATTCGCCAAGATAATGACGTGCAACTGCCTGATTGGGCTTTGTGTTATTACCATTGCTTCGCATCGGCAGTTTATCTATTGCATATTGAAAATCTTCCTCCATGACTTTACGTATATCGGCAACCGAATTACGTTCCCAATCGACACGATAGTTTTCCCCGGTAATCTCTTCGGTGCTTAACGGAACATCTCCGAAAGAATATGTGAGATGCCTGTACGCCCAAGCTCTGTATAATCTTGCTTCTGCAATAATTCTCTCCTTGTTGGCAAGGTCCGCCGCAGGAGAACCTCCCTGCCAGTCAACATCCGGATTTTCAGCACGGTTGATAACCATGTTGGCAGTATTTACTACTTTATACAGCCATTCAAAGAGAGACAAAAAGACCTCTCCATCTGTCATGGCCACAATATTTTTAGGATAACTGAAAAATCTTGTCTGATTATGTCTGTTATTTCCCCATGTATTGTCTATACCACAACTCCACATCACAGATTTTGCAAAAGGAAGAGAGCTGAAAGATGTACTTCCGTAACTGATATCCAATCTGCCGTATTCGTCACGGACAAACGAAAGAAGTGCATAATTCATACTTTCAAAACCGTCAAGGTTAACTAACAGATTTTCAGCATATATATCATTCACGGGATTTTCTACGAGAAAATCTTTATTGCATGAACTGAGTGTCAATGTTGACACTATCGATAAAATATATAATATTCGTTTCATTGTTTTATCTCCTTATTCATTAAAAATCGAATCTTAAACCAAACAATAGTTCCAAAGTCTGAGGAATAGCCCTCTGATTGCTTCCCGATGAAACAAATTCAGGGTCAAGACCTGACCACGAAGTCCAAGTATATAAATTCTTTGCATTGATATAGACTTCAAGTCTGCTCAAAGCTATCTTTTTGGAAATCTTTTCTGGAAATCTGTACGCAAGGCTGACATCTTTAATTCTCAGATAATCAGTCTTTTCATAAAAGTCCATACGTTTAGTGTTAACCGAACCGTCTCCAATATTTGCAGGATAGGTATTAATAGGATTTGCCTCTGTCCAGAACTCCTTGTTCAACTGGTTCTGTCTGTACGACAAAGTGTGAGTTGATAGTAAATAATTTGGATAAGTTGCTCCTACCGAGCCATTTACAAATATAGAAAGAGAGAGGTTTTTGTAGAAGAATGTATTATTCATTCCAAATGTAAATGACGGCTCACGACTTCCGATAATGCCTCTGTCTTCAGTATCAATCACTCCGTCACCATCAAGATCCCAATACTTTACATAACCTGGCTGCGAGAGAGGAGATGTATATGAAACACTCTCTCCCACCTGGTGAATACCGTCAAACAAATAGTCATAATTGACACTTACAGGATAGCCGACAAACCAGCCGGAAGCAATATCATCCATGGCATTTCCTGCATCGTCATATAGACCGACATCCACAATTTCAGATGAAGAATGGACGATGTTGAAATCGGTACTCCATGTAAAATTCTTATTTGTGACATTTACAGACGATACTTGAAATTCTATGCCCCGACCTTTTGTCTTTCCGATATTTTCAAGGACAGAACTTGTACCATTGATTGACGGAATGGTTCTCCACAACAACAGATCGTATGTATTAGTGGTATATAAATCCAACGTACCTTTAATTCTATTGTTCAATAAGCCGAAATCGATCCCCGCATTAAAAGAAGTTGTAGTTTCCCAACCGAGAAGAGGTGAGGCAAGCTGTGAAGGATAAAATCCGAAAGCCGCACTGTAGTCATCTGTAAGATAGTTTTTTCCTCTCAAAACAGGGAGAGTGGAATAAGCGTCAATCGCCTCATTTCCGTTTTTGCCCCATGAAAGTCTCACCTTAAAATTATTGAATAGTCTTCCGAAACCTGAATCCTTTACAAAATCCTCGTTTACAACATTCCATCCCAATGCAACTGAAGGAAATATACCATATTTCTTGTTCTCTCCAAAAGCGGAATATCCGTCTCTTCTTGCCGTAAATGTGAACAGATACCTTGAATCGTAACTGTAGTTGGCACGAATCATTTGAGAAACGTGTGTCATTGTAGTCCTTGAGGCAGAAGTTGAAGTAGATGCAGCTTTATTTGGCTGCCAATAGGTCATAACGTCATTAGGAAAATTGGATGCTTCGATAGAATTAGCAATACGATCCTCATACTGAGCAGAATATAGACCCGTCAGGAAAATTGTATGCTTTCCGAATTCACGTGTGTAAGAAAGAATATTTTCAATCAGCCAATCTTCGCTGTATGTATTTGCAATATTCAAAACACCACCATTTGCAAGTCCGTTGACTGTATCAAGCCCCTGATAATTCTGGTATAGGCGAGTTTTATAGGAATAACCTGTATTTAGCCTGTAAGTCAGCCCTTTAACAGGAAATTTCACATCTATGTAATTGTTTGTGACAAGTGATCGGGTAATGTCGTTATTAAGCTCATTGAGTGCACTTAAAGGGTTGTTTGCATAATTATTGTCTTCCCATACCTGAAGTCTCAGAGAGCCATCTTCGTAATATGGAGAGCCAAGAGGATTCATCAGATAAGCACTACTGAAATTAATGTTATTACCACTTCTGTCATAATATCCATAACGTGTGTTTGTTCCGAATTTAACCCATTTTCCGAGGTCCTGTTCCAGATTGAATCTCAATGAATATCTTGAAAAATCATCGTTTACGGCAATCCCTCTGTTGTCGTTCATATTTGCAGAAAAATAATATCTGGTGGTCTTGGAAGCACCTCTGAAAGAGACGTTATGCTGCATTTTGTAGCCTGTGCGAAGTGCAAGCCCAAGCCAATCCGTAGATTGCCCCTTATCGTGCATTTCAATTTCGGTCATGGTCATATCTCCGCCTGATTCCGTTTTCCTCTGAAAAAATGTTTCTCCATCCATCATTTGAGGAATATTGATGGCCTTGTTCATGGATATGTAACCATTGTATGAAACAGCCACCTTCTCGCCTTTACCTTTCTTGGTTTGAATCAAGATAACACCATTAGAGCCTCTTGCACCGTAAATTGCCGATGATGAGGCATCTTTCAATACTTCAATAGACTCGACATCATTTGAGTTGATTTCGGACCACGAACCCGAAAAAGGAATTCCGTCCAAAATAATAAGAGGCTTGTTTGACGCAGAAATGGAATTATTGCTTCTGATCCTGGTAGAAGACATAGAGCCTTCTGCATCCGAACCTGTCATTGAAATATTCAATCCTGCAATTGCTCCCTGAAGGGTCTGAATGATATTTGCATTAGGCCTCTCTTCCAATTGTTTGGTATTGAATGAGGCAACCGCACCGGTCACATCGCTTTTCTTCTGCGAACCGTAACCGACCACTACAATTTCTGTAATAAGATTGGTATCCTGCATGAGAGTTATATTCAATTCTCTGTTATCTGTAATTTTCACCTCTTGTTCAAGGTACCCGATAAAAGAAAAAAGGACAATATCTCCTATTTGGGCAGGGAGTGTAAAAGAACCATCAGCCTGAGTTTCCGCCCCGACCATAGTCCCTTTTATCAATACGCTGACCCCCATAAAGGGTTCGCCATTAGCTCCATCAATTACTTTTCCCTTGATTTGAGCGACTGCGGCAATCGAAATAGCCGACAGTATTAGCATTAATAGTAATTTTTTCATAAAGTTATGATTAGATATATTATTTCATTACACGATGTATAGGCAATATTTCACCTTTTTCAGTGTCAATAACTCTGAATGTGACAAATCCGTTGTCTGATTCGGGTTCGAGCACCGAAACGGCGAAATTGGCATTTTCCTGATTCAATCTTATCCAATAAGATCCTTTCGGAAATATTTTATTCTGCTTAATGATTTCGGTTTTTACGGCAGCACGATGAATTTTCTCCCAGCTCTTCTTTGCCGTAGTGTATTCGATAACTTTGTAACTTTCCACATCCGCATTCCAATCTTCTTCAATTTCGATAATGTCTATTCCCAATGTTTTCAAATTGTCTATCGCGGCCTCCTCTCCTTTCTCGATAATATAACCAATAGGTCTGTCGCGAACAATCAGGCTCTTGTATTCAAGAGCGTCTTTTACGAGCAAGTTCTTTTCAACAAGCTCATTAGTCGCAAAATCAACAAATTGTACAGGAAGTCTTTTTTCGGAAGAAACTCCCGTAACGCTGATGTTGTCCCTCCTCTGAATAGTACGATTGATTGATTTGTCAACTATTTTTCTTATAGCCTTACTATGGTTGTAAGTTTGTTCAAGGGCCGATTCAGCTACTATAAATACCGAGTTGGTCCTCCTCTCAAGAGAAAGTCTCCCAAACTTTATCCCCCTGATTTCCACTAAAATAGATATTGCATTTGACAAAGAATATGAGGTGGAGCTTGATTGCGGACTTTTGGCTCCCTTGGCCAGAACCGGTTCCTCTCCCGAATCATCTATAGAAAAATAGAAGAAGTGCGAATAACCCGCTTTATCCAGCTTTTTTTCGGCAGGAGTCTGCAAATACTTGATGGTAGCCTTCCTAAGAGCCTTGGGAACATTTGGATAACCTGTTGGAAGAAATAATACATCGTAATATATTGCCCCGCCTTTTTCCCCAATGAAAGCCACCTCTTTTCTGATAGGACTGAATTCGTGAAAATCTATAGCCACATCGGGATTAACCGCCATAAACGCTTTTTTAATAATAACACTCTCTTTATCAGCAAATTTAGTCTGGTCACGATTTAAATCATACCCATCCGCCGATGCTCTTGTATCGGCGAAATATCCGTCAATATTGGCCATAGGCAAAATATAGAGGTCGATTTTGTCAAGATACTTTCCTCCTGCTTCGTTATTCAGAATATAGTCGGTAAGCATAAACAATCCTTCCGCCCCTGCCGGTTCATTACCGTGAATTGCCCCCTGCATCCATACTTTGATTTTGGAAGCATCATTATTTCTATTGGAAAGTTTGATCATCGGTATTTCTCTACCTTTGGAAGAAACACCTACCATTTCAACAGACATCCTGTCATCTTTCAGAGCCCTTGAACTTATCCACTCCATAATCTCCTGATAGGAAGCAAATCTATCCTGTGCAATCGACAGAGTAGGAGTAGAAAAAGTCATATCCGGATTTGGATAAAACTTTTGTGTCACTTCCATGCTCTGTATCTGCGCAAATAGGGAAGCAGTACAGAGCATCAAGAAGCAAACGATGAGAAATTTTTTATACATATTGTGTGTTAATAGTTAATATTCGGTCAATAATTGATATTCAACGTATATAATAGCAGTATTATTACAATTGCAGCAATCGGTATAAGATTGTGTTTGGCAAGTTTGAAAGGGGAAACTCCCCCCACTTCAGAAAGCACAATCATAACAATTGCTATTGGTGTTATTGCTCTTCCTATTCCGGAAATCATCTGAATCGGCATCATCAGTGATAACGGATCCATTCCGAATTGCATGGCAACGTCAGGGACAATCTGCCGATAGGCATCGAAAGAGGCAATCCCACTTCCCGTAATTGCAGTCGAAAAGAAAGCCATAAGGGAGAGCATGATAGTAATTCCCGTCTTACCGAGATTCAATGACTGTGCAACCGATATCATCGAATCTATAAAACCGATACTTCTCAGCCCTTCGGCAAATATATCGGCAGCAACGATAAGAACAACAACTGTTGCAAATATTTTCCCCATTCCCTGCCAGAAAATAGTCATTGAAGAGAAAGCATCTTTTACAGAGCGTCTCCTGAAAATATCGGCAATCCCCGCTATAAAAAATGAGAGAAGGATAGATGCGTTCAAATCAAGGTAATACCCCTTATCGGACAATGGTAGAAATCGTGAAAAAATAATTGAAAGCAACAACGGAAGTGCAGGCAGTACGGCATAATACAAAGGAACGATATTACGCCATTCCGATATTTCGGCCGTCTTTTCTTTCGGAATCCTATTCGGTTTGTGATACTTGTCAATCCATATATAATATACGAGATAGACTACCATTATTACAATGCACATCGGTATCACAATCTTTATCTGATAGCTGAAATAGGTAACGATATCCATTCCAAGTACTTCTGCTGCCATTATAGAACAAGGCGAGTTTACTCCGAAATCAAGCAATGTACACGCTACTATCGCCGTCAAAGCTGTCATTTTATTCATTCCCAGCCCAAGCAGCAGCGGATAAATTGTAGCTACGAGCAGCAGAGCAACGCCTGCCGCTGAAGGAATCGCAAGTGATAAAATCTGTCCGATAGGAATAATAAGTATTGTCGCCAGGTAAGGGTACTTCTTAAAAACCGATAAAGGCTGCATCATCACATATACAAATACGTCACTTGCCTTTATTCTCTTCATATATTCAACATATCCGCAAAGCAACATAACCATCAAACCTACTCCGGAAATGCGTTCGGAAAAAGCATTAACAATATTGTCAAAGAGCGTAAACAGAATAAAATCCACATTAGTATTTACAAGCCCATTAATATTTAGTAAAAATGCTATTAATGTCATTGCCATACCCATTATAAGCAATGTTATTGAAGCATTGTACTTCTTCAGCAGCATATAAATTGTAAGTGCCACTAAATGAATAGCTATTAAGCCTCCTAATAATACCATATCAGTTAATTCTTTTGTAAAATTACGAGAAAGAGTGAATGAATTTCTTAACAAATACCTTAATTTCTCCTTAAAAAAATAATTATTTACAATAATAATATTATTTTTGTAGAAAAACAGGAGATGAGACATATTATTATAGTCGTTGCAATATTGTTGATGTCGATACAATTATTATTCGGAGCTGAAAACAGTCGAATTGTTTCACCTGCCGACGTATATTCCATTGAGATTGTATTTTCTCCGAATGACAATTTTAAAGGGAGTATGTATGAACAAATAGTGTCCATTTCTCAAAACAATTTATTGTTATGTTCCATTATTTATGAGTACTCCCAGGAAAACGAAACTTATATCTCTTTCATCTCGGAAAAAGAGACAAGACGAATTAGAGAGTATTCTGATAGGATAATTACAGTCAATGATACTATAAGGTACAATATTTCAATAGATAAGGTAAAGAAAAATTGTATAATTATCGGCAGTTCGGACACCATTGTTTTTGACAATATCGACAATTTGAATATTTCGGGAAGCAGATTGACAATAACACCATTTCCATCTGCCGATTGCATAGATTTAGTGACATTTGAGATACTCGAAACCGTCATCGACAATAAAAACCGAAATGAATTTATCTGGATTGTGGCAATAATTCTATTTGACATCATAGTATTTGCCTATATACACAGACAGAACAAAAAGAGAGACAAGGCGGAAAAAGATGCAAAAGAACAGAATATTACCGTCAGGCATAGAGAATTTATAAAAGAAGAAGGGGAAAAAGTATCCGAAATCTCATTATTCGGCGATTTCAGGGCTTATTCTAAAGACGGAATTAATATTTCAAGCAAGTTCTCTCCTATTCTGAAAGAATTGTTTTTTCTGCTGATCTGCCATTCAAATGGCAAGGGTGTCTCTTCCGAATCATTAAAGTCAATTTTATGGTATGACAAAAGTGAGCAAAGTGCCAATAACAACAGATGTGTTTATTTCAACAAACTCAGAAACCTTATCAACAACATTGGAGATTGTAAAATAGTTGGAGAAAGCGGCTATTGGAAAATTGAAATATCGGGAATCGATATAGATTATCTTCAATTTTTGCAGATAATGTCCAAAGGTATCGTCTCAAAGGGAGATGTAAGACGATTGCTCTTTATTGTGGAGAAAGGGCAATTCATTAATAATTTTGATGCAGAATGGCTTGATTCCATCAAATCGGATATATCGGACTCTGTCATAACTATATTGTCAAGTTATATTACCGGACTAAATGTCAAAGACGAAACCAATTTGATAATACAAATTTGTGATGCCCTGTTTGTGTTTGATCCATTGAGTGAAATCGGACTGGAATACAAATGTAAGGCTTTCAAAGAAATTGGCAAGCATACGCTTGCTAAACAGCTATATAGCAACTATACAAAGGAATATCTCACGCTCTATGGCGAAGAGTATTCCAAAAGTTTTTCGGAAATTATGGTGGATTGATGCAACGTTCGGTTTATTTTTTGCATCTTTGCGGTGAAGTTGTTTGAAATATTGGGGATGTTTTGGTTTTGACAGCAAATGATGTCAGAAGGTAAGCATACCGAGCTTCGTGACCCGGCTCGTTAATCTCAGATCTCAAGCCATTAACTGGCAATAACAATTATGCACTCGCTGCGTAGTCTGACATAGTCCGACTCCTTAATCGCGCTGCCCAGGGCAGTTGCGACGAGTATCCCGCCCGACTTTACGTGAACTATGTCCGGCAATCGGGGTATCATTCAAGTTTACTGCGTGCATCTACTCCTCTAAAGTGCACTAAGATTACGAGGATACGGAAATAATGGCCGGCCTGCAGGCAGTTATCTCCCGACAATCAAGAGAAGGATAAGTATGTAGAAAGCTTTCGGGCGCTTTGTTTGGACGGCGGTTCGAGTCCGCCCATCTCCACTCTTTTTTTGACCCCCTTTAAATTCCCCCTTGGGGGGAAGGTTCACGCACTCCCGGCCTTGCCGTGTTCTGCGTTACTCTTGAACACACGGCCTCCGTGCGGTCCTCTGATGCGG
>JAQUBZ010000010.1:0-39484 GCA_028686425.1 Bacteroidales bacterium | reverse complement strand
TTTTTTGACCCCCTTTAAATTCCCCCTTGGGGGGAAGGTTCACGCACTCCCGGCCTTGCCGTGTTCTGCGTTACTCTTGAACACACGGCCTCCGTGCGGTCCTCTGATGCGGGAAGGTCCATTGCAATTATTGTAATATTTAGGATAGAATTAATATAATGGTTGCTTTAGAAGTTGTAACCCAGATTGATATATATTCCAAGTCTGTTTAAAAACGGCTTTTCAACTATATCTCGTCCTATATTTGACCAGTGAATGTCAAGGCTCAACGGCCCGAACATAGAATTGTATGAGTATTCGAGCCCGGCTCCATACCAATCGGCTGCCGCCTCGGTTATGAAATAGTCTTCAAATCCGGGAGTTTCTCTGCAATAATTGAAAATTCCGGAAAGATAGTGTTTTCCTATAATATTCAACCTGAAATCAGCTCTTGCTATTGCAACAGTCTGCTGCATAAGCTCCGGCTTGTTGATACCGATAAACGGTAATTGTTGTTCGTAGTAACGTCCCGCAAAGGCACCTCCCATGAAATTGCAATATGCATATTTGTAAGTTCCAAATAAGGTTCTGCCATAAAACTGTGGAACAATCACAAACCTTCCTCCTATCGGAATATATGACTCAAAGCCCAATTGAGCACTTCCGGAATGGGATGTCAGACCTAAAGCCTTGAATCTCCAATCAAGATTGGTCGAAAATCGGACTCCTCTGGTTGCAAAATAATTGCGGTCAAGATTGTCGTATTTAAATCTGGCAAACAATCCCAAAGCTGAAGTATTGTATTGTTCACCCATATCGGGAGTGTCATCAATAGTATCGTCATATCCTGAAGCATCACTTTTGGTCAGCCGGTAATTACCTCCGGCATACATTGCCGTTTCAAGCAGATTATTGCTTCCTGCAGGTATTGATTCTTCCATTTTTGTCATGAAACTTGAATAGCGGAAGGCATCAAGTTTGACACCTGAAGCAATAGTGACATTTCTAAAATGGTATTGAGACAAATACAATTCAGCGTTGTATTTATTAAATGCCGCGCTCATGCTCTTGTCTCCCAGAAGGGTGATAATCGACTCTGAACGTCTGAAATTCAATGCAAGATTGATGCTTGGGAACACTCTCGGTACATACGAAAGTGTTGCATTCACCCACGGATTATAACTCAGGCGTGCAGTATAATCCTGTTTGAATCCCGACAATTTGTATTGATTCAGACCGAATCTCAGCAATATGGCTGCTGCTTCCTGTGAATCAACCCGGAATCCAAGTCCGAAGACATGAGGCTCGGAAGGAGTGGTTTTGATTACAAGGTCATACCTGCCATCCACAGTCTCACCTTCTGTAAGATAATAATTAATTGTTTTAAAGGCATTTGTACCGTAACAGATTGACATTGCCCTCTCCAAATCCTTTCCATTCACAAAACGGGCATTCTCCAATCCTGACTTGCGCATCAGCCAGCGGGCATCGCGCGGATCTGCTCCCTCAAATGCAACACTCGACAACTCGATAACCTGGCTTGAAAAAGGACTTATATTTTTAGCCGGAATATGCTTGTACTCGGTTCGGGCAGGCGCATCTAATTTGTCGAGTTCACGGCGGAGAGCCACAAACAGCTCTCTATCCTTATCGGCAGCCTCATATCCCCGCTGAATGATGGTTTTGACACTTTCACTGTCAAAACTCAATGTACCGAACCCCGATATATCCGGGCGCAGGTATATCGTGCATCTTTCCCTATTTTGAGCAGTCCCCTGCTGGGTGATAATTGCAAACAGACGTCCGAGCAATTCGGGAAGCGAATTGATATATTGAGCCTCATTTACAGGGTCCTTGGTCACTTCCACACCTATTATTATATCTGCCCCCATTTCTGCACACACATCCACCGGAAAATTATTGAACATCCCTCCATCGACCAACACCATATCATTATATTTTACAGGGGCGAATACTCCCGGAATAGCCATAGATGAACGGATTGCTTCAGGCAAGCGCCCGCTGCGAAGCACTACCGGACGTCCGGATGTCATATCGGATGCGACACAGGCATAAGGAATTGGCAGATCATTGAAATCCATGGAGTCCTGATACCCTACACTCAGGCAGTTAAACAAATTCAGAATATTGCTTCCCGAAATAAATCCTCCTGGAAGAGAACTCTTGAAAGAGCGCTTCTTCTCGCGTTGATTTTGATTATCAAGCTCGCCGTGCAACCCGCCCGTATTAAAGGGTATGGATAAAAGATATTTTCCCTGATTCTCTTTCTCTACCGAATTGACTCCGCTACGATCCATACGATCAGACATATAGAGACTCCAATCCATTCCGCTTATAATTGTATCCATCTGATTGGCCGAATATCCGAGAGAATAGAGAGCGCCGATGATTGAGCCCATGCTTGTTCCGGTGATGTAGTCAATCGGTATTCCCACCTCTTCAAGGACTTTGAGCACCCCGATATGAGCCGCCCCTTTTGCGCCACCTCCGGCAAATGTAATTCCTATCTTGGGCCTCTGTCTGTTATGGGTGAGTGAGTCGGGAAGCGAGTTTTGTGCAGATGCAACTAATGTACCTGCAAAACAAAGCATTACTGCTGCAAGTACGATTGTGGAGAAATGGTTTTTCATAATATCCGATTCATGCTAAAAATATCTTTCAAAAATAACAAAAAACCACCAGAGCGCAAACAATTATCCCCTGAAAATAGAACTATTTTGTAATATCTCCTATTGTATAAGATAGTTTAAATATGGCAGAAAGACCGCTCATTTGAGATACTGATGATATTATTTTATCATCGACAGTAAGAGTTTCCCTATTCTTATTGATTAATAAAGCAGGAGTTATCACCAACTCATAATTCAATTTTTGATTCTTTGAATTTCCGGCAAGAGTAACTGATGACATCAACATATTATGTAGTTTTGAGCTCTGAGATCTGACAAACAATGGGCTATATGATATGCCGCATCTTATTCTAATATAATCACATGCTCTATATGTAATCATTGCTGATGAATTGTATGTAAGAAGAGTGCGCTGTGGAAATATCAGATAAGAGCCATTTAAGACTAAATTTATATCAATCTTATTGACAGGCTTATAATTATAACTGGTTCTCAGAGATAATTTCCACAAATCGGACAAATTTTGATAGGTCATCGTAATTATATCATTCTCAGAAACTGTGGAAATACGTTCAATAATATTGGAATTATACTCTGCAATAGCAGATATGTTAAACATATGCTTTTTGATTCTTGTATTTATGGAAGCAGTAAGTCTGTTCTTAATCTCCTGATCAAGTTCTGGATTGCCGACGAAACTAGTAGACGGATCAATACTGATTTTTGCCGGATTAAGCATACTCGGAACTGGTGCCATAACACTCCTCACATAATTGATATTAAGAATATTACCTTTTCCAAATATGCAAGTGTATTTAATCTGCGGAAGAAAGTTGAATCTGGTGTACGAAACTGTCCGGTCATTGTCTTTATATCCATTGTGATAATACGAGAGATAACCCTGAAAAGATAACGACGATCTCTTGATTCGAAAAGTGTATGTCGTGAAGATATTTCCTGTAATGAGGATATTTTCATTATTAGAGCAATTATCCGGTAAGTCTTCCCAGACTTCCGTCGTCGAATTATACACGAAGTCAAGTATTGTGTTATATTTTTTGTTTAGATCGGCATTTGCTCCGAAAGCAATTGATTGTCGATTTTTGAGAGGAATCATTTGATTAAGGTTAAGTGAGTGTCTCATTGATTTCCCTCCGATATCTTGGCGTGTCAGAATAGTATATGAATTTCCGAAGCTCGTTCTCTGCATGTTTGAAGATAATTCGTGAGAAAAATCATATGTAGCTTCGAATGACTTGCCGCCGAATTCACCATTTGTATAGTTTGCCCCTGCAGCAATTGAGCGATTTTTATTTTCAGAATAAATAGATGATGATGTTTCTCTGCCATTTTCAAAGAATAAATGACCTGCATCAGACCACACATAGTAATTGGCGATATTAAAATAAGTTGATAGACTATTAGTCTTGTCAATCTTATATTTAATTGCCAAATTACCTGAATAATCGTCAGTTACGGATGATGAATTCTTTACACTTCGAGAAAGGATACTTCCATTATCATTCATTATCGAAACGCTGTCGGAAAGAGGAGCAATTGGAAATGAATGACTGTAATTACCTGATACATCAAATGTAAGTCTATGCTTATTGGATACAATATTGACTGATGGAGAAACAGACATATCAGAATAAGATGCGTGAACGGAAGTTGATGGTGTCAGTAACATTCCATCAAAAAGTGAAAATTTATTTGTCTTTACGTCTATGACCGCATCGTAACGAATATAACCGGCAGGAGGATTAAGTATCATTTCTATACTCTTGATATTCAACCCACTAAGCTGTCTCATCACATTGTTATTATTCAGTTCTTGTGATTGTTTGCCATTTACAAGATAAAGGATATTGGATGTCACGCCAAAGTATCTGGGGATGTTATCCATTCCAAGTTCCATGAACGGAAGCTTGGTAATAAGGTGATTGATTTTTTTTGATTGAGCAAGAGAATCTGAGAGAACATCGTATTTGTAACCATCCGGTGTGGAAATGATATGAGACTCTGCTGTAGAAAACGAAGCCTCAAGCTCCAAAGCTGTTACTTTAATCAATCCGAGATTGATGATATTTCTTGTCCCGACAGAGATTGTCTTATTAAACTCTTTAATACCAACTCTTTGTATAGTAATATCAAAAGAATTGTCAATTGTGATGTCATCCATCGGAAGAGCCATTGTAATTATAAACTTACCTGATGCGTCCGTCATGGAGTGAGAAGAATAACGCCCATTGGACGATACGACAGTTACCATTGCATCACCTACAGGGTAATCACTATTAAGGACAACAACCCCGCCAACCTGTATTACTCTGTCACTTCCCTGTCCAAAGAGACAAACAGGAACAAGAACAAGGCAAAAAAGGACAAAAGATTTGCACCGAATAATCATTAGCACCAATCAAAATCATTATAAATCAAGCATAATTGCTTCTGATGGACAAATGTCTCTCGCTTGTTTTAAAATGGACAACATATCACCATCAACAGTTACATTATCTGAATGTCCAAATCTATGAAAACAAGGAACTCCTTGATACTGATTAACATCGTGAAACTCCACACCTATATCCGCAACATATGGTTCACATGCCTGACAACCAACACAATATGGCCTATGACACTCAGTAGATGATTCTTGCTCTTTCATGATATTTAATACATTATCATTCACGATTCGATGTTCAGCAGAAGAGAAAGAAAAGGCTGTCACTACGATAGCAAAGAAAAAAATAAAAAACGACGATTTCATAACAATATCAATTAAGGTTAATACATAGTCTGCCAAATGTATAGAAAATAATTGAATTATCAAAATTTTGACGGGCTACTTTTCATAATTACGATTATGATTAATCTTGCGTTTGGGATAAACTATCCTTGAGTGGTATATCTGTGAAATGTATTTTTTGAACGATTCTTTGACTGTGTTTACATCTTTGATGGATATGTCGGCATTGATAAGCTGAGAGTCGGAAAGACGACTGCTCAGGATGTTGTCCACAAGGGTGGAAATGCTCTCTGTAGTGTAGCTCTTCAATGAACGTGATGCAGCTTCCACAGCATCGGCCATCATCAGAATCACCTGTTCTTTCGTTTCAGGCAGTATTCCATCATAAGTAAATGGTGCCTTGTTCTGAGGGTCTCCACCTTCATTGCAATATTTATTGTAAAAATACAGTGTCTGCGAGCGTCCATGGTGTGATTTGATGAAATCGATCACCACATCCGGCAGATTGAATTTCTTGGCAAGGGCGACACCGTCATCCACATGCCTGATAATATCGCGTGCACTCTCCATCGGAGACAAATCCTTATGATATTCCACTCCGGGAGCCTGATTTTCAATAAAACACATCGGGTTGTCCATCTTGCCGATGTCATGATACATGGCTCCCACCCTGACAAGCATCGAATCCGCACCTATCTCTCGAGCTGCATTTTCAGCAAGATTGGCTACCTGGATGGAGTGCTGAAAAGTCCCCGGAGTCTTATGGGCCAGCTCCTGCAGGAGAGGATTATTAGTGTCCGTCATCTCCCAAAGTCTTGAATATGAGACAAGTGCAAATATTTTCTCAAAGAGATAGACAAACGGGTAGAGGACAATGACAGATACTGCATTTATTGCGAGGTAGAAAAAATCCATTTTCTGCCACACCAATTGATCGACGGAAGTGCACAATTTGAAGGATATATACACGGCAAGTACCCCTGCATAGACAAATGCCACATTAAGAAACTGCATCCAGCCTCTGCTGAAACGTGAAAAAGTCAGAAGAAGGATGGCCCCTGCCACCGAATTTATCATAAATAACTCTACTCCGTTATCTGCTATGACCATCACCGGAAGCAATGTAATCAGATATATCGGAAATACCGACGAACTCTTGAAAAATGATATGGTGTATAACACGAATGTCGCATAAGGAAACAAGTAGAGCAGCTGAGGATTAATATCATACAGAAATACTGTAAACAAGTAGGATATAAGGAAAAGCATCAGAATAAATATCAGTTTCCTTCTGTTTGTAAATATCTGAATATTTGCAAACAGAATTGTGATAAACAGCAAAGCCACAATAGCCGATACTATAACTACATGCCCCGAAATCAAAGAAAATTGCGACCCTGTATAGCCGAAACTCAATTTGTATTCGGCTTTAAAAGAGTCAAGCAATTGTGCAATATCAGCCGTCACAAGCTCCCCTTTCGATACAATCAACTGCCCTGCATATACCACCCCCTTAGTTGGAGAAATATAATCAACAGCCTCTTTATGAAGTAGTTGTGAAGTACTTTCATCGTATATTAAATTAGGAATGATGAATGACTTCAAATTGATTATCTGATCCAAAGAGTCAATATTTACCCCGGGAAAAGAATAAGCGATGTCCTCTTTCAGGAAATTGTATGTGGAATTAACAGTATATACCTCAGCAGCAGGAACCTCCTCTACCCTCTTATTCTTTTTGACCAATATAACCTTGTCGGATATGTCATCTTCTGAAAATGAGGAAACTATCCCTTTCGCATAAATTTCGCTTAGATGCTCTGTAATACTGAGAGATATACCGGCATCGACATTTCGTGAAATTGCCAATTTGTTGAAACCCGAAATGGCAGAAGACTCCACCCCACTATTATATGTGTAATAATCAATTACTTGTGAAGCCTTAGCCTCCTTTTCCCTCAACATTTCAGAGTCTGTCTTGAGGATTGGAAAGTCTATCGGGGAAAGCAATGTTTCATATATCCAAGGTCTCCCTTTCTGATATTCGTATTGAAATTTGCCCTCCTGAGGGTAAAGAACAATCATCGCTGCTGCAAGAATTGCAAATAAAATATAAATTCTGTAATTTTTTAAAATCCTTTTATCTTCCATATTATATTTTTATAACTTTGTAAAGATAATAAGAATTTTACTCATACACCATGAAAAAACTAATCACATTAACGTTTTTTGCACTGTTTGTATTCGGTGCCAATGCTCAAGAACTGATAATCATTCACTCCGACAATCTCAAATGCGATGATTCGATTCGTGTCTATTCGCCTCAAAATTGCACTGCATGCAACCATGACCAATGCGTGGAATCACTCCCTACTTTATTTCTACTTCACGGATGGTCGGGAGATTACAAGAATTGGGGAGACAAGTCCGATTTGCAGAAGCTATGTAATGAGACAGGTTTCAGAATTATCTGTCCAGATGGATTTTACAACAGTTGGTATGCCGACAACGTGAATAAGGCCGAAATGCAGTGGAAGACGTTTTTTGACGAAGAGTTATACCCTCAAATGGCTGAAAAATACAAACTCGACCCGGCAAAAACATTTATTACCGGCCTTTCAATGGGTGGTCTCGGAGCTTTGAATATATTTATCGACAATCCCGACCGATTTGCAGCGGCAGGCTCGATGAGCGGTGTCCTCAACATACACCACACCACACTGATCGAATCTCAGGTAACAAAAGTACTTGGCCCATATACTCTTGATAGTCAGATTTATAACGACTATTCTGTCGTTCACAGACTTGACAAGATGGTTGGAAATTCCAAGATAATGATTGCCACATGCGGATACGACGACTATTATGCCAAGAGCACTATCGAATTTGAGCAGAAATGCAAAGAACTGAAAATTCCGCATATAACAATCCTCTCTCCCGGCACGCACTCGTGGAAATATTGGGATTTTGCACTCGGAATGCACATCGGACTGTTCACCAAAATCATGAATGGCGACAACCTTGGATATTAGCAATACTATTTCAGTGGCGAATCGGGCTCTTTAGCCATGTAATTGTACTCAAGCCGGTCGGTTATTCTCGGAAAATATTTGCTTAACAGGAGTGTAAGCTTTGCAAGAGATGTAAGAATCACTTTAGTCTTGCGATGTTCAATGGCTTTAGCCATCCTTCGAGCCACCTCTTCCGCCGACATCAGCCTGCCCTCTTCGAGGGGAGTCTCACCCTGTGGAGTACCATCTGCTGTCAAAGCGGCTTTCCTGACATTGGAAGCCGTAAATCCGGGTGCAAATACGAGAACGTGAAGATGGTCCTTAAGATGTTCGACACGCAATGTATCGAGAAATCCCCTGATGGCATATTTTGAAGAGGAGTATCCTGTCCTTGCAGGCAATCCTATATAACCGGCTGTTGAAATAACCCCTACCACCGAGCCGTGCTCCTTTATTATGTAAGGTAGAGCATATTTGGTGCAATAGACTGTACCCCAGAAATTAACATCCATCAAACGCCTTATTACAGACAAGTCCATGTCAATAAATTTTGCCCTCATGGATACTCCTGCATTGTTTATAAGAATATCTATCTTGCCGAAGCGCCTGATTGCAGCTTCAACCATGTCTCTGCAATCCGTCTCAACCGATACGTCTGTTCTGACACATAATATTTCGGTAGAATCGGGAATGTTTTTGTCCGATAAAATTTCCTTTTCCAATAGCTGCAGCTTGTCGAATGAACGGGCCGCCAACACAAGTTTGGCCCCTTTCGATGCAAATAATTTTGCAGAAGCCAGACCTATTCCGGAACTGGCTCCTGTAATAATTATTATTTTGTTCTCAAACATTATTTGACAGACATATCCTGCATCTCTTCTGCGTCATATACACCTTTCTGCAACTTTTCTTTTATTTCCGAAAATGCGTTCAATGTGTATTCGACATCTTCCAACGAGTGTGCCGCCGTTGGAATAATACGGTACATCAATACCCCTTTAGGTACGACAGGGTAAGTGACTGCCGAGCAGAAAATATGGTAATTGCTTCTTAAATCGACTAAAATATTGGTCGCCTGAGCTACATTGCCCTGCATGAATACTGGTGTAACACAGGCTTCTGCAACTCCGATGTCAAACCCTCTCTTGCGCAAACCATCCTGCAAAGCCCTTGTAATGGTCCACAATTTCTTGCGCAATTCATCTCCTTCAGGTCCGCGGATAATCTCAAGACGTTTCAGGCATCCCTCAACAATAGGCATAGGAAGTGCCTTTGCGTATATTTGTGAACGCAGATTGTATCTCAAATAGTTGATAATTCCGCGCGGTCCTGCAACAAAACCTCCGATAGTAGCCATTGATTTGGCATAAGCGCCTATATACAGGTCTATTTCGTCCATAACTCCGAAATGTTCGGAAGTACCGCGTCCGTGAGGCCCCATAACTCCGAATCCGTGAGCATCATCAATCAGGATTCTGAACTGATATTTTTTCTTTAGAGCTACAATCTTATCGAGAATTCCGAGTGCTCCAGTCATTCCGTAAACACCTTCCGTAATAAGCAGTACTCCCCCACCTGTCTCTTCACAAAGCTTAAGGGCACGCTGAATAGTCTTTTCGCACTTTTCAATATCGTTATGAGGATACACCATCCTCTTACCCATGTGAAGGCGACAACCGTCAATAAGGCATGCGTGAGCTTCAGAATCATATACTATGACATCGTGCCTTGTAAGCAAAGCGTCAATTGTAGAGATGATTCCCTGATAACCGAAATTGAACAAAAATGCATCTTCTTTCTTCTCAAAGTCGGCAAGCTCTCTTTCAAGCTTCTCATGAAGCGAAGTATGTCCGGTCAACATTCTCGATCCCATAGGATAGGCCATACCCCATTTGGCGGCAGCCTCTGCATCGACTTTTCTGACAGCCGGATGATTGGCCAGCCCAAGATAATTGTTTAAGCTCCAACAAAGGACTTCCTGTCCCTGAAATCTCATTCTCGGTCCTATTTCCCCTTCCAGTTTGGGAAACATGAAATAGCCTTGTGCCTTCTCCCAGTATTGTCCTAACGGACCACCTGAATCTTTGTTTATTCTTTCAAAAATATCCATAAATCTAAATTATTGTTAAGCGTCAATTTTAGCGTATTTTGCATTTTGTTCGATAAACTCTCTGCGAGGTGGGACATCATCCCCCATAAGCATTGAGAATATTCTGTCAGCCTCGGCTGCACTTTCGATGTTAATCTGGCGGAGAATCCTCTTCTTAGGGTCCATTGTTGTATCCCACAACTGTTCTGCATCCATTTCACCAAGACCTTTGTAGCGTTGCACCTTGACTGCCATATCCTTCCCCTTTCCTATCCTCTGAACGGCGGCAGAGCGTTCCTCATCGGTCCAGCAATACTCTTCTTCCTTTCCTTTCTTGACAAGGTACAAAGGAGGAGTAGCGATATAAACATATCCGTTCTTGATCAGATCCGGCATATATCTGAAGAAAAATGTCAGAATCAAAGTGGTAATGTGGCTTCCATCCACATCGGCATCGGTCATAATCACCACTTTATGGTATCTTAATTTACTCATATTCAAAGCCTTGGGGTCTTCTTCCGTCCCGATGGTGACTCCAAGAGCCGTGTAGATGTTTCTAATAGCCTCACTTTCAAATGCTCTATGCTCCATGGCCTTTTCGACATTCAGAATCTTACCTCTCAATGGAAGAATAGCCTGAAACATTCTGTCTCTGCCCTGCTTGGCGGTTCCACCTGCAGAGTCCCCTTCAACAAGGAACAACTCGCAATTGGCAGGGTCTCTGTCAGAGCAGTCCGCCAATTTGCCGGGAAGTCCCGAACCGGACATAACAGTCTTACGTTGAACAAGTTCACGTGCCTTACGGGCTGCATGACGTGCAGTGGCGGCAAGAATTACCTTATCGACTATGATTTTGGCATCTTTCGGATTCTCTTCAAGATAATTTTCGAGAGCGACACTTGTTGCCTGCGAAACAGCAGCCATCACCTCTCCGTTACCGAGTTTGGTCTTGGTCTGCCCTTCAAACTGAGGTTCCGCCACTTTTACGGAAATGACGGCTGTCAGACCTTCCCTGAAATCGGAAGGATCGACTTCAAATTTCAATTTGGAGAGGTACCCGTTCTTATCTGCATAATTTTTCAAGGTGGTGGTCAATCCCCTCCTGAAACCGCTCAAGTGAGTACCACCCTCTATTGTATTGATATTATTGACGTATGAGTGTATATTTTCAGAAAATCCCGTATTATACTGCATCGCTATCTCAATCGGCATATTCTTGTCTGTTTCGAGATAGATAGGCTTTTCAGTAAGCTTTTCACGAGTGCCGTCGAGATAGGCGACAAACTCCAAAAGTCCGAGTTTTGAAAGAAATACTTCCTCTCTGTGCCCGATCTTCTTTTCATTGCCGTCCTCGTCAAATTCGACAACATCCCCTCTGTCGTCACGGAGCGAAAGTTTAACTCCCTTGTTAAGAAAAGCCAACTCCCTCAAACGCGATGCAAGAATATCGTAATCATATTCTATGGTAGATGTAAAAATCTCACTATCAGGCTTAAATGTAATGATGGTCCCTGTATCGGAAGTCTCTCCGACCACTTTTACATCATATAAAGGCTTACCTTTGGAATATTCCTGTTTGAAAATCTGTCCCTCTCTGTGAATTTCGGCGGTAAGGTGAGACGAAAGAGCATTTACACATGAAACACCCACTCCGTGAAGTCCGCCCGACACTTTGTAGCTGTCTTTACTGAATTTACCTCCGGCGTGCAACACTGTAAGCACTACTTCAAGAGCGGAACGCCCCTCTTTCTCGTGCATACCCGTAGGAATGCCTCGACCGTTGTCCGATACCGTAATGGAATTATCAGGATTGATTACAACCGCTATGTCTGAACAAAATCCCGCCAAAGCCTCATCAATTGAGTTATCAACTACCTCATATACAAGATGATGCAACCCTCTTGATCCAATATCGCCGATATACATTGACGGACGTTTGCGTACCGCCTCCAAACCCTCCAATACCTGAATACTGTCAGCGGAATAGAGCTGTTCCGCCTGTTTCATTTCATTTTCTGTCATAATACTTTGTTACGTTTTATAAAGTAACAAAGATAAGAAAAATATTGACAGGATTACCCTTTTTTATCAGAAATTAACACAAATTCCACCTCCGAAATTTATGCCCGGTTCGACATAGAGAGGAATGTACTGATTTCGCTTGTTTAACAAGTTTCCACCTTTACAGAATACTGCCAGATTTTTGCTGAGCACAAAATTGACATGTACATCAAGGTCCCAAATGGCAGGCACGGAATAAACACCGTATTTATCTCCCGACACAGAGCTTGTATAGTTGCAATCCACCTGTGCCACAATCCTTTCACGCCAATTATACCTTAAATAGACATGCCCCGTGAATTTGGGAAGATTGGTTGTGGAGAGGCTGTCCGGTGACGAATATCTGTTATATTTGAACTCACCTCCCGTGGTGACATCCTTGGATTTCCAGAAAGTTTCAAGCCCGAAAGTCAATTTGTTGACATTAAAATATTCCGGTACAATCGAATACGGCTCTCCTCCACTAATGACGGGAGTGAAAATCATCTTATTTCTATACACCGTAAAGGAAGAATAGGCATTAAATGCTATTCTGCTTCGAATCACGGTTTCAAATGAGAATTTAGCATCAAGCGGCCTCGATGCAAAGTTCAATTGAGACTTAGGCCCTATCAGCGGACACAGATTGGTCAACGATGAAAATGCGTTCAACTCGTTTCCTCCGCCTACTACTGCGTGAAGCCACAAAGTCTTGGGGGAGAGTTCAAGTCTGGCGTCAACATCCGGGAATATATTGCTCGATATGGATTCATGGTCCCTCGGTTGATCGTCCTCTTGAGTATTATCTTCTGTATTAATCCCATATATACTTCCGAATTTAACCCCTATTTTGCCGAAGAATTTGCCTTTTTTGTATTCGTAAATAGGAGAAAATTCCACAATGCCGGCAGTATGGTCTTTGGTTCCGGAATATGATGCATACTCAATGTCCATGTCTATATACACTCTGTGGACGTCAAAGGTTGTTCCCACGGAGCCTGTAACTTTCAACAGGTTCTCTTTCAATTGACCACCCCCTATTGTATCGACAATCGGGAGAGTATCCTGCATTGTGAGATACTTTTCCGAGTGGCGGTACAGCACTCCGAGGCGATAATATATGCTGTCATCGTCACGATATGCCGAATTGAGATTCATTGAGAGATTCAATTCGCGATTGTCATGATCGGCCGAGCGTACTCCATAATCGAACTTGTATCTATCATAATTGTAATTGGCATCAAAAAGCACCTCTCCCGTATTCCATGCATATTTCATATTGCCTCCGACTATATTTTTCATCCTGTCCGAAGCTACTTCATAGTCGTTTTGAGCACTTGGCACATTGCCCCAGAAAGAGTTGTGACGCCCATACAGACTTGCATAAAATCCCCCTTTGGAGACAGCCTGCAAATAAAGTTCGGCAGATGGGAGCAGTGGGTACTGAGTTCCTATCCTTGCATACACAAACGGATTTTTACGTGGAGTGATTTCTTTAAGTTGAGCCGACTGATAAGGAGAAAACTCATACAAGTCCAAATAAGGTCTGTTAAAAATCGAATAGTCGAAGCTTATATCGAATCTTTGCAGCGAGTCGGCAACATCCGTAGGCAGATCCGGCTTGCGAATCTCCATCATCTTCACATCAAAATCTCTGCTCACCTCAACCGTAGGATCGATAGTCTGAGCATTCAAGAAACTCACATTGAACGCCAATATTAAAAATGCCACCGATAATATATTCTTTTTCATACTATTTAGCTTTTTCTAAAGATTTTATTCTATTGATTCTCATCTTGACCTGATCATATACGTCATCTCCGTCAGATGATGATTTATAACCTTTCAACACGCTTTCAAAAGTGGCCTTGGCCTGTTCCCACTCTTCCCTGTCTGCAAACGAGTCTCCCAATACGATGAAACTCTTGGCAAGCCAATATACCTGTCTTGTCCCTGCATCGGAAAATGCATATACTCTCTTTTCGACATTCGGGAAATCCCCTGCATCATACGCATCAAGAATCAGAATATAAGCACTTTCAGCGCCTATAGCATCATTATAGTCCGATGCAAGATCTTCAAATACAGGCTTGGCGAGGTCTCTGTCTCCCAACACTAAGTAGGATTTGGCCATGATGTATTTGGCTTCTCTTATATCTTCATCCGAAATTCCTGACGAATTGACAATCCGCTGTGCATCTTTAAGAGCATTTGAATACTGCTTATTCCCATAATACGAGCGCATCCTTCCTGCAAATGCAATATTTTTCATCTCATCGGTTTTGGCTATATAAGACAATGTCTGATAAGCATCTATCGCTCTTGAGTAGTGTTCGAGATCGTATGATATTTTGGCATAATTGTTTGTGGCATTTTCAGCAAGGGATCCCTCCCCCATCTTCATAACCTGCATGTAGGCATCTGCTGCCGCCTCTTTCCTCCCCGTAGCCTTGAGTGACTCCGCAAGATATAAATAGGCCTGAGCACTTTTTGCCCCCGCAGGATATGCCGAAATAAACGACTGCAGCGAATTCATTGCGGCCGGATAATTGCCGGAAAGGTATATCTGCTCGGCGGCATTAAATCTCATCAGTTCCTTTTCATCGGCCGTCTTTATACTTGAAAGTCCGAGTTCATCTAAATATGAGAGGAAATCTTCGGGACGATTCAATGTCTGATAGATGCTCTCCATCCCTGAAATGGCATCCTGGACCTCAGCGGCGTATGGAATATCCTCTATTATCTCTTTATAGAGTTCAATCGCCTTGTCATACTTACCGTTATTGGAGTTTATCATGGCAAGCTCAAGCAGGGACTTTGAGAAATATGTACTGTCGGCTTTTCGTCCGAGAAGTGTGTAGAAACATTCCGAAGCGTTGTCGTCATCTCCTTTTTGAACGTATGTCCGGCCAAGCTCAAAAAGGGCTTTTGGATACAGGGTGGCATCTTTGTTATTCTTGACTACCCTTTTGAGTATGGAAATCTTTTTGGTATCATTTCCGAGCAGACCGTAAGATACGGCACTCTGAAAAGCGGGATATATATCGTCAGACGTATAATATCTGGTAAACACCTCTTCATACACAGGAGCGGCCTCTTCATATTGTTTCTGCATAAAATATGAGTCTCCGAGGCGTACACGCGCATCTTTTTCAAATCTCTTGTCGGAAAACGGACCTTCAAGGTATTTGTCAAACCACTCTTGCGATTTCTCGAAATTTTCACTTTTAAAATAGCAATATGCAAGGTTATAAATCGCATTCGGGTACTCTTTGGAGCGTGCAAAGGCCTGATCTGCAACAAGAAGTGAATTAATTGAGGCAGCCTGCATAAATTTGTCGTTACGATAGTTGCACTCTGCAAGCCAATATTTGGCGAGGTTATTCAATGGTTCATTGTTCAATCCGTTGCCAATCGAAAGTTCAAGCATAGGTATGGCTGAACGATACCCCTTATTTTCTATCAACTGCATCGCCCTGAAAAAGGCCGCTTTCTGAAGATTGGAAGAAGACTCGGATGAAAGGTTCTTGATCTTGGAAAGTGCAGTTACGGCGGAACCGTAATCTTTTCTCAGCAAAAAGGCCGCAGCCATGTAATTGTTGATTACATCGTCTTTGCCACTCTTGGGATATAGTTCGAGATAGCGCTGAAATTGAGATATATCGGAATTTACGTCAAATGACAATTTGGCAAAGTTGAACATTGCATCCTCTTTGATGACAGGATCAAAATCGTTCTCGGAGGCAATCTTGAATGCGGACATGGCGGCTATCTTGTTTTTGGTCATCAGATAGCTGTTGGCCGTATAATAGTAGGCATTCTGACTGAGTGTATCGTTGATTCCCAATACATGTTCAAATGAGGCAATGGCCGAAAGATACGATTTAAGGGTATATGAGAGGATTCCTGAATAATAATGGTCCTTGCGTGAGAGCTGTGCTCCCGACTTGGTGTATTGATCAAAATATTTCTGGGCCATGTCCGGGAGATTTTTCGCAAAATAAGCTTCAGAGACAATTCTGGCAAGGTATGTCTGCAAATCTCTTTCAAGACTGTCGTAAATGGAAGGGCCGTGCTCTATCACATAATCATAATCTTTGAGCATAAATTTGGACTCTACCGCATAATACGACGACATCAATGTAAATCGCGAATCTTTCAAAGCCCTCTCAAACAGCGGATAAGCCTCTTTGAAATTCTTATCGAGATAATAGACATATCCGAGGTAATAGATTGAAGGATAGGTATATTGAGAAAATTCGGAATCGATGATTGTCTTAAATCCGGAAGTCGATTCTTTATAATTACCCACTCTCATATTGCAATATGAATACTTGAACAAAAATTCAGACTCCTGGCTTCGATATAGATGCTCCGGCTGCAATGTCTTGAATACCGTCAGTGCATTGGTGTAATCTCCTTTATCGAAAAAATGGGTAGCAAGGGTAAATTTGACAATGGCAAGTTCGGGGGCGGCGGGATAATTGGTCTCAAACACTTTGACGAGTCCGTCAATATTCACTCTGTCCAAAGCTATGGCACACAACACTTTATATGCTTCTATTTCTGATTTTTTAAAGGAATGGATATCATCTATGCTCTCGCTCAGCTCATTAAATGCCTGTTCTGCGGCATAATAAGTGCCACTGTTAAACAATTTGCGGGCAGACTCCAATCGGTCTGTAAATTTATCCTCGGCAATCTGTGAATACAGCATATTGAAAGAGAGACAAAAAAGAAGAAAAAATAAAAGCAGATTCCGATGTGGTTTTATACCTTTGTGTATCATATTACAGACCCTTAAATGTTTTATTATGCAAAAATATGAATAAATTGTAAATTTGTATCTTATTAATAAATAAACAATGAGTAATAACACCCCCATCATCCATTTTGAATCTGCCGACATCTCTAACGGAAGTCTGCTTGTCATTTCGTCATTGTCGCTAACCATCTGTGAAGGTGAATTTGTCTATCTGACCGGCAAGGTAGGTTCCGGCAAGACTTCCATCATACGCACAATTATCGGTGAGAATCCTGTCAGAAACGGGATTGCACAAGTTGACAAATTCGACCTTCTCAAGCTGAAAAAAAAGCAAATTCCGTACCTAAGAAGGGAAATCGGGGTGGTTTTTCAAGATTTTCAGCTGTTGATGGACAGAAATATCGAGGACAATCTGGTGTTTGTCCTTCGCGCTACGGGGTGGAACAACATAGAGAAGATCAGAGAACGTATCAATGACGTACTGCACGAGGTAGATATGACCCAGAAAGCCCACAAAATGCCTCATCAGCTCTCAGGAGGAGAACAGCAGAGAATAGCAATTGCAAGAGCCTTGTTGAATGATCCGAAGTTGATTCTTGCCGACGAACCCACAGGCAATCTTGACGCCGAAACAGCCAACGGAATCATGAGACTGCTCAGAGACATCAATAAATATAAAGAAACAGCCATCTTGATGGTAACGCATAACTACAACATTATCAGGCGCTATCCGGCACGTGTCCTGATTTGTGAAAACAATGAATGCCGCGAATTGGAAGACGAATACGAGATATGAATAAAAAATACAGAGAGATACTCGGATGGTTTGAGCAAAATGTGCCTGTTGCCCAATCGGAACTCCGTTTTTACAGTGCATTTCAATTGACCATTGCCGTCATACTTTCGGCGCAATGCACAGACAAAAGGGTCAACATGGTCACCCCTGCCCTTTTTGAGAGATTTAAGACCCCTGAAGAGTTGGCAGCCGCGTCATTTGAAGAGGTATATGGTTACATAAAGTCGGTCTCTTTTCCGAACAATAAGACCAAACACCTTATCGGAATGGCTCAAATGCTTGTAAACGACTTTAATTCGGACATACCGTCAGATATAGAACAGTTGCAGCGACTTCCCGGAGTGGGACGCAAAACGGCCAATGTAGTAGCCTCAATCATATACGACAAACCTGTAATAGCTGTTGATACTCACGTATTCAGAGTATCCAAGAGATTGGGATTATCCCATGGGAAGAATGTACTTGAAGTAGAGCAGGACCTCACAAAAGGGATTCCTGTCGAACAAAGGGCCAAAGCCCATCACTGGCTGTTATTGCACGGAAGATACATCTGCACCGCCGGAAAACCAAAGTGCGACCTTTGCGGGGTCGCACCTTATTGTGATTTCTATTCTAAAAATATCAATAAATCAGATAATTAGAAAGTCCTTGTGACACCGAAATATGCTCTGTAAGGGAGATCGTGTCCTGCAAGAGTGATGTCATATTTGCAGTCTGTAAAAATTGCCCATTCTTTTGTAAAATTGTATTCGATACCTGCACCGAGGTCGAGTCCGAAATGGATATTATTACTGCTCCAATAATTGTTGTAAGAGAGATCGACACCGGCAATCGGATAGATATTCAATCCGTCAACAATTCCGAAAAGATAGTGGAAAGCAAGGTTTCCGCCAATACCGAAATCATTGCCTACCATAAGATCGAGACCAAGTCTTCCTCTGAATTCGTTTGCACCGAAATCACCATGCAGACCGACTGTGGTACTCCAACCTCCGACATAACCGATGTGTGCTCCGATTGCGCCGAAACTGCCACCGTCATTCAACTTGTGCACTTTCTGTGCAGACATAATTGTTGTGCTTGCCAAAATAATAGCTAAAGCCAAAACGATTTTCTTCATAATTTTAAATAGTATTTAATTTTTATTCAGCGCAAATGTAGCTAAAAATGGCGAAAAACCATACCTTTGTGTAAATATGCGGTACAGAAATTACACATTCGAAACCACTCTTTCCGACTTCAAATCATATCTCAAGCTGGAAAGGTCACTCTCCGCCAATACTATATCAAGTTATCTTTCAGACTGTTCCAAATTGTTTGACTACCTCGGCAGTATTGACGTAACAGCCCCGGAAGATGCAACAACAGACAACCTTTCGGATTTTCTGTCATCTCTCCTTGAAAGGAACATCTCAAAACGCTCACAAGCGCGTATAATTAGTTCAATAAAAGCATTTTATAGATTTTTAGAGATTGATGGAAGAATTACCGACAGTCCATGTGACAAAATAGACTCTCCCAAAATCAAGCCGTACCTGCCGACCGTTCTCTCTGTGGATGAGGTATTATCAATCCTCGATTCGGTAGATCTCTCCAAGCCTGAAGGACAACGAAACAGGTCCATTCTTGAAGTCTTATACTCTTGTGGCCTGAGAGTAAGCGAATTAACCAATCTAAAAATATCTGATCTGTTTCTTGCCGAACAATTTATAAGAGTTACGGGCAAGGGCAGCAAACAGAGACTTGTCCCAATCGGAGACCCGGCAATCAAGAGCATTGCCATGTATCTTGAAGTACGAAACAGAAACGGAGTAAAGAAGAATTATGAAGACATATTGTTTCTAAACAGGCGCGGAAGCAAACTCACCCGTGAAATGATATTTCACATCGTAAAACAGCAGGCCGAAACAGCAGGTATTACGAAGGAGATCTCTCCCCACACATTCCGCCATTCATTTGCTACACATTTGGTTGAAAACGGAGCAGATCTGCGCGTAGTCCAGCAGATGCTCGGCCACGAAAGCATCCTTACCACTGAAATCTATACCCACATAGACTCCAAAAAATGGCAGGAAAGTATTTTAAGATTTCATCCTGCACGCAATATGAAATAAGTATTTCTACTTAAATCCTATACGGTACTCTCTTTAAAACGTAATTATTATATACTTTTACGTCCGGAACCAAAACTAAAATTATCATAAATTATGGCTTATACAGAAACAACACGTCAGAGCTATGGCAGCAAATTGTCAGGCTCTTTGAAAGGAATCGTATTCGGATTTATTTTGCTGATCGGAGGCACAGTCCTTCTATGGTGGAATGAAGGCAATTCGGTAAAAAACGCCAAGGCAATCAAGGAGGCTCAGAGCGTATCTGTCAACCTCGAATCAATTGATGCAATCAACCCTGAAATGAACGGCAAAATGGTCCACGCAACAGGAGTTGCCACCACACTCGACACTTTGTCGGACGATTTGTTCGGGGTAAAAGCTAATGCTTTCAAAATCTCCCGCACAGTGGAATACTATCAGTGGGTAGAACACTCCGAAAGTAAAAGCAAAGAGAAGATCGGAGGAGCTACAGAGACCGTCACAACTTACACCTACAAGAAAGAGTGGGTCGGTCAGCCTATAAGTTCATCTTCTTTTCATGATCCTGATTATCAACAATCCAACAGAGTGCTGACAACCATTGAAGAGAAGGATATATATGCAGACAATGCTTCATTCGGAGCCTACGTTCTCCCTCCGTACATTATTTCGAGCATCAGTGGTTCAGAACCGGCTGCCGCATCTCTCACACCTGAAATGATTAAAGATTGGAAAACCACACTGCAAGACAGCCTCGCTACAGTACAAGCCTCCGGCAATACTGTATATTTCGGAAGAAATTCCGGAGTTCCAAACATCGGCGATGTCCGAATTACTCTGACACAAGTTACCGCTCCGAAGACCATATCCATTCTTTCAAAAGTGGTTAACAATACATTTGAGCCGTTTATTGCCAAAAACGGAAAAACAATATCAAAAGTGGCGATGGGAACCGTCAGTGCCGAAAACATGTACGAACAGGCACACAAAGAGAACAAACTGTGGACATGGGTGCTCCGCATAGTTGGAATTATCATCGTCGTTGCCGGCCTTAAATCTATTTTCAGCATTCTGAGCATGCTGTTTGCCGTACTTCCTTTCCTGAAAAACCTTGTCGGAGCTGCTACAGGACTTGTATGTACCATCCTCGGTCTCGTATGGAGTCTTGTTGTAATTGCCATTGCATGGATTGTATATCGCCCCGTATTGGCTATCTCGCTATTGGTAGTTGCTGCTGCACTCATAGTATTTCTTGTCATCAAGCCGGGGAAGAAAAAAACCGATACACCTGTAGTTGAAGCTAAATAAAAATAATTGCTTAACTTTGGTATTTTATTCAGTATTAACTTACAAAACTATTTAAAATGATTACAATTATAGTTGTAATAGCTATCATAGCTATTTTGGTGATTTGGTTTATAAGCGTGCAGCGTCAGATTATCAACCGTGAAGAAATTTGTAAAAACTCGCTAAGCCAGATAGGTGTTCAGCAATCAAGCAGATGGGATGCCCTTTCTGCACTTGCCGAGTTGGTAAAAGGTTATTCGGAACACGAATACAAAACCTTGACAGATGTCATTGCCCAGAGAAGAAGCATCACTTCCGCAAGCAGTGTCAGTGAAGCCAATCAGCAGGAAAATTTCCTGACACAGGCCATGGGACGTATATCATTAGTTGCAGAGCAATATCCCGATTTGAAAGCGCAGCCGGTATTTTCTCAAGCGATGGACAGTGTCAATATGTATGAAAATCAGGTGCGTATGAGCCGTATGGTATTTAATGACGCTGTTACTATGTACAATAAACTGATTCGTCAGATTCCAAGCTCTATCGTGGCATCAATGCTCGGGTTTAAGACGAAAGAATATCTCGTTGAAAATCAAGCTAAAACAGAGATGCCTTCAATGAAGATATAATGAAACGATTATTACTATCAATCGCATTTTCTATAATTGCCGGTGTTGCTGCTTTTGCAATATCACCGGCAATTCGCAATATTGACATAACTGTACACCTTACTGACAATGGCAGTGCGAAAATAACTGAAATATGGGACGTTACAGTAGCCTCCGGTACCGAATGGTACCTTGTCAGGTCCAATCTGGGAGACATAGCGATTTCAAATCTCAGTGTCAGCGATGAGACCTCAGAAAAGTTCATGAACGAAGGAGACTGGGATATTGACAGGTCAATCCGCGAAAAAGCAGGCAGATGCGGAATGGTCAATAAAGGAAGCGACGGATATGAAATATGCTGGGGTGTAGGTAGTTATGGAGACCATGTATATACCGTCTCATATACTCTTACAAACTTTGTCAAATCGCTCAACGACTATGACGCATTCAACTACCAATTTATATCGACAGGGCTATCATCAAATCCCGATTATGCAAAGGTGACTATCTCCAAAGAAGGGACTCCGTTCGACTCAACTGCTGTCCGCATCGCCGGCTTCGGATATATAGGGGAAATTATTTTTCAGGACGGAAATATAGTCGCACGTACAACAGAGCCTTTCCGCTCCAACAGTTCGATGATTGTGATGGCTCGCTTCGACAAAGGGATTTTCAGCCCGACAAGTATTCAGGACCGCGATTTTTCCGAAATGGAGGAAATGGCGATCAGCGGCAGCGACTATGAAATTGAAGAGCCTCTGACAGCTTCCGACGTAATGATCGGGATTGTGTTTGTCCTGCTGATATTTGTACTTCCGATAGTTGTAATAATACTGTTTCTGTGCAACAAGACCGGTCCGGCATTGCGCAAGAGCATTTACGGAGTAAATCCTGATAAACTCGACTGGTGTCGCGAACTGCCTTACAATGGAGATCTTTTAGCCACCTATTACACTCTTACAGTCTCAAAAATGGTATCGCCGCCAAATTCGATAGCTTCAGCCTTTATTCTCGATATGTTGTACAATAAGAATCTCGAAATAAAAAAAGATTTGAAAGGAAAAGATGTTATCTGCATTGGTGAATGCCCTGAAAATGTTTCCAAATCGGAGAGGCGCCTCTACAATATGATGAAAGCGGCAAGCGGAAAAGATGGCATTTTACAGGAAAAAGAGTTCAAAAAATGGTTGAGAAACAATCAGGAAGATGCCATCGGATGGACAAACAGTCTCAAAATAGACGGAGTAAACTCTCATGTTAATATGGGATCCGTATTCACAAAAGAGATTGTTGTATGGAAAAAGAGCCATTTCAATCCTAAGGGAAAGGAACTTGCCAGAAAAGCAATCGGATTTAAGAATTTCCTTAAAGATTTCACACTGATTAACGAACGTAAATCTGTCGAAGTATCACTTTGGAGAGAATACATCATCTTTGGCGCATTGTTCGGAATAGCCGACAAGGTTGCAAAAGAGCTGAAAGAGATAGACCCGATCAAATTTGAGCAACTTTATCCAAGTAACGGGATAGATATACTTAATACATTGAATATGAGTAATTTATTTTCTAACTCCATAACTGCAAGCCAGGCTGCATACAATACCCGGAGTACTATCTCGAGCTGGGGAGGTGGAGGATTGTCATCATTCGGCGGTGGCGGAGGATTTTCAGGAGGAGGACATGGTGGAGGGAGCAGATAAGGCTGTCGGATTACTATTTTTTATATCTTTACACCATATTTTAAAAACAATTATCATGAAACGAACATTTATTATCTGCATTTTTTCTGCCATGACACTCATGCTTGTTTCTTGTGGAGTTACCTCAACTGAAAGAAAAGCAGCCAGAACGGCAGAAGCTCGTGAACTTGCTCTAAAAATAGACACTTCCGTCACAAATAAAGATTTCACAATTGTTGTTGACAGAATATTGCCTATGCACTATCCTTCACGCTCATCTCAGGACGGATACACTTTGTCTGTTAAGGGAAATAAAGTCACCTGCCGACTTCCCTATTTCGGAGTATCGCGTACTCCGCTCTTTGGAAATGAAGATTTATCCATCGTATTCAAAGACTACGAGACCACAATCATGCAGGATTTCTCAAAGCATGGAGAGTACAAATTTTTCTTCAAGGCCAACAACGGAAAAGAGCTGTTCGAGATAACAGTTCAAATCTACAACAACGGAACCGCCGCTATCGGAGTAAACTGCAACTCGAGAGACAGTATCTCATATCAGGGAAACGTATCATTTGAAGAGAAAAAATAAATATTACGGCTGCAACCTTTTTAGCATCAGATTGCAGCCATTATTATGTCTAATCGTGTCGCTTACAGACTATTACTCCTTCTGGCAGCGGACAGAGTATCCGTTGGCACGATTCAGTTCATAAAACGGAGCAACTGCAAGCAGATTATAGATTTTCTTCATGGCGGTTTTGTTTAAAGATTGTCTCCCGAAAAATCGTTTCGGCCAAAAAGTTGGTTTTAAATCTAAAATTTCATTGTATATCAATTAGTTACAAGGGACAAAAAATTGGCAAAAAAGACATCGTCACCGCAACAGACTACAACACGATGGTGAAGACCACTTTTCCTTCAATATTTTGAGTAAGTCTGAGGGTACCGCCATGAAGATTAAGTATCTGCCTTGAGATACTCAGGCCGATGCCGCTTCCATCATGTTTGGTGGTAAAAAACGGAGTGAAGATATTTTCAGCGACGTCTGAAGGGATGTCCGGACCATTATTTGCAATGGTGATAACCACCATCTTCTTGGCATCGTACCCTATCAGGACATCTACAAGGCCACGTTTCAGCACCTGAGCTTCACGTCCGTCAACGGTGTGGCGCGTATCAGCAACAGCCTGAGCCGCATTTTTCAGCAGATTGGTAAATACCTGATCCATAAGATTTTCGTCAGCATATATCAAAATATTTTCAGGCTCCTCTGAAACTGAAAACAAGATGCCGGAATATTCCGGAACCTCAGTTATCAATGAAATACACTTATCAATCAGAGGCTTAACCTCAAACGCCCTCTTAGAGGGAGACTGAAGCCTTGTAAACTTTCGGTAAGACTCAACAAACGAGATTAGCGAACTGCTTGTGGCACAGATAGTATTCAGACCGCGGGCAATATCCCCGTCCTTGTCTGGATTGAGTCTTATCAAAGTCTTTGAAAGAGATGTCACCGGAGCAAGCGAATTCATAATCTCATGAGTGAGAACTCTTGTCAGCTTAATCCACGAATCTGTCTCCTTCTGATCCAGAACATTACCTATATCATTGATTGACACCACTTTAAGATTACGCCCATCAATAGTGATTGCCGCAGCCGTAAGATTGAGCGAAATATCTCCGCGCTCTGTACTCATTGTCACATTTTTAGTCTGCCCTGGCTGAACATCCATAATCGCATCAGCCATGGCAGCATCTATACGCCTGAGCTGATTGATTTTGGTAAAAATCTCAAGACCGCACATCCTTTTCGCCTCGGCATTTGCCTGATGGATATTTCCATCTTCGGACACAGTGATAACTCCCGTCTTTACATTATTAATCAGCAGTTCGTAATACTTCTCGCGCTCTATCGCACGCTTCTTGGCATTGGAAAGCAACTCCTTGACACGATTGAGATTGACGTTGAAATCGGAACCATCATCCACAAAATTGAAAGAGTAATCGTCACTTTCAAGCGCCTTGAACATATAGTCGAGATTCTCCTTCTGAAGACGATATTTTTTGCGATAACCCATGGCTATAAATTGTATTTTTTGATTTTAGAATAAAGGGTTGGTCTCGAAATACCGAGTTGCTCTGCAACTGCACTCATGTTGCCATTGTGATCGGCCATGGCGTCCTTTATCATTCTGCACTCCATTTGTTCTATAGTCAAGACCTCCTGCTTCCTCGATTTGACGGGGCGTAACATCAGAGCTTTAGAGCTTATGTGATGGTCATCACAAAGAATAACCGCTTTTTCGATAGTATGCTGCAATTCGCGTATATTTCCGTTCCACGGATAATCGGTCATCTCACGCTTGGCATCGGCCGTAAAGCCCTCTATATTCTTTGAATATTTGCGGGAATAATGCTCAAGATATTTCTCTGCAAATGGGACAATATCATCTGCCCTGTCTCGTAAAGCAGGCAGAGATAGGTGAATAGTATTAATCCTATAGAGAAGGTCTTCTCTGAAAATGCCTTCATCAACCATCTTCTCAATATCCTTATTTGTGGCACAGATCAGTCTGACATTGATTTCGGTCTCCTGATTGCTTCCCACCCTTGTCACGACACCTCTCTGAATGACAGTCAGCAGCTTTGACTGCAGATGCATCGGCAGATTTCCTATTTCATCTAAAAACAGAGTACCCCCCGCAGCTGCTTCAAATTTGCCGGCACGGTCATTTTTGGCATCGGTAAATGCCCCTTTGACGTGTCCGAATAATTCACTCTCGAAAAGTGTCTCTACAACGGCTCCCATATCGACTGTCACCATAGGTTCATTGCTTCGGGAAGACAACAGATGAATCTCCCGCGCAAGAACTTCCTTACCTGTACCGTTCTCCCCCGTAATCAGGACATTGGCATCAGTGGCTGCAACTTTTCGGACAGTATCGTGCAACCTGTTCATTATAGGGCTGTTGCCCCAATACATCCGAGACGTTGATGAAGAGAGTGTCTGGTTGATCTCCTTGAGTTTCTTGATCTCCTTTCTGGATTGGCGCAGATTGTATGCGCTCTGAAGTGTAGCCACAAGTTTGTCGTTGTCCCAGGGCTTGACCACAAAATCGTTGGCACCTCTCTTGAGGGCATCGACAGCAAGATCGAGATCAGCGTATGCAGTAAATACAACAACCTGTACATCAGGATATTTATCTTTGATACGGCCGAGAAAGTAAAGCCCTTCGTTACCTGTGTTGACCGAGGCCTTGAAATTCATATCGAGTAATACCACATCCGTCCCATATTTTGAGATTAAATCATCTGTTTTCTCGGGATTGTCAGTGGTGATTACCTGCTCAAAATATTGAGTAAGGAGCAATTCCACTGCTTCCAATATTCCGTGATTGTCATCGACAACCAATATTTTTCCATGTTTTGCCATGGTGCAAATGTAATGAATTTTTACAAAGTGTTAAAATATTTTACAATTTTATATTTTACATATAATACACAATATATTTATAATCAATGTATTGAGATTTTGGCACATTGTTGGTCCATTATTTTAAGAAAGAGAACAAATAAATACATACAATAATGTCATTTTTAAAAGTAGAAAATCTAAAAAAGAGCTTCCGTACGGAAGAAATAGAAACAATAGCGCTCAACGATGTTTCTTTTGAAGTGAATCGTGGCGAGTTTGTTGCCATCATGGGACCGTCAGGGTGCGGCAAATCAACTCTGCTTAATATTCTCGGTCTGCTCGACAACCCCACATCAGGCACTTATTCACTGATAGACAAGAAAGTAGGCAGCCTGAGAGAGTCCGAAAGGACAGACTACAGGATGGGAAAGATAGGATTTGTCTTTCAGAGTTTCAATCTGATCGACGACCTGAATGTATATGAAAATGTCGAGCTTCCGCTGGTATATCTCAATATCAAATCTTCCGAGAGAAAAAAGATGGTGGACGAAATGCTGAAGCGGATGAACATCAATCATCGTGCAGGGCATTTCCCACAGCAGTTGTCGGGAGGTCAGCAGCAGCGTGTTGCGATAGCACGTGCCATTGTCAGCCGTCCGGAGCTTATCCTTGCCGATGAGCCCACCGGCAACCTCGACTCCAAAAACGGTCAGGAGGTGATGGAGCTCCTCAGCGAGTTGAACCGCGAAGGTACAACCGTAATCATGGTGACCCACAGTCAGCATGACTCATCATACGCCGGCCGTGTAATCAACTTGTTTGACGGCCGGATTGTCAATGACCTTGTATTGTAATAATTACCTCTAAAAATCATCAGAACATGAACAACATATTAAAATCGATAAAAAATCTTCCTAAAAAAGGACAGAGAAACGGAGTAAGAATACTCTGCCTTGCTCTCGGACTTGCCATCGGCTCAATCCTTATAGCAAAGGTGTGGTTCGAGCAGAGTTATGACAAATTCTGGGGTGATTCCGACAGAATCTACCGTATCAATGAAAAAGTGAATATGAATGGTGTCTGGGGCGAATACGGACAGACTTCAGGAGGTGTTGCCCCAACACTGAAACGGTACAGCCCAATCATCGAGACTGCCACCAGATATACTTTCGGAGCTTATGACGATGTCATCGAAAAAGAGGACAAGACCAAGGTACGGTGCGAAAAATTAGGCTTTGCCGATAGTTGCTTTTTTGACGTATTTGATCTGAAAATAATATCCGGAGACCCGCATAAAGTGCTTGCGGAGAAGGGGTATTGCATGATTTCCGAATCAATGGCGAAAAAACTCGGAGGCAGTCCGTTAGGTACGCAGATTTCCTGCCCTTCTATCGGAGGTCATCTGGAGACTGTTGGGGGAATATACAGGGATATACCCGCCAATTCCATACTTGCAAATATCGATGTCATTATTGCACTCCCCAACATCGGAAAGTATATGTATGACGGCAGCGAAGGATTGTGGAGCAACGACAGATATATCTCTTTTATCAAAATAGCTGAAGGAACCGACAGTGACCTTCTCAGAGAAGACATTGACAAGATGATCAAGCAGAATCTGCCAATAGAGGAGTTAAAAGCATCAGGTATCGAGTTGGACTTCAATATTATACCGATTACCGACACCTACAGTGGTACTGAAAATGTAAAACGTATGTCGTGGATTCTCTCTCTTCTGGCCTTCGTACTTCTGCTCTGCGCCGTGATGAACTACCTGCTTGTAGTTGTGAGCCAGGTGGTATCACGCAGCAAAGAAATGGCCGTACACAAATGTTATGGGGCCGGAAAGATGGAAATCTTCAAAATGGTATTTGCCGAAAGTCTGGTACACCTTATAGTCTCCATCATATTGGCGTTTGCCATTGTTATGGCTATGCAGAGCAAGATTACAGATTTGATAGGTAGTGACATCACAGCACTCGTATCCCCTGAAAGCATCTCCATTTTAGGAGGAATATGTCTTGCAATCCTTGCACTTACAACAATCGTACCCGCCATTTTGTATTTCAACATTCCTGTAAGTTCGGCATTCCGCAACTATAAAGAGAACAAGAAGTTATGGAAACGCTCCCTGCTTGCCGTCCAGATAGCTCTTGCCGGCTTCCTTATCTGCCTTGTGGTGCTTATCGGACGCCAATACTCCCGCCTCGTAAATGACGATTTGGGCTATAATGCTGACAATCTTGCATATATCTCCCTTTCCGGAACTTCATTCAAATCGAGAGGAACTGCTGTCAAAGAACTTCGCAACCTGTCGGGAGTCGTGAGCACGACCACCTCTACATGTCTGTTCTTTGAGGGAGTCAGCGGTGACCTTGTCGAACTGCCTGGAGATGAGACACAATACCATATCACAAACTTGTATTTTGCCTCTCCCAACTTCTTTGAAACGATGGAAATACCTATTGTACAAGGAACTACATTTACATCCGAATATGGAGACACAACAAATTGCCAGGTAATGGTAGAGCGTAAATTTGTTGAAATGATGAAAGCGGCTGTCGGCTGGGACGATAATGTCATCGGAAAAAGATTCCGTTGCACCAGTGTAATAGACGGTAATCCGCTATATACAATTGTAGGAGTGTTTGACAACCTGCAGCTCAATTCATTGGCAGAAAAAGACAGCCGCGACCCTGCGCTGATTTTCAACGGAGGCAGACATGCCTTTTCCAATATCCTGATCAGGTATGATACCATTTCCAAGGAAAATATTCAAAAGACACAGGAAGTGCTCGACAGGCTCTATCCTGACCGTATCAACGAGATCAAAGTGTATAAAAATGAGATTATCGACCAATACAACGAAAGCCGAAGATTCAGGGATTCTGTATTTATAGGAGGTCTGGTAACCGTCCTTGTGGCACTTCTCGGTCTTATCGGCTATGCCAACGACGAGGTGGTCCGCCGCCGCAGGGAGATTGCCATCCGCAAAGTCAACGGAGCCAAGGTCAAGAGGATATACAAGATGTTCGTATATGACATTCTGAAAATAGCTCTCCCTTCACTTATTGTCGGAGCTACAGCGGCCGCCTTAGTGGGGACAGAATGGCTTAAACAATTTTCAGAAAAGGTATCACTCGGCATCCCGGTATTCGCCCTGTGCATCATAGTCCTTCTGGCCATCCTCATCGCGACCATCACCTATCGCATCCTCAAAGTCGCCCGCGAGAACCCCGCCGACAACATCAAGGCAGAATAGATACTCTCTAAAAATAAGAAAGCTCTCCAATGGCACTATTTGCAGCTTTTGGAGAGTTTTTCTTATGATTGAAGAGTAATGTCTATTTTTTTATGCAGACAAAACCGGCTTTATAAAAATCTTCCCAGACACAACTGCCGTCCGAGTAGTGGCTGTTACATTCTCCCTCGTTCTTAAACGAATTACAGAAAGAGTCGTATGGGTCTGCTCCACCTGTGACATTAGTCAATTCATCGTCGCTGATGCTGTGTGATTTTTTTAGTTTCATATTGATTGGTTTTAATTGTATATTATCATTGCCGTATGAAGTGATTAACTACCTTTTAACAAGTACATTTTCAATAGATGTGCCATCTTTGAGAAGTCTGCTGAATGTCATCGTACCGTTCTCTATTTTTTTGTCTTTGATAATCCATAAAATAGTTTCAATTTCATCCGAATCACTAAACTGCATAATTAACAAGCTATTATACAATCTATATGTTCCGTAAAAAGACTTGGTGTCATTCTCTTTGCAGATAACCAATCCATTCCTATCGAAAACATGAGTCACCCTGTTGGTATCACCATCTATAAACTCACGGCAATCCCATGTCCCTATAATCTTTTCATTAAGAGGATTTTCCATAAAAATACGTGATGCCCTGTAGGTGATGCCGTCAGAGCCTTTTGTTACTAACAGCGAGTCATCGATGCTCATAATGGTCTCATAAGGTAGGTCTTCCGTATCTTCCGGATATCTAATCGTTCTTCCATCTAAATAATATGGCTCCAAAATGTGCTCGGCATCTTCACCAAATGTCTGATAATCATGTATTCCAATCATAGGATTATAGAAAGATAGTTCCATATTGGAGGTGGGGACACGTACATCATTCTCTCTGGTCCATATCCATCCGCCGGCGAGTTGAGTTTCGAGATTCGACTGATAGGATTTCTTGTGCATTGTATTTTGGACCAGCGTTCCGTCTTCAGCTTTTGTCAGATGTTTGCAGACAAGCCCTGTTTCATCCATGCCAAAAACGAATAGGATAGTGCCGGCACGATTGCTCTGATAAATAAAGAAATCATTGCAGAAGCCATATTTTCCTGAAATTGATTCAGCAGCTCCATTATACGACATAATATATGTACCATCCTCATTGATAATCAGTTGATAGTTTTTACAAACTACTGATTCGCTTACTTTATATTCATCGCATGTCCATGTTCCTACTGCCTGTTCATTAGTAATATTCATCACCCTGTTGGCAGAGTACCTCACTCTGTCTTTTTTGGTTTCAATGGTCAGTGTCAGTTGGTCAAAGTTGACTATATAACAATCACCAATATCGCTCAGGTGAAGGATGCCGTCTTCGGTAATTGAAATAGGATTCAACGTTTTGGTCCACTTGTCATCTGCAATAGACCAATATTCCTCAGTTCCGTCAGCCTTAATGGTACCTATCTCGATTTTAGGATTTGGAACTGATTCACCATCTTCCAAAGTCCAGATCCAAGTACCGGCAATTTCATCCAAAGTACATTTCTGGGGATGAATAATGTCTTTTGTGCAACTGACAGCCAGCAGCAACATCGCTGTTGACAATAGAAATATTATTTTTTTCATTTTTGATGATTTATATGTAGGTGCAAGTATAGTGATTACACCGTCACAAACTTACATAATAATTTTGAAATAAGCTAATTATCTTTGATTTATAGTGAAGATTTCAACTTTACAACTCTGCTGCTTCCAAGCAGTCTCGCTTCATCTTCATCGTGCGTGACATAGATTACGGTGCGCGGATCGGAGCTCCACAGCTGTTTGAACCATGAAATTATGGTTCGTTTAAGTGCCGAATCAAGACCGTTCAATGGTTCATCCATGAGGATGACGTCAGAGGATACGGCAAATGAGCGCGCGATGGAGACTCTCTGTCTCATTCCTCCACTTAACTGCGAAGGATAATAATCGGCAAACGCCGAGAGATCGACACGATTCATCAGCTCTTCCACCTTATCATGTCGCTGCGCCGGTGTCAGTGCACGATTCACAACAAATTCGATATTGCCACGTACACTCTTCCAAGGCAATAGGCGCGGCTCCTGAAAAATATATGAGAAACGGCAGTCGTCAAAACCCGTAAGTATTCCGCTATCAGGAGTTTCAATCCCTCCGATGATATTCAGAAGAGTGGTCTTTCCGCAGCCTGATGGTCCTAAAATGGTTGTAATCCGACCATCTTCAAATGCCATCGTGAGGTCTTTAAACAGCACCAGAGGGCCATAACTTTTGTATAGATGTTCGACACTTTTCATCACTTTGTCCTCCATTTGATCAAAATGTGCTCGAATCCTCTGATTATCTGCTCGAAGATATAACTTATAAGCACTGCGATAAGAGTCCATGCGATGAGGACATCAATATTGAGAAACGTCTGCGCGCTATGCATCACAGTGCCGATACCGTAACGCGGCTGACTCAGGACCTCTCCGACAATAATGGCCCTCCACCCTATTCCCATGGCATTTGAAGCCCCACTGAACAGAAAAGGTGCGATGGCCGGAATATACACTTCTCTGATAATCCTGCCACGTCCGACATGATAGAATTCAGCCATCTCTATCAGATTGTGGTCAACATTTTTAATACCCTCTATAACATTGGTACATATAAGTGGAAACATGGTCAGAAGAGCGATAAAAACAGGCACATCATCTGAAGAAAACCAAATCAGGGCAATCAAAATAAATGCTACCACCGGAATTGAGCGGATTACTACCAAAAACGGGGTCATAAAAGCTCTGAAACCCTGACTCATGCCCGCAGGAATCCCTAATCCTATACCAAGCACCATCGCTATGGCAAAACCGGCAAGTCCGCGCAGTACAGTGCTCCCCGCCACTGAGAGAAATGCCACGTCACCAAGCAGCCTGAAAGTGGTCGCGAGTGTCTTTTCAGGACTTGGAAGGATAAAATCCGAACCATAGTGAATAGAAGCCATTTTCCACAGAGCTATCATCAGAAGCACAGAAAGTGCTCCATATCCTGTTTGTTTATTGATAAAACGCTTCATCCGGTAATTTTCCCCCGATTAATCCTGGTGACATCTCAAATAAAGTGCGAAGATAAGCATTTATCTCGTCTTTATGATCTCTTGCACGTCTGAAAATTAAATGTGACTGCGGGATGGATATGCGGGCAGCAGAGGTATCCGAAATTATCTGAAACTTCACCATCAGGGCCGCAGCGCTGTCCTGATTGTGATTGACCCACGAAATCGAAGCGGCATAACCGTCAAGTACGGCTTGTACACGTTCAGACTGACTTTCAATTAATTCGGTTTTTACTAAAAAAGCCGTCTCTGTGATATTATATCCATGTATTTTAGCCCATTCACGGTTTAAGTCGATAATCGGATGCACCAGACTGTTTTTAGTCATGACCATACTGATATACGGCTCCGAAATAACTCCGAGAGTGGCACGTCCCGAAGCGAGAGCACTTGCCATGTCGGTGTGGGTGGGGAAGTTATAGTCGAGTATCACGTCTTCGTCAGGGGTAAGTCCGTTTTGAACGAGGAGATACCTGAATATTGCATCAGGAGTCATTCCTTTAGCCATAATATGGACCTTTCGTCCGCGGAGATCCTCCCATCTCGTTATGGATGTATCGCTTCCTGCAAGATATAGGGACCCGCTTACAGGTACGGCAGCTAAAGAGTAATCAAGCCCCTTGTTATAAAGCACGGCTGCCATATTCATCGGAAGTGCTGCAAAATCGGCCGTTCCATCCAACATGGCTTTGCGAACAAGCATCGGCTCGGTATATATCTTGATGGAAATATCATTATCAGATGGCGCATAAGAGAGACTGTCAATCATCTTAATCATCCCCATGGCTGACGGTCCTTTCAGGGTAGCAATATGAATAGTTTGTGCGACATCCGCGGAGCCGGTTCTGCCCGATGGTCCGCCACAAGCGCACAGTATAAATAGCAATATGGAAATAATGATACGGTTCATCTCAAATAATTTTCCATAAAATTATATAAAGTATCCGAAAAAACAATATCTTTGCACCGATAATAAAGTACCGCTTTTAACTGAGGTGTCAGGAAATATCTGAAACCGAGGTCCTGCGGGGAACAAACAATAACAATCTAATCCGAAAGTATTCTGATGGAAAAGAGAATTGGAACAGTCTTAATCGAAGTGGAGAACAAAGAGAACGTTCAGATTATGAACGAAGTCATCTCCCGTCACTCTCAAATTATCATAGGCAGACAAGGTTTGCCGAGAAACAACACTCTAAGCATCATTTCGCTTGTTCTTGAAGGTACTACTGATGAAATTGGTTCCCTTACGGGTCAACTCGGGCGTATATCCGGCATTCAGGTAAAATCAGTCCTTCTAAAGAACAAAGAAAATGAATAATACATTTAAACACTACTCAAGATTATTTGCAATTGCAGTAATCGCTTCGCTTTTCGCCACCACCTCTTTCGGCCGCACCAATTCCGAGCCAAAAGCAGCAGCTGACACTATCCGCTCCCTTAAAGAGAGTACTATAACAAGTTTGCGTGTTAATAAAAAAGTTATTGAAACACCCGCTTCTGTCGTGATTGCCCCTGTACTGAATTTTAGGAAACATTCGGCCCTGACAGTCTCAAACGTACTTGCCACAGAACCCGGAATCGCATTCGGCGGTGACGGAGTATGGTCCACCAATGTAAACGTAAGGGGATTTGGCGAAAGCCGCCTCATCACCCTCATAGACGGAGACAGGGTCGAAACAGCCACCGACCTGACAGCATCCCTGAGTATGATAGATGTAAATGACGTAGAACGTATCGAAGTGATAAAAGGTGCACAATCTTCACTATACGGCACAGGTGCCATGGGCGGCATCATCAACATCATTACCAAGGAGGGCAGATTTGCCGACAGACCTTATTTTTCAGGAGAATTCAATACGGGATACTCCTCTGTCAACAACTACTTCTCTAACAATCTTGCACTTGGGACAGGCTCCTCAAAATGGTATCTGCGCGTAAACGGAACTTACTCAAAGGCCGGGAACATCCGTACTCCTGAAGGTCAGATTCCGAACAGCCAGTTCACCACCGGCAACATCGCTGCAAAGTTCGGCTTCAAACCACTTGCGAATCACCTCTTTAAACTTAATTTTCAGAACAATAGGTCCTACAATGTGGGAATCCCCGGAGGCTCTTCATTCCCAGGTCCGGCAGACGCAACATACAAACAGATCGGTAGAATGCTTGTCGATGCAAGTTATGAGATCAAGAACCTTACGGATAAGTTTACATCTCTGAAAATCAGTTATTTCTACCAAGACAACAATCGTGATGTCGAAGTTCATCCCAACACCGTAACACGTAAAGTGATGCCAAACGGAAACATTCAGCTCACCACACCTACCCTACTCTCTCCAAACTCCATACACAAAACCCACAGCGCTCAACTTCAGACCGTTTTCAATCTATCCGACAATAATACCTTCATCGCGGGAGCAGACTTTTTCAGAAGAAATCTGGTTACCGACAGGAAGAAGTTTGTCACTGTGAATATACAAAAACCGGATGGAACCATCATCAAGACCAACAACATCGAAAGAGGAGAAACTCCTATTCCTACTTCATCCTCTACTACAGGCGGCATATACATGCAGGACGAAGCACGTTTCCTTGATAACCGTTTCATCGTTACACTCGGCGGCCGCATTGACGGAATATGGATGAATAACGAAGAGGGACACGATGTAGATTACATCAACATGAATGGCACAATTGCCGAACCACCTGCAAGTCAGCGTATTACATTTCCAGCCGGAAACACTTTCGATATATCGTGGAGTGCCAATCTCGGATTGCTCTATAAATTTACCAAGAATGCAGATGTGGTGCTGAATGCATCACGCTCTTTCAGAGCACCGTCACTCGAAGAGCGCTTCAAATATATAGACCTCGGCAACTACGTACGTCTCGGCAATCAGAATCTGAAACCCGAAGACGGGCTCGGAGTTGATGCCGGAGTACGCGTATGGGGAAACAAATTTACTCTCCAAACTTCTATATTCACGAACAAAATCAACAACATGATTGTTGAAGATCCAGGCAAATTCATCTATCAGCTGACTGCAGACAGTTCAAAAGAGACTCTTGACGCATTAATAAATTCAAATGTAAGCGAAGCCCTTCTCTACGGAGCCGATATCAAGGCGGAGTACAATATTATCTCAGACCTGGTACTGTCATTATCAGGATATTACACTCGCGGCCGTGACATCGTGTCAAATACCGACCTGCCGCTGATTCCACCTCTTACCGGGCGTTTCGGAGCAAGATACACCTTTGATAAGGCAGGAAGTATGGAACTGAACCTGATTGCTGCAGCCGGACAAGACAAGATAGCACAGGGAGAAACCGCCACCGACGGATACGTCCGCCTCGACTTCGCCCTTTATACCAAGCGATTCGTCCTCAGCCGCACATGCTCTATACAGGGCTTTGCAGGTGTGGAGAACATCTTCGATACCGCATACACCAATCACCTCTCCACCAACCGCGGAAGCATCAGCATCGAACCGGGAAGAAACTTCTTCGTGAAAGTCAACCTGATGTTCTGATAATAAACCCTATACAACAAAAGCGCCTGATAATAAACTATCGGGCGCTTTTTGATTACATTTGAAATTCAATCTAATGAAATCCTGATACTATGCACTTACCTTTTTAAACCTCCCAACGGCAAAAGGAAGCTGAACCGGATTCCATACATGCTTCATAAGTACGATAGCTATTGCAGGTATCATCATACTCGTCACCACCTGTAACGTTGACCAATTCGTCATCGGCAAGATGCGTTTTACCGTCTTTGAGTTTTGTCATAATTATTTGAATTATAGACTATTGTTGTTTATGCTATACCATCGAAGCATTTTCGGACAATCTATTCGTTACAGATTATATTGTGAGATGGATTTCCAAGTACGGACGCGCCACTTTTTATTCGGCAGATCTGCCGCTGTTGCAATTTCAGCTGCACCGATATATAAATCACAACTACCGGTAGTGACACCTAAAAATACATCGTCTCCAAATGAATCAATTGCACCGGCTGCTGCCAGTTTGAGCGTTGTCAAAGCAGAGCAATTCTGAAAAGCCATATTTCCGACAGACGTAACCTTCGGAAGCGAAACAGTGGTTAACTGTGTACATTCCTCAAAAGCCAAACTATTGACAGATACAACGTTCGGCAAATCAATAGTGGTTAAATGTGTACAACCATAGAAAGCCCAATTCCCGACAGACGTAACCTTCGGTAAATCAATAGTGGTTAAAGCAGTGCAATTCTTAAAAGCCATATTTCCGACAGACGTAACCTTCGGCAATGAAATAGTGGTTAACTGTGTACAATTCTCAAAAGCGGAATACTTGACAGACGTAGCATTCGGCAAATCAGCATTTTTTAAATTTGAACAATAACAGAAAACACAATCTTCGATAGACGTAACATTCGGCAGTGAAACAGTGGCTAATTTTGTACAACTATAGAAAGCACTCATTCCGACAGACGTAACATTCGGCAGTGAGATAGTAGCTAACTGTGAACACTCACTAAAAGAATACTGTTTAATATATACAGCTTTCGGCAACGAAACAGTGGCCAATTGACCACACTTATAAAAAGCAGCCTTTCCGACAGACACAGCATTCGGCAAATCAACAGTGATTAACTGTGTACAATTCTCAAAAGCCCACTTTTCGATAGACACAGCATTCGGCACCGATACCGATGCCAGATTCGGGCAGTTAGATAGGGCGTGAGTTATAACATTCGCTACGTTATTCAGTGTCAGGTCAATATTTGCGGACCGTCCCCGTATGTAACTCCTCAAAGCGTTCCAATCTCTGGTAATATTATCAGAAGTACCTATATCATTTCCTGTATATTCTCCCGACAGTAATCCGTTGATTATAAGTGTATTGCCTGTGTTTACGGCATCGTTCACCAGAGCGGATGTCAGGCTTCCCCTCGTAATTACGTTTACGGTATGAGTGGAAGAATTGAAAGTTGCTATCTCTCCTGCCGTTATCACTCTGGATGCGGTGATACTGCCTCCGTCGGCATCTATGATGCTCACTTCAAGCATGGAGTTGTCGCCGACTGCAAGCCGACCAATTATCGGCTTGATGTTCACGGCTGCATCATCTTTGCATACACCGGCTGCTGTAAAAGTAGGCTTGTTGACAGTCACTTCCCAAGCCGGTCCGACACCTGCCTTGGTCTTGATGTCTGAATCTTCAGTATTTTTTGTTATCATTCTTGCCATTATCGAACTGTAGTCGCTTTCCACAAACCCGCTCGGCAGCTTCAGAGAGAGTGTCGTATCGACTGCCGACAGGGTAATGGCATCATTGCCGGCATCCAATCCAATCTTGAACGGCTTGTATCTGGGTAACTGAATCTTAGTGCCGTTGGCAAGGGTAAATCCTACATAATCGGCATTGGTATTATTGATGCCGTTTGCTGCGAATACGGCATCTCCTTTAGGACCTGTCGCTCCGCGCTGACCCTGAGGACCTGTTGCAGGTACGAAGTTTCCATCGACAATCAGCCATTCGCCGTTGATGGTCCAATAATAGTTGCCGTCTGTGAAAAGTTTCACTGAGACGACAGGTGAAGAACCATCTTTTCCATCCTTTCCTGCCGCTCCTGTGGCACCTGTCGCTGCAACGCCTGTACCTGTCCACGAAACACCTCCGTCGATACTTATCTCCCATGTATTTGTAGCAGAGTTGATTCGCACCTGAGGAGAAACGCCTGCCGCTCCTGTGGCACCTGTCGCGGCAACACCTGTGCTGACCCATGAAACACCTCCGTCAACGCTTATCTCCCACATATTGGTTGCGGAGTTGATACGTACCTGAGGTGAAACGGCATCTTTTCCGTTGTCTCCGGTGGTGCGTATCTTGTTGCCATCCTTATCGAGCATCCATACAGGGTCTGCTGCACCAATCTTCACTGTCCAATAATAGTTGCCGTCGGTAT